>JBPPMG010000440.1:0-15632 GCA_051305935.1 Thermoanaerobaculia bacterium
ACCGTCGACTCCGCGGCTTCGATGACGTTCGT
Source organism: Thermoanaerobaculia bacterium (assembly GCA_051305935.1). Taxonomy (GTDB): domain Bacteria; phylum Acidobacteriota; class Thermoanaerobaculia; order Gp7-AA8; family Gp7-AA8; genus JACPDH01. Next base: position 33 of record JBPPMG010000440.1, read on the forward strand.
CGCAGCGTAGCGCGCGAGCGCTCTCGTGGTCACCGGGCCGATCGATGCGACGAGACTGCCGTTCATGACGCGCGCAAGCTCGTCCGGCGAAAGATGCGAGAGCGTCCCCTCGACCGTCGACGGGCTCGTGAAGGTCAGCGCGTCGATCTCGCCGGCGGCCAGCGCCGCGCGCAACGCGCCGGGGAGCGCCCCGGCCTTCCGCGTCTCGTACGCCACCGCGATGTGCACGTCGCCGCCGCGCGCCCGCAACTCGTCGACGAGGACTTCGCGCCCTTCGAGGGCACGGACGACCGCGGTTCGCAGCCCGCGCTGATCCGTCGGAAGCAGCGGAAGCAGCTCGGACGCCTGGAACTTGTCGGGCATCAGGTCGGGCTCGATGCGGTGTCGCCGAAGCGCCTCCGCCGTCGCGCTTCCGACCGCGGCGACCTTCGCACCGCGAAGCTCCGCGTTGAGTCCAAGCTCCCTCGCACGCACGAAGTACGCATCAACTCCGTTCGTCGAGGTGAAAACGATCCAGTGAAATGAGTCGGGCGAAACGATCACCGCGTCGAGCGATTCCCACGACGGAGGAGGTGCGATCTCGATCGCCGCGAAGTGAACGACGTCCGCTCCCGCGGCCTCGAGCAGCCTGACGAGCTCCGCCGACTGCGCCGCGGCTCGGGTGACGAGAACCCGCCGGCCGATGAGCGGCCGCTCCCGCATCACGCCGCGCCCGGCTCGATGAGCGCGAGCGCACCCTTGTCGCAGAGCGCCTGGTGCACCCGCACGACGAGCGCTTCGGATTCCGCGCGCGGCGCCTCGTCGACGACGCGGATCGCCACGTCCCCCTTCAGGTTCGAGAGGAACGCGTGGCAGCGCACCGAGTCACCGCGCAGCTCAGCGTGCACCGCGACCGGCGTGTAACAGTCGAGAAGAGTTCCGAAGCGCTGGAGCACTCCACGCTCGATACGCGCCTGCATCGCCGACTGCTCGTGATTGATCTTCGCGAGCGCGTCGCGCAGATCGTCGCGCGAGGCCAGGATCTCGATTCCCACGATTCCCTGTCCCGCCGCGGGCGTGATCTCCTCGAGCGGAAACAGGCTCGTAATCTCGCCGGAAAGGCCTAACCGATTGAGCCCCGCGCTCGCGAGGAGAATGCCTTCGTACTGCCCGTCGCGAAGCTTGCCGAGGCGCGTGTCGACGTTGCCGCGAAGCTCCATGACCTCGATGTCGTCGCGCAGCTGCAGCAGCTGCGTTCGCCGGCGCGGCGAGCCGGTGCCGACGCGCGCGCCGGAAGGCAGCTCGCGAAGCGACTTCTCTCCCGACTGGATCCAGGCGTCGCGCGGATCGTTGCGCTCGAGGAACGAGACGAGCTCGAACTGCTCCGGGATGATCGAAGGAACGTCCTTGAGGCTGTGGACCGCGATGTCGACCTCGCCGCGGTCGAGCGCCTCTTCGAGCTCCTTGATGAACAGTCCCTTGCCGCCGATCGTGGCGAGCGACACGTCGGTGCGCTTGTCTCCCGTCGTCTTGAAGATGACGATCTCCGACGCGTGGCCGGCGTCGGCGAGCAGCCGCTGTACTTCGTGGGCCTGCCAGAGAGCTAGTTTGCTGCCGCGGGATCCGATCCTGATGGGGTTCATCGCAGTCCGAAGATCTTCCGGATCGTCTCGCGGATCGTCTCCCCTTCGTGCGGGGCCGACGCCGACTCACGAAGGCGGATGATCGGGTAGTGGGCGACCTTGTTGATGATGCCGGTGGTGAGCGCCTCGATCGCCTGGCGCTGCTCGGCGGTGACCGGTCCCATCCTGCGCAGGCACTTCTCGAGCTCCGCCTGCCGGATCTCGTCGAGACGCCTCTGCAGCTCGACGATCGTCGGAACCGCATCCTGCGTCGCGAGCCGCTTGAGAAACGCGTCGACTTCCTTCTCGATGATCCGGTCGGCCTGCCCCGCTTTTTCGAGCCGCTTCGCCTTGTTCGCCTCGGCGACTTCCGAGAGATCGTCGATGTTGTAGAGATACGCGCCTTCGATGTCGGCGATCGCCGGATCGATGTTGCGAGGGACCGAGAGGTCGATGAGAAAGATGTCGCCTCGGCGCCGTTCGTTCATCGCCGCCGAGACCTGCTCGGCCGTGACGGTGTAGTTCGGCGCCGCCGTCGAGACGATGACGATGTCGGCCAGCGCGAGCTGCGCGCCGACGCTGTCGAAGGCCACGGCCGAGCCGCCAAAGCGCCCCGCGAGCTCGACCGCCTTGTCGAGGGCGCGGTTTGCCACGACGATCGACTCGAGTCCGTTGCCCTTCAGATGCTCGGCCGTCAATTCGCCCATCTCGCCGGCGCCGACCAGAAGCGCGCGCAGCCCCGTTAGGTCGCCGAAGATCTTCTTCGCGAGCTCGACCGCGGCAAACGGAATCGACACGGCGTGCTCGCCGATGCCGGTCTCGGTGCGAACCCGCTTCGCGACGTGCAGCGTCTGTTCGTAGAGCGCGTAAAGAGTCGAGTCGAGCGTGTCGAGGTTCTTGGCGATCTGGTACGAGTCGCGCACCTGGCCGCCGATCTGCGGCTCGCCGATGACCATCGAGTCGAGCCCCGAAGCGACGCGGAACATGTGCCGGATCGCGTCGCGATGGCGGAGGACGTAGAGGTGCTTCTCGATCGACTCGGCCTCGCGACCTGCCCGCTCCGCGAGGAGCTCGACGACCGGTTCGATGATGTTGTCGGCCTCGGAGGAGACGACGATCTCGACACGGTTGCAAGTCGAGATCACCGCGGAGCCGCGGATGCCGCCGTTCGAGCAGAGCGGGCGCAGCACATCGGCCTCGCTCCCTTTCGCGATGCTGAGCCGCTCGCGAAGCTCCACCGGTGCCGTCCGGTGGTTCACTCCGATCAGTGTCAGCGTCATCGATTGCTCTCCCGTTTCATCGTCATCCTCGGTCGATACCGAAGATCGACACGACGATCGCGAGGAAGGCGACGAGAGCCACCCCGGCCGTCTTCCTCGTCCTGAATGTTCCGCTCAGGTGCGATTGGAGGATCGCCGCGAACGCCACCCACGCGACGAGCGCGCCGACTTCCTTCGCGCTGAACGAGGTCAGCGCGCCGTGACGGTTGTACGCGTAGAGGACTCCCGCCAAGATGCCCGCGCTATAGATCGCGAACCCGAAGACCATCGAGCGGTAGCTGACCAGATCGAGAACGCGCAGATTCGGGATCCAGTCGTAGAGCGCGCCGCGCTTCTTCGCCTTCATCGCGCGGTCCTGCATCTGGTAGAGCGCTCCGAACGCGAGGCCGATCAGCAGCGCCGCAATGCCGACGAGGGTCAGGAGCAGGTGCCCGATGAAGATCTTCGAGGTCTGGTCAGGGGTCGGAGGCGAGAACGGCTCCGAGACGATCGCGGCGGTCGCGAGCAGGATCACCACCAGGGGATAAACGAAGAACGCCGCCGCCTGGACTTTGTAACGGAACAGGAGCGCGAGCTCCACCACGACCAGCAGCCACGCAAGAAACGATGCGGCCTCGGGAAGATTCGTCAGCGGCGGGTGGTGCGTGGTCGAACAGATCGTACCGATCCAGATCGTGTGCGTCACGAAGCCGCCCATCACGGCAGCCGTCGAGAAGCGCTGGAGCGACTCCCGCCTCGTGAGAAGCGACAGGAAAACGAGCCCCGCGGCCACCGCGTAGATCGCGATCGACAGGTAGAGCGCAAGATTGGGGGATACGGTGGTCATCGTCGATTCAGCAACTTCGCCGGGTCTGGCAGGTCCTCAGTGGGAGCCGCCCGCGTTGCATTCTAAGGGGAGGGTGAACCCCCGGGGGTGTCGAACATCACATGGACGGCAGGCCAAAGGTCAGAGGTCAGGCCAGATTCGGGCCAAAGGCCAAAGGCCAGAGGCCAAAGCAGGCGAAGAATCAGCGGCGCATAAAAGGGCACGAGTTCGTCTACTTGTGGATCGGCGAAACCCGGCAAGAAATCGCAAAGGAGAGCAACCGCTTGCTGGCTCTGGCCTTTGGCCTATGGCCTCTGGCCTGCTTCTCCGACTTCGAACGGCTTGAACACGTGCTCCTGCTCCTCCGGCACCCAGGCGATCAGGTCGACGCCGCCGTCGTGGGGGGTCTGGCGATGGATCCGGGCGACCTCATAGAGCCGGGCGAGCAGCCTTCCCTCGCTCGACGGGATGTCGAGACGCACGAGACGGCCACTCGCGAACTGGCGCTCGCAGATCGCCTCGATCAGCCGCTCGAGCCCTTCACCCGTCAACGCCGAGACGCGAATCGCCGAAAGCGGCAGGTCTCCGTCCTCCACGCCGAGCGGGAGATCGGACTTGTTGTAGACCTCGATCACGTTCGCCGGCTCGACGCCGAGCGAAGTGAGCACTTCGTTTCCGACCGTCCGCTGCTCCTCGAACACCGGATGCGAGGCGTCGATGACATGCAGGACGAGGTCGGCCGACGCGGCCTCTTCCATCGTCGAGCGGAACGAAGCGACGAGATGGTGAGGCAGCTTGCGGATGAAACCGACCGTGTCGATCATGACCGTCTCCCGCGGGGCGTCGAACGCCGCCTTCTGGAGCTTGGCGTCGAGAGTCGCGAAGAGCTGGTTTGCCGCATACGCGGCGCCGCCGGCGAGGCGGTTGAAGAGCGTCGATTTTCCGGCGTTCGTGTAGCCGACGAGCGCGACGGTCGAGGCCTCGCGACGCCCGCGCCGCTGCGTGTCGCGTGTCTTCTCGATGTGCTTGAGCTCCTCTTTGAGCTTCGCGATCCGGTGACGGATGAGGCGGCGGTCGATCTCGAGCTGCGTCTCGCCGACGCCGCGCGTCCCGATGCCGCCCGCCTGCCGCTCGAGGTGCGTCCATGCGCGCGTCAGGCGCGGAAGCATGTAGTTGAGCTGCGCGAGCTCCACCTGCGTCCGCGCCTCGCGGCTCCGCGCATGCCGGACGAAGATGTCGAGAATCAGACCGCTCCGGTCGATCACCTGCTTCTCGACGATCTTCTCGAGATTGCGCGCCTGGGCCGCGGTCAGGTCGTCGTCGAAGATGACGATGTCGGCGCCCCGCTCCACGGCGAGCGCCTTGATCTCCTCTGCTTTTCCCTTGCCGATCCAGGTGGCGGGATCGGGCGAGGGGCGGTCCTGCATGACGCGCGCGACACACTCAGCGCCAGCCGTGGCCGCGAGCCGTTCGAGCTCGTCAAGATGCTCGATCGTCGAGGAGCGGGACGCACTGCGCAGGACGAGGGCGACGAGGATTGCTTTTTGCGGCCTTGCGGCGTTGACGGACTGTCCCAACCAGGGTTCTCCGCGCACGAGTTTAGGGCAGATCGCCCCGAGTCGGATGCGGGATCTTGACCTCGCCCCGACCCGCCACCATGATTGGCCGCATGTTCCTCGCGTACGAGGTCCTTCTCGTCCTCGTATTCGTCCTCGCCTCCCCCTGGTTCCTCCTGATCGGGCTCATGCGCGGCAAGTACCTGCCGTCGCTTGGCGCGAGGCTGGGGAGGCACGCGGGCGAGCCGTCGGCGAACGATCTCTGGGTGCAGGCGGTCTCCGTCGGCGAAGTCATCGCCGCGAGGACGATCGTTCGTGCCATCCAGAACGAGCGCCCGGGCCTTTCGGTCGTCGTCACGACGACGACGCTCACCGGCCAGGCGATGGCGAAGAAGCTCTTTCCCGAATGCCGGATCGCGTACTTCCCGTTCGACTTCACGATCTCGGTCAAGAGGTTTCTCGACCACTACTCGCCGCGTGCGTACGTCACGGTCGAGACGGAGATCTGGCCTAACGTGACGCGCATCTGCGCCGAGCGAGGAATCCCGGTTGGCCTCGTGAACGGCAGGATCTCCGACCGCTCCTTCACCCGCTACCGCCGCATCCGCTTCGTTCTCGCCCCTGTCCTCGCGCTCTACCGCTCGATGTCGGTGCGCGAAGAGGTCGATCGGGAGCGTCTCGCCGCGATGGGCGCACCCGGCGAGCGGATCCACGTCGACGGCAACGTGAAGTTCGACTTCGACGCCGGCGACGCGCCGCTCGAGATCGCTCCCGAGATCACGCGGCTCGCCCGCGGGAGAAAGATCGTCGTCCTCGGATCCATCGTCGAAGGCGAGGACGAGCTCGTGGCGCGCGAGCTGCCACGGATTCTCGCGGCCGGAGCCTTCGTCGTGCTCGCGCCGCGCAAGCCCGAGCGCTTCGACGCCACCGCGAAGGCCATCGAGGCTGCTGGAGTGCGCATGCTCCGTCGCAGCGCACTCGAGCCCGGGAAGGGCGAGGCCGATCTCCTGATGCTCGATTCGATCGGCGAGCTGGCACGCGTGTACAAGCTCGCCGCGCTCGCCTTCGTCGGGGGAAGTCTCGTCCCGACGGGAGGGCATAATCCGATCGAGCCGGCGGCGTGCGGCGTTCCGGTAGCCTTCGGCCCCCACATGTCGAACTTCCGCGAAATCGCCTCTGTCTTTCTCGATTCCGACGCGGCGATCGAGGTGGCGACGCCAGCGGCGTTGACGCGCCTCGTCGACGAGATCCTCCACGACGACGCGAAGCGCGCGGAGTACGCTGAGCGCGCCTACGCGGTCATCGACCGCAATCGCGGCGCGGCCGCGCGGATCGCCCGGCACGTGACGGAGATGGTGTGAGCATCGTGCTGAAAGCTGCAGAGCTGCTCTATCGCGGGGTCAATCGGGCCCGCCGCGCGCTCTATCGCAACGGAGCGTTCGGCGCGAAGCGGCTTCCGCGCACGGTCGTCTCGATCGGCAACCTCGCCGTCGGAGGCGGCGGCAAGACGCCGGCAACCATCGCAGTCGCCCAGGCGCTCGTGGCGCGCGGACTTCGCGTCGCAATCCTCACCCGCGGCTACGGCGGCGAAGCATCGTCCGAACCCGGAACGGTCGTCGACCGGGTCGATCCCTCGCGCTTCGGCGACGAGCCGAGCCTCCTCGCGCAGAAGCTCCCCGGTGTCGACGTCGTCGTCGGCCGCAACCGCTTCGAATCGGGCACGCGCTATCTCGCCTCGCGCGACTGCGACGTCTTCCTTCTCGACGACGGGTTTCAACATCTGCAGCTCCACCGCGACATCGACATCGTTCTCGATCTGCCAGCGGCACGATGGCATCGGGAGGGACGCGGGGCGCTGAAGCACGCGACCTTCGTGCTTCGCCGCGTCGAGCGCCTAACCGGCGCGCCGCTCGAGGCCGCGCTCGAGCCGGTGACGCTCCGTCTCGGCGGGGATGCCTGGCCGCTCGACGAGCTCCGCGGTAAGCGCGTCCTCGGCTTCTCCGGCCTCGCCGACAACGACCAGTTCTTCGCGTCCCTGCGCGCCCTCGGCGCCGAGCTCGCAGGCGTGCGATCGTTCCCCGATCACCACCGCTACGCGAACGACGAGATCGCCGCGATCCGCACCGAAGCCGCGACACTCCACGCCGCGCCCGTGACCACGGAGAAGGACTGGGTGAAGATCGGCGACGAATCGGTCGGCGTCGTCGAGAGCGCGATGCGGATCAGCGGGATGGAAGAGATCGTCGCGCGGGTTGAGCGACTTGCGAGAGCGCGCGAAGTTCAAAGGCCATAGGTCAAAGCAGGCAGGAGCCTGCACGCGATTTCCGATCTGACCCCACCGACGTGTGACCCCTTCTGCCGCTTCTGCCAGGCAGGGCGGACGAGGGCGCCCGCCCTCCCCACTTTTCTCGCTGCCCATTTATGATGTGGCGTAGACTCACCGGCAAATATAACTGTCAGGGAGACAACGATGCGCCGAATGCTTTTCGGTTTCTGCGTCCTGCTACTGCTCACTTCTGCTCTCGGCGCCGCAACGTCGTCGGTCAAGGTCACGACCACGAACGGAGAGCGCAAACTCCCCAGCGTCACCGCCACTCGCCTGGTCATGCTCGACGGAACGACGCGGATGTACCTCCTCTTCGCGGAGAAGCCGCCGAAGGACGTGCTCCTCGTCGACGCCACCGGCAACGAAGGACTGAGCCTCGGCACATGGGCGACGGAAGCGAATGCGACGGCGGCGAAGATCTCGTTCGTGGAAGGCGACGAGGAGAACTACTCGCTCACCGTTCACAGTGGAGGGGAGATGCTCGCGCTCGGAGGACATCGCTCCGGCGATGGCATCCGCGGCCCGTTCCAGAAGCTCGAGATCAAGGACGGCGCGGTTCGCGGCACGCTTCTGAGCGACGACGGCCCTGCGCAGATCGGCGGCAGCTTCGACACGCCGTTCAACAGTCTGAGCGAGCCGAAGCCGGTCTCCGGCGCGGCGATCGCCGCCAGTCCGCAGGGGAAAGCGCTTCTCGCCTACGCCGATGCGATGCGCAGGCTCGATTTCAGCGGCGCGACCAGGTACTCGGTCAACGATGACTCGGCGATGCTGAAGAGCATGGACCCGGAGATGGCGAAGGAAATGATGAAGGAGGAATTCGGCACCGCCGCCGAGTTCGAAAAGCTCCTCGCCACCAGCGCGACGATGGTCGGCGACGGCGCGGAGTACCACATCAAAATTACGCGGCGCAGCGGATCGTCGTCCCAGACGTCGTCGTTCGGGATCAGGAACATCGATGGCGTCTGGAAAGTGAATTACTAAAACCGCCGCGCGAGGGATAGGAAAGAGCATTTCGCGCTCGAGTCGTGCTCTGACCTATGACCTTTGACCTGCTTTCCGCTGTTCTACAATCCGCCCCATGACCAAACGCACCTTCGACGAGCTCGTTGCCCTGATGCACCGCCTTCGCGCCCCGGGTGGCTGCCCGTGGGACCGCGAGCAGACGATGGAGACGCTGCGCGCGTACGTCGTCGAGGAGTCGTACGAGGTCGTCGAGGCGATCAACTCGGGTGACCGGATGGCGCTGCGCGAGGAGCTCGGCGACTTCCTCCTGCAGGCGGTCTTCCTCTCGGAGATCGCGGAGGAAGAAGGGGCGTTCGACATCTACGACGCGATCGGCGCGATTCATCACAAGCTCGTCAGCCGCCACCCGCACGTCTTCGCCGACTTCAAGGCCGACACCGCGGACGAGGTGCTCCAGAACTGGGAGAAGCTCAAGGGCGAGGAGCGAAAGGCGAAGAACGAGGGGCTTCTCTCGGGCGTGCCGAAGTCACTCCCCGCGCTTCTCAAAGCGATGCGGATCACGGAGAAAGCGGCGAACGTGGGCTTCGACTGGGAGAAGACCGAAGACGTGTTCGACAAGCTCGACGAGGAGACGCGGGAGCTGAAAGAGGCGATCGCGTCGAACGATCGGGCCTCGATCGAGCACGAGATCGGCGACCTGCTTTTCACCGCCGTGAACATTGCACGCCGCCTCGGAATCCAGGCCGAGGAGGCGCTTCAGGCGACGAACGCCCGCTTCACCCGCCGCTTCGAGCACATCGAGCGTTCACTGCGCGTAGCCGGCAAGAGCTTCAGCGAAACCGAACTCGCGGAGCTGGAACGGTTGTGGGTGGAAGCGAAGGGCGAAGAGCAGGCCAAAGGTCAAAGGCCATAGGTCAAAGCAATCAGAGTGTGGCGCAGGCACTCTTGCCTGCGCGTCGCCGAAGGCGACAAAGATCTGTGGGGCACGACGGGAGGATTGCGTCGCTTCGCGCCGCCGCGAAAGCTTCACGTTCGCACTCCACCTGCCTGCTCATCGCCTCTCGCCCGTCGCCTTTCGCCTGCTATGACCTATGACCTTTGACCTATGGCCTGCCGTTTACGGCTCGTCGATCGTTCCCTTCTTCGTCAGCGGGTTGCAGCGGACGATGCGCCAGGTCGTCTTCGCGCTGCCGACGAGGAAGCCGTGCTTCTGGATCGCTCCCAATCCGTATTTCGAGCAGGAAGGCTTGAAGCGGCACTGCACCCCGACGAAGGGCGAGATCCAGCGCTGGTAGCCGCGGATCGCCGTGACGGCGGCGCGGACGGTCCAATCGCGGGAGGGTGGCGAGACGAGGTCGTGGACGACGAGAGGCGCGAAGAGGATCGCGAGGGCGAGCAGGACGGCGCGACGGTCGCGCCGCGCTTTACTCGAGCGGTCGTCGGGCGCTGGGGCAGAACTCATTGATTAGACAGTCTCCGCACTTCGGCGCTTTCGCGAGACAGACTTCCCGGCCGTGAAGGATCATCCGGTGAGAGAATTTCGTCCATTCCTTCTCCGGAATCAGCTTCATGAGGTCCGCCTCGATTTTCGGGGGGTCGTCGTGCCTCGTTAGGCCGAGCCTCTGGGCGAGGCGAGCGACGTGAGTGTCGACGACGATCCCCGCAGTGACGCCGAACGCGTTCGCGAGCACGACGTTTGCCGTCTTCCGCCCGACACCGGGAAGCGCAGTCAGCTCCTCCATCGTCGACGGCACGGCACCATCGTGCTTTTCGAGCAGCGCGACCGATGCTCCCTGGATCATCTTCGCCTTGTTGCGGTAGTAGCCCGTCGAGCGGATCAGCTTCTCGACTTCGGTCGGCTTCGCGGCGGCGAGCTCGCCCGGCCCCGGAAAGCTGCGGAACAGCGGTTTCGCCACCTCGTTGACCTTCGCGTCGGTCGATTGCGCGGACAGGATCGTCGCGACCAGCAGCTGGAATGGGTTCTTGAAGTCGAGCGAACACTTCGCCCGCGGATAGATCCGCCGCAGCTTGTGGACAATCTCGATCGCGCGCTCCTGCTTCACCGACATCGGCGGATGATACAGCGCCGCGACCGCGCCAGGCCGCCTCGCCTTGTGGCGAAGACGTCCCGCCTTCGCTGGGTCTCCGAAAGTCACCAGTCTCGCCAGAGCGGGCAAGGCGGGACGCCTTGCCTACAAGGGCCGGCACTTTGATATAACCGGACCCGCAGGAGACTTCACGACCATGACCACCACCACCGAGCCGAAAGCACGCGTCATCCGGGCCCCGCGAGGTAACTCCATCAGCTGCAAGGGCTGGGCGCAGGAAGCGGCGATGCGGATGCTTATGAACAACCTCGACCCGGAGGTGGCCGAGCGCCCCGAGGACCTCGTCGTCTATGGCGGATCGGGGAAGGCCGCGCGCAACTGGGAGTGCTACGACGCGATCGTTGCGACGCTCAAGCGACTCGAGAAGGACGAGACGCTGCTCGTTCAGTCGGGCAAACCGGTGGGGGTCTTCCGGACGCACGAGAACGCGCCGCGCGTTCTGATCGCGAACTCCAACCTGGTCCCGCATTGGGGCACCTGGGACGAGTTCAGGCGCCTCGAGGCTCTCGGCCTGACGATGTACGGCCAGATGACGGCCGGCTCGTGGATCTACATCGGCACGCAGGGAATCCTGCAGGGCACCTACGAGTGCTTCGCCGCGATCGCGAAGAAGCACTTCGGCGACTCGCTGAAAGGCAGGCTCGTGGTGACCGCTGGACTCGGCGGGATGGGCGGCGCGCAGCCGCTCGCGGCGACGATGAACGAGGCGACATGCCTCGTCGCCGAGGTCGATCGCACGCGCATCGATCGCCGGATCGAGAAGCGCTATCTCGACGAGTTCGCGCCGTCGCTCGATGCCGGCATCGCGCGCGCCCTCGAGGCGAAGGCGAACGGCGAGGGGATCTCGATCGGCGTCGAGGCGAATGCCGTCGACCTCCTCGAAGCGCTCATCGCTCGAAACATCGTCCCCGACGCGCTTACCGACCAGACCTCGGCGCACGACGAGCTCAACGGCTACGTCCCCACGGGCCTCACGTTCGCGCAGGCTCTCGAGCTGCGGAAGTCGGATTCGAAGGAGTACATCCGACGTTCGTACGAGACGATGGCGGCGCACATGCGCGCGATGATCAAGCTGCAGTCGATGGGGGCGATCACCTTCGACTACGGCAACAACCTGCGCGGCCAGGCGATCAAGGCGGGGGTCGAGAACGCCTTCGACGTAGTCGGCTTCGTCCCGCTCTACATCCGCCCGCTCTTCTGCGAGGGGCGCGGGCCGTTCCGCTGGGCGGCGCTCTCGGGCGATCCGGAAGACATCCGCGTGACCGACGAGGCGATCCTCGAGCTCTTTCCCGACGACAAGCCGCTCGCACGCTGGATTCGGATGGCCCAGAAGCGCGTGGAGTTCCAGGGGCTTCCGTCGCGGATCTGCTGGCTCGGCTACGGCGAGCGCCATCGCGCCGGCCGCAAGTTCAACGAGCTCGTCGCGAGCGGAAAGGTGAAAGCACCGATCGTCATCGGGCGCGACCACCTCGACTCGGGCTCGGTCGCCTCGCCTAACCGCGAAACCGAGGGGATGAAGGACGGCTCCGACGCGATCGCCGACTGGCCGATTCTGAACGCGCTGCTCAACACGGCATCGGGCGCGACGTGGGTCTCGGTGCATCACGGCGGCGGCGTCGGCATCGGCTACTCGCTGCATGCGGGAATGGTCGTCGTCGCGGACGGCACGGCCGACGCCGCGGCCCGGCTCGAGCGGGTGCTGACGACCGATCCAGGAACGGGCGTGATGCGTCACGCGGACGCCGGATACGACATTGCGATCGACGTCGCGCGAACGCGCGGCGTCGACATCCCGATGCTTCCGAAGCGATGAGAAGAGGCGCGTAAGGGCTTGGCATGCCGAGCCCTGCGTTTGGGAAAAACCGTCCCATCGTCCGGCGGCATTGAACAGGCCGCGCGCGCTGACGCGAACAGGCTGTAGAATTACCGCACTCCGAGGAGCGACGACGAACGATGTCAGGCAACCGGCGAGAGCAGACCGTGGACAAGGGCTTCTGGAAGGGCGGACCCTCGATGAAGGAGTCGGCCGGCCAATCGAGCGGATACCCGGGCGCTCGCGGGCCGAATCGAACGGGCTTCCGGATCGATCTCGAACGCCCGATTCCGAAATCGCCAGCCGGAGAGAAGGACGCCTCGCGCTGACGTGCGCCGACGAACCCTGCCGATGACGAGCCCCGCGAACACGACTGCCATCCTCTCCGCAATCGCGGCGGGAGATGCGGCCGCGGTCGCGGATCTCTACGATCGGCATGGCTCGACCCTCTACGCGCTCCTCCTGAAGATCCTCGCCGACCGCTCCGACGCGCAGGAAGTCCTGCAGGAGACGTTCGTCACGGCATGGCGCCGCGCGGGGGACTTCGACTCCTCGCGGGGTTCCGAGATCGCCTGGCTCGTCTCGATCGCGCGAAACCGGGCGATCGACCGCCTGCGCTCGCGCAGCCTTCGCTCGATTCGAGAGGAAGAGGCAGGGAGAGAAATCCCGATCTCCGGGCCGTCCGTAGTAAGCAGTGGGGATGCCGAGCGGGAAGCGATTCTCGGTCAGCTCCGAACCCGGATGCGATCGGCGCTGGCCGAACTGCCGGAAGCACAGCGGGCGGTGCTCGAGCTCGCCTATTTCCAGGGACTGTCCCAGTCGGAGATCGCCGGGAAGCTGGGTGAGCCGCTCGGAACGGTCAAGACCAGGACGCAACTTGCGATGAAGAAGCTGAGGGAGAAGCTGAAAGGCCTCGGCTGGTTCGACGATGCACGAAGAATTTGACGGTCTCTCAGCCCTCGAGGCAATAGGCGGCGCGACGGAAGACGAGTCGCGCCGGCTCGCGGAGCATTGCGGCGACTGTGCCCCGTGCCGGGACGCCTGGGTGGAGTATCGCGAATCCGCGGCGGTATTCGCCCTCGCGCTCGATCCCGTGGGGCCGCGCCGCGACGCTCGCGACATAATCCTTCGCCAGATCCAGACCGAAGCGGTCGCCGACAGCATCGTCGCCGAGGTCACGGAGGATGCCGAGGAAGCGTCTCGCCTCAGGATTCCGTCGTGGTGGTTCGCCGCGGCGGCGGTCTTCTTCCTCGCGCTGTTCGGCTGGAGCGAGCTCCGCGTGCGCGCCCTTCGCGAAGAGCTCGACCTGCTGGAACACGAGAAGTCGGCTGCCGCCGAGCAGAATCTGCGCCTCGCGAGCGAAATGCAGGAGGCGAAGGAGCAGTTCGACACGGTTCGCTCGGCGAGCGAGGTCTTCCGTCTCGCTGGCTCCGCGGTAACGACGAAGGCGAGTGCGAGCGTCTTCATGGACGGTCCCCAGCGGCGCGCGGTGATCATCTTCACGAACCTCGAGAAGAACGACGCGACGCACAGCTATCAGCTCTGGATCCTCCGAGGGGATTCCGAGCCGCCGATGAGCGCGGGCGTCTTCGACGTCGACAGCGAAGGTCGTGCAGAGGTACAGCTCAAAGACATGCCGGCCGACGTTCCCATCGCCGGCCTCGCCGTCACCCTCGAGCCCCGCGGCGGCCTCCCTTCGCCGAGCGGCACGATATTGCTGCACGGCAAGGCGTGAAGAGGCAGGCGAGAGGCGAGAGGCGAGAGTAGGCGCGCCCACACGGGCCTGCCTAGCGCCTTATCGCCTCTCGCCTGCCTCTACACCGCTACGATGTTGTAGCCGCAGTCGACGAACATGACCTCGCCCGTGATGCCGGACGCCATCGGAGAGACGAGGAAGAGTGCGGCATCGCCGACTTCGCGGAGCTCGACGTTGCGGTGAAGCGGCGAGAGCTTTTCGTGGTGGCGCATCATCGTCGTGAAGCCGCGGATGCCGCGCGCGGCGAGCGTGTTCACCGGACCCGCGGAGATCGCGTTGACGCGGATGTTCTTCGCGCCGAGCTCCGCCGCAAGGTAGCGGACGCCCGCTTCGAGCGACGCCTTTGCGAGACCCATCAGGTTGTACCCCGGGATTACCTTCGTCGATCCGTAATACGTGAGCGCGAGAATCGAGCCCCCGCCGTTCTTCTCGAACACCGGAGTCGCCTCTCGCGCCATCGCGACGAGGGAGTACGACGAGATGTCATGCGCGATCTTGAATCCCTCGCGAGAGGTCGATTCGGAGAACGCCCCCTCGAGCTCGTGCTTCGGCGCGAACGCGACGGAGTGAACGAAAGTGTCGAGCCGCCCGAACTCGCGATCCACGGTCCGGAAGACCGCGGCAATCTCCGAGTCGATCGTCACGTCGCACGGCAGGATGAGCGCCCCCGGCAGCGTCGAGGCGAGCTCGGTCACCCCTTCCTTCAGCCTCTCGCCCTGGTAGGTGAACGCGAGGCGCATTCCCTCGCGCGAGAGCGACTGCGCGATCGCCCACGCGATCGACCGTGAGTTCGCAACACCGAAGATGACGCCTGTGCGGCCGTCGAGCATGCCCATTCGAGTCCTCCTGACAACTGCGGTTGCAGATGATAGCGAATTTAGGATTTCGGATCTGGCTCCGCCACTCGGATCGCTTCAGCTTCAGCGGTTTGCTCTGCGTCTTGCTCACATTTCCAGTTAGCCAACGACTCGAGAATCCTCACCAATTCGAGACTCGCAATCCGAAGTTCGAAGTGCTCTCTAACCAATCTCCAGATTTCGGATCTCCTCGTCCATCTTCCCCGTCAGTACGAGCCAGAGCATTTTGTAGTCCGCGGCAAACGACCAGAACGGGTGGCCGAAGGTCGCAGGCTTGTTTCCTTCGACGAAGAAATGCGAATACCAGGCAAAGCCGTAGCCGATGAGCGGCGCCCCGAGGAGGCACCAGGGATTGACTGTCACGGCGAGTGAGACCATCGCGAGGGCCAGGATCGACCCGATCGCGTGGAGGGTCCGCGTCGCCCTCTTCGAATGGGCGCGAACGTAGAACGGCCAGAACTCCGCGAACGTCTTCATCGATGGCTCCGGTATGGAGGAGATTCTAGTGCGCCCGCGCGCAGAAATCGACGGCTGG
>JBPPMG010000444.1:0-23372 GCA_051305935.1 Thermoanaerobaculia bacterium
TTTCCGCGGCTCGCGCGTCCGACATTGCGAGAGACGTAGAAAAGGCAACAACGCTCAACCCTCCCTCCTACCGACGAAGAAAACCCAGCGCGTGGCTGGGTTTTTTCGTGTCTGGACGACTCCGAAGCGACCGGGTTGCCCACTCTCCGGCCGGAAGCGAAACCTTTCCGCTCCCACGACCGTCCCATGTTGCGAGAGACGTAGAAGACGCTGCAAAGCTCAACCCTCCCTCCTAGTGACCGAAAAAACCCAGCGCGTGGCTGGGTTTTTTCGTTTCGTGCCGGCTTCCGATGAATAAACGGCGCGTCGTGGCCCGTTACTGAGCCTCGTGAACGTGACACGAACCACCCTCTCCGCGGCCGGCACGCTCGCGATTGCGCTGCTGCTGTTCGGCGCCGGGTGTGGCAAGGAAGCGCCGTCCGCGCGTCCGGCTGCCGATACGCCCGTCTTCATCATCTCGATCGATACCCTCCGCTCCGACCGCCTTCCTCTTTATGGATACGCAAAGGGCGCGACCCCGGCGATCGACCGGTTCCGCGAAGACGCGATCCTCTTCCGCTCCGCCTTCAGTCACGCGCCGCTCACCCTGCCCTCGCACGCGTCGCTCATGACCGGCCTGCTGCCGTACCGTCACGGCGTCCGCGACAACATCGGCTACGCGATGAAGCCGGAGCAGACGACGCTTGCGACCATCCTCAAGGAGAACGGCTACGCGACCGGCGGCGCGGCGTCGAGCTTCGTCATCCGCGGCGAGACCGGGATCGATCGCGGCTTCGACGAGTACGACGACCTGATGACCGAGTCGCCGATGAAGACGATCACTTCCTGGACGCGCAATGGTGATCTCTCTCGCGAACTGTTGACCGGATGGCTCCAGGGAACGACGAACCCACGCGTGTTTGGATTCCTGCACCTCTACGAGCCGCACGGCCCCTACACGCCTCCCGAGCCGTACAAGTCGCAGTTCGCCGATCCCTACGACGGCGAGATCGCCTACACCGATTCGATCGTCGGGCGTTTTCTCGACGAGCTCCGCGCGAAGGGCCTCTACGACCGTGCGCTCATCATCCTGATGTCGGACCATGGCGAAGGGCTCGGCGACCATGGTGAGGTCGCCCACGGCGTTTTCGTCTACCGCGAGTCAATCCAGATTCCGCTCATCGTGAAGCTTCCCGGGAAGGCTCGTGCCGGCGAGGAGATCGGCCACGTCGCGTCGATCGCCGACCTGATGCCGACGATCCTCGGGCAACTCGGCATCGAGTCCCCGAAGGGGATCGACGGCATCGACCTTTTCTCCCCCGACGCGGCGCAAGCTCGGGCGATCTACAGCGAGTCGTACTTCCAGCGGCTCCACTACGGATGGAAGGAACTCGTGTCGCTCGTCGATACGAAGCACCACTTCATCGACGCCCCGCACGTCGAGCTCTACGACTGGGTCGCCGACCCGGCCGAGTCGAAGAACATCGCCGAGGAGCAGCGGCGCGTAGTCGCGGAGCGTCGGGGGGAGGTCGCGGCGATCGTCGCGGCGAGCCCGTTCGAACAGCCGCGCGCCGCCTCTCCCGAGGACGTCGCCAAGCTGACCGCGCTCGGCTACCTCGGGTCGGGCCCGAGGGATGTCTCGGGCGATCTGCCCGACCCGAAGGACAAAATCACGGATCTGACCCTCATGGGGCGTGGCACCGCATACCTCGAACGTGGCGAATCCGAGAAGGCGCTCGAGGTCGGCCGCGCGCTCGTGAAGTCGAATCCCGGCTTCCTCCACGGATGGGGGCTCATCAGCTCCGCGTACGAGAAGATGGGGAAGAAGGAACTCGCCCTCGCCGCGCTCGAGGAGCAGATGAAGCGCTCGAACGGCAGCCCGCAGGTCGCGCTGATGATGGCGAGCATCTACGCCGAGCTCGGCCGGTACGAAGAGGCGACGAGGCACGCGGAGCTCGCCCTCGGGTATGCGCCGGCCTTCGCGCGCGAGACGCTCGCGTCGATCGCGATGCGGCAGGGCCGGCTCGATGTCGCCGAGGCCGAGGCGCAGAAGTGCGTGGCTCTCGAGCCTAACCGGGTCCAGCCGCTCATGATCCTCTCGGAGGTGCGCAACAAGCAGCAGCGTTTCGCGGAGGAGCTCGAGTATCTCGACCGGACGAAGGCGATCGTCGCGAGCTTCAGGATGCCGCCGATCCGGGAGCTCGAGTTCCGGCGCGGAGAGGCCTTGCTGCAGCTCCGCCGCGTCGGTGAGGCCGAGGCCGCGCTGCGTGCCGAGACCGAGGGCTTTCCCGACAACCTGAGATCGTGGTCGAGCCTTGCGCTCGTCGTCGGCGCGCAGGGTCGCGGTGTGGAAGCGAGGTCGATCCTCACGCGCGCCAGGGAAAAGAACCCGGGCCCGAAGATGGCCGAGCTCGCGCGCCAGTCGATGCGCATCATCGAGGACGGCGAGCGGCAGGAACGATAGGCGGCTGGCCGGCTTCGTAGCGAAGGCCTCCGGCCTTCGCCGCTTCGCAACGATTGGGATGCAGCGCGGATCGGGCAAGGCCAGAGGCCTTGCCTACGAGGATCGCCGCTTCGCGAAGATTGGGATGCAGCGCGACTCGGGCAAGGCCGGAGGCCTTGCCTACGGGCGCCGCCAGTGAGGCCGAAGGCAAGACTGGCCTTGCGATCGATAAAGTCCGATCATTCTCTCGAGTGTGCACATCATGAAGATCGTCATCGCAGGCGGAAGCGGGCTGGTCGGACAGGCTCTCGCGGCCAGATTGTCGAAGCGCGGTGACGAGGTCGTCATCCTGACGCGCGATCCGGCGACGGTACGTGCGGGAAGAGGTGTCGCGTGGGGAGGATCGAACGATGGCTGGAAGGCGGAGATCGGCGACGCCTCCGCGGTCGTCAATCTCGCAGGGTCCGGCATCGCAGACAAGCGCTGGACCGGGAAGCGCAAGAACGAGCTTCGCGAGAGCCGCGTCGTGACGACGCGAGCTCTCGCCGACGCGATGATCGACGCGCCTAACCCGGATCGCGCCTTCGTCAGCGCTTCGGCAGTCGGCTACTACGGCGCGCGTGGCGACGAAGAGCTCGACGAGACGAGCCTGCCCGACGAGTCGTTCCTCTCGAGGCTCTCCGTGGAATGGGAGAGCGAGGCGCTGCGTGCGGGCGGCGCGTCGCGCGTCGTCGTTCTGCGCATCGGCATCGTGCTCTCCTCCCACGGTGGGGCGCTCGCGAAGATGCTCCCTCCGTTCCGGCTCGGAGCCGGCGGTCGCCTCGGCACCGGCACGCAATGGATGTCGTGGATCCACCTCGACGACCTCGTCTCGATGATCGAATGGGCGATCGCGACCGGAGCGGCGCGCGGCGTCTTCAACGCGACGGCGCCGACTCCTGTGACGAATGCGGAGTTCACGCGCGCGCTCGGTCGCGCGGTGTCCAGACCTGCGATCGTCCCGGTCCCGGCGTTCGCGCTCCGCGCGCTCCTCGGCGAGATGGCCGATCCGCTGCTGCTGAGCGGGCAGAAGGTCCTGCCGCGCCGCGCGACGAACGAGGGCTTCCGCTTCGCGCACGGCGAGATCGAGAGAGCGCTCCTCTCACTTCTCGGCTGAGCGTCGAACGCGCCGTCGGGGGTGACGTCGAGCGGCGCCCGGCGAGATCGCTGGAGCAGCAGCTCACACGAACTCGGCCAGCCTCCCGGCTGATCGGGCGCGTTACGTTGGGTCCAGTCCTCGATCGGGCGCTCGTCCATGACTCCCTGCGCCAGCCCCGTGGGTGCATCACACCGTCCGGGACTTGCGTCACAACTTCTCGTGACGATCCGCACGGCGGTGGCGCCGGGGTGGGGCATCAAATGCCTTCGCGGCGGGAAGGGCCTTCCCGTTCCGGGCACACTGCACGAAGCGGATGTTCGAGCAGGGGTTTCCTCCGGGTGCTGATCGTTCAACGTCGTTTCCTTAGCGCAGGTCGGCTGCACGCGCGACAGACGCGAAAGGTTTGTGAAGTGGCTCTGGCAGTCAGGTGTCTATTGTCGTCAGTCGAACTGGAGTAGGAGGGGTTAATGAGATTGCTACAAAGAGTTGTTGTTTTGGTCGGCGTGCTTCTTCTCGTCGCTGCTGCGGCGATGGGGCAGGGCACGACCGGCTCGCTGGCTGGGACCGTCACGCACGAGGGGTCTCCGCTTCCGGGTGTCACGATCACCGTCAGCTCGCCGGCGCTGCAGGGCTCGCGCGTGAGCGTCACGAACGTCAACGGCGATTACAACCTCCCGGCGCTTCCCCCGGGCGAGTACACCGTGAGCTTCCAGATGGACGGAATGAGCACGGCCACTCGCGTGGTGAAGGTCGGCGTCGCCCAGTCGGCTCGCGCCAACGCGGCGCTTCAGCTGACGTCGGTGGCGGAGGCGATCACCGTGACCGCGAGCGCGCCTTCGGTCATGGAAACGAGCGAGGTGCAGTCGAACTACGAGCAGACGGAGATCAACGAGCTGCCGATCGGCCGGACTGTGACGGCGGTTGCGCTTCTCGCTCCCGGAACCACCAGCAACGGGCCGCGCTCTGCGCTGGTCATGTCGGGCGGCTTCGCGAGTGACAACCTGATTCTCGTCAACGGCGCCAACATCCAGGAGAACCTCCGCGGACAGGCCGAGAGCCTCTTCATCGAGGACGCCATCCAGGAAACGACCGTCATGACCGGGTCGATCTCGGCCGAGTACGGGCGTTTCACCGGCGGCGTGGTCAGCTCGATCACGAAGTCGGGCGGCAACGAATTCTCCGGTTCGTTCCGCGACAGCTTCGACAATCCGTCGTGGACCAACCCCAGCAAAGCTGACGAGCCGAGAGCCGACAGCACGAACAACGAGACGTACGAAGCGACCATCGGTGGCCGCATCATCCGCGATCGCCTCTGGTTCTTCGGCGCGGGTCGCACCGCGGAGCGGACGCTTGCCGGGGCCACCTACGTGAACAGCTCCGAGCAGATCTTCTCCGAATCGAAGAACGATCGCTGGGAAGGCAAGCTCACGGGGCAGCTCACCCCGAAGCACTCCTTCGTCGCGAATTACCTCGACAACCCCTTCAGCTCGACCAACAACAATCAGCTGGGTGCTTACGAGCCGCAGGCTCTCGATCCCGAGATCGAGCAGGCGAACGACTTCAAGGCCGGACACTACTCCGGTATCTGGAGCTCGAACTTCCTGACCGAGGTCAACTACTCGGAGCGCGGCTTCACCTTCGTCGGTTTCGGCGGCGAGAACACCGATCCCTACCTCGGCACTCCGCTGAGACAGCTGGTCGGCGGCACCGGTACCGCGAACGCCCCGTACTTCTGCGGAAGCTGCGGCGACGAGTTCCGCGACAACCAGCTGCTCACGGTCAAGGGCACGTACTTCCTGAGCTCCGAAAAGCTCGGCACGCACAACCTCGTCGGCGGTTTCGAGGACTTCTCGGAACAGCGCGAGTCGAACAACTTCCAGTCGCCGACCAACCTCGTGGTCTATGCCTTCAACACTCCGGCGGTTCGCAATCCGGACGGCACGATCACCTTCACGTTCGGCCCGGGCGACGAGATCGACTACTGGCCGGTCGTCTTTCCCTCGCTGGGATCGGACCTGCAGACGCAGTCGTTCTTCGTGAACGACAAGTGGGACTTCAGCGACAGGTTCTCGTTCAACATCGGCTTCCGTTACGACGCGAACGATGCGGTCGACCAGGCAGGCAACGAAACGTCTGACGACACCGCGATCAGCCCGCGTCTGGCTGCGACGTGGGACGTGCGCGGCGACGGCCGCTACAAGGTCAACGCCAGCTACGGCCAGTATATCGGCCGGCTCGCGGAAACCGTCCAGGGCGCAGGCTCTGCCAACGGTAGCCCGTGGGATTACTGGTGGTACTACGACGGCGAGCCGATCGTCGGCACTTCCGCCGAGGTCGTTCGCGGCGTGATCGACTGGTTCAATTCGGTCGGTGGAACCAACATCGACAATCATCCGCCCGACGGCGTCAACATCGGCGGATTCAGCAGAAGGCTCGACGGCAAGCTCCAGGCTCCGGGGATGGACGAGTACTCCATCGGGTTCGCGTCGCAGGTCGGCCAGAGCGGCTACGTGCGTCTCGACTACATCGACCGCGAGTGGAACAACTACTACGGCAATTTCACCGACCAGTCGACCGGCCAGGTGACCGAGCCTAACACCGGCGCGAGGACCGACCTCACGCTCGTCAGGAACACCGACCTTCTCTACCGCACTTACCAGGGCGTTTCGGTTCAGGGTCAGTACCGGATCGGGAGCCGTGTGTCGGTGGGTGGCAACTACACCTGGTCCGAGCTCAAGGGCAACGCCGAGGGCGAGGGCACCGCGGGCGGTCCGCAGGCCGACGGCGGCTGGATTCTCCAGTATCCCGAGTACCAGGGCTTCATCCAGAACAGGCCGGAGGGCTTCCTCCCGGGCGACCAGACTCACAAGGCCCGCATCTGGCTGGCGACGGACTTCTCGTTCGGACGCTTCGGCAACCTGAACCTGAGCCTTCTCCAGAACTACGACTCCGGCACGCCGTACTCGCTGTCCGGCACGATCGCCGCAAGGCCCGATCCGGCCGCCGGCTCCGACATCGCCACGAAGTATCTTGCCGAGCCGACGAGCGTCACCTACTTCTTCAGCGAACGCGGAGCGTTCCGCTGGGATGACGTGACGCGCACCGACCTCGGACTCAACTACACGTTCCCGATCTCGAGGGCGGCAATCTTCATCGAGGCGGAACTGATCAACATGTTCGACGAGCAGGCGCAGATCGCCGGCAACACGGCGATCACGACCTCGACGAGCACGGCGAGAAACTGCAAGGACGGCGCGGGCGCTGCGATTCGCTGCATCGCCTTCAACCCGTTCACCGAAGCGCCGGTCCGCGGAACCAACTATGCGGTTCCGGCTACCTTCGGCACGGCAACCTCGGCGACCCAGTATCAGCTCCCGCTGACGTATCGCTTCTCGGTGGGTGTCCGCTTCTGATCGCCTGACGTCTTCTTCAACGCAGGGCCCCGATCCTCCAGGATCGGGGCCCTTTTTTCGTTGTGTAGCGCAAACCGTCGTTTTGTCAGTAGGCTGGACACCATGGAATCGACCTCCGAGGAGAAGCGTCGAACGGACGCGCGATCGCAAATGCCGCACTGCATCCGCCTGACCGGCGCCGTCGTCTCGTTCCTGCTCGTGGTCTCCTGCTCGCCGCGGAACGAGTCTTCCTCCGTCGTCGCCGCGCAGCCGGGCGCACCCGTCATCGTCGTTTCGATCGACACGCTCCGCGCCGACCATCTGCCGGCCTACGGTTACCAGGGGGTCGAAACGCCGGCAATCGATGCCTTCCGCCGGGACGCCGTGCTCTTCCAGAACGCCTATTCTCCGTGCCCGATGACGCTTCCCTCACACGTGTCGATCCTGACAGGCCTCCTGCCGCAGGAGCATGGAGTCAGAAACAACCTCGGCTACAAGTTCGACGGAGGGGCGCACGCCACGTTGCCCGGGCTGTTGAAGAAGTCGGGCTACGCCACGGGCGCGGCGGTCTCGGCGTACATGCTCCGGGGCGACACCGGGCTCGCGGCGTCATTCGACTTCTACGACGACCGGCTCGTCCCGCAAGCGGACACGAGCCTCGGCGAGTTCTCACGCCCGGGGCCCGCGACGCTCGACGTCTCGCGAAACTGGATCGACGGCAAGAAGGGTGAGCCGTTCTTCTTCCTCTTCCATATTTTCGAGCCGCACACTCCGTACGATCCCCCGGAGCCATACAAGTCGCGATACGCGAGCGCGTACGACGGCGAGATCGCCGCGTCCGACAGCGTCGTCGGCGAGTTTTTCGAGTTTCTGAAGTCGTCTGGCCTCTACGATCGCGCGATCATCATCGTGCTGTCGGATCACGGCGAGGGGCTCGGTGATCATGGTGAAGGGGAGCACGGATTGTTCCTGTATCGGGAGACGATCCGCGTGCCGCTCCTGCTCAAGCTCCCGAAGTCGGAGCGCGGCGGCACGACGGTGGGTCGCCCCGTTCAGCTCATCGACGTGCTGCCGACCATCGCGTCGCTCACTGGCGACGCCGCGCCCTCCGGGCTTCGAGGAACGTCGCTGCTCGCAGACGCCAGTGGTCCCGTGACACCGATCTACAGCGAGACGTTCCTCCCGCGGATCCACTTCGGCTGGAGCGAGCTGCGTTCGCTGGTCGACGATCGCCACCATTACATCGAAGCGCCGCGGCCGGAGCTCTACGACGTCGCGGCCGATCCCGGCGAGAAGAACAACGTGCTTGGCGACCGCCGGCGCGAGTACGCGAGCCTGAAGACGGCGATGCAGTCGTACGACGCGAAGTTCGAGACGCCGGGCAACGTCAGCTCCGAGGAGGCGGCCAAGCTTGCGGCGCTCGGTTACCTCGGGTCGACGCGCAGCGAAACGCCCGACGGACCGCTTGCCGATCCGAAGGACGGTGTCGCCGACGTCGAGACGATGAAGCGAGCCTCGCAGCTGGAGCGGTCGAACGACTACCGCGGGGCGATCGCACTCTACCGGTCGATTCTCGATCACAGCCCCGGCTTCGTCGATGCGTGGTTCAGGCTCGCGGTCGCGTACGAGAGCGCTGGCGACGATCAGCAGGCGGACAGCGCCTATCGCCGTGCGATCTCGACCGAGCCGTCACTCGCGCCTGGTTTCGCAAGCGCGTACGGTTGGTTTCTGTTGAGGACGGGGCGGCTCGACGAAGCGGCCAGTCACGCACGGATCGCACTCGAGCGCTCGCCGGGGTCGGCGCACCTTCTGTTGAGCAGCGTCGCGCTCGCTCGCGGAGATGCGACGACCGCCGAGCGCGAGGCGAAGCTCGCGATGGACGACACGGTGCGTCGTCCCGACGCCGCGGTGCAGCTCGCGCGCGTGCAGGTCGCGACGGGCAGGCTGAGCGAAGCGGTCGCGCTGCTCGAGGAGACGAAGCGCGAAACGGCGGCACTCGGAGCGGTGAAGGACATCGATCTGGTGCGCGGCGATGCGCTTGCGAGAATGCAGCGATTCGCCGAGGCGGAGCGCGCGTTCGAGGACGAGATCCGCGCGCATCCTGAAAACACGCACGCGTATGCGCGCCTCTCGATACTGCTGCTTACTCAGGCGCGACCCGCGGATTCGGAGCGAGCGCTGGAGCGAATGGTGGCTGCGAATCCGTCTCGTAGCGCGGCACTTCTCGCCGCCGACACCTGCAAGGTCACAGACAACCCGTCGGGTGAGCGGCTGTGGCGCGGGCGGGCGAACCGGCTCCCCTGAGCCGGCGCGAGGGCTGCTCGATCCAGCGGGCGAAATCTGGCCTTACTTCGGACGCTGAAACATGACGTTCCCCTCCGGCGGCAGCTCCATGGAACGGACCATCTGGCGGGTCTTTGGTTCACCCACCCCTGGGAGGGCGGGTCAATTCGGAATTCCGACGCTGTCGTTCAACCGTCCGGATTTCGGTGGGTGGGTGAATTGCGTGTTGATTTTCTAAGACCTTTTGGTTCTAATGCGTTGCCGGATTCCTCAATTTGTGACCAATTCCTGCATAGGATGCAGAGGTCAGCCATTTTTTCATGGGCAGTCTTCAAAATGTAATGGAGGGTTTAATGAAGGTTACGCAGCGTTTTGTTTTTCTCGTCGCTGTGCTCCTGCTCGTCGCCGGCTCGGCGTTCGGTCAGGGCACTACCGGCTCGCTGAACGGATCCGTAACGCACGAGGGCGCACCGCTCCCGGGCGTTACGATCACGATCAGCTCGCCGAATCTGCAGGGCACGCGCGTTGGCGTTTCGAACGTCAACGGCGACTTCAATTTCCCGGCGCTTCCCCCGGGCGATTTCAC
The DNA here is from genome assembly GCA_051305935.1 of Thermoanaerobaculia bacterium. Lineage (GTDB taxonomy): Bacteria > Acidobacteriota > Thermoanaerobaculia > Gp7-AA8 > Gp7-AA8 > JACPDH01. The sequence continues at coordinate 9,822 of JBPPMG010000444.1, forward strand.
CGTGAAGTTCGAGATGGAAGGCATGGCCACCGTCACCAAGTCGGTGAAGGTTGGTCTCGCCAGCACTGGGCGCGTTAACGCGCTGATGCAGCTCTCCGCGATCGCCGAGGCGATCACGGTCACGGCTGCAGCTCCGGCTGTCCTCGAGACGACCGAAGTGCAGTCGAACTACGAAGCTGACATGATCGAGGATCTCCCGATCGGCCGCACCGTGCAGAACACGGTACAGCTCGCACCGGGCGTCACCGGTACGGCGACGGCGATTGTCGTCAGCGGCGCGTACGCCTACGACACGCTCTACCTCGTCAACGGTGCGGTCACGAACGAGAACGTTCGCGGACAGACCGACAACCTCTACATCGAGGACGCGATCCAGGAAACCTCGATCATCACCGGTTCGGTGTCGGCCGAGTACGGCCGCTTCACCGGCGGCGTCGTCTCGGCGATCACCAAGTCGGGCGGCAACGAATTCTCCGGCAGCTTCCGCGACAGCTTCACGAACCCGTCGTGGGACAACACCACGGACTTCGACGAGCCGCAGCAGGCGAGCGTCACCGACGAGGTTTACGAAGTTACCCTCGGCGGCCGCATCATCCGTGACCGTCTCTGGTTCTTCGGCGCCGGCCGCGATGCCGAGCGGACCTTCCCCGGCTTCTTCATCGACGGCGGCGAGAATCCCCTGGGATCGCAGCCCCGCCCGAGCACGATCGAGGCCGACGAGCGCTACGAAGTCAAGCTCACCGGTCAGGTCACCCCGAAGCACAGCCTCGTCGGCTCGTACCTGAGCTACGAGGTCGATCAGACGCCGCACTGCGCGTTCGGTTGCTGGGACGAGAACACGCTCGACATCGACGGCCGTCAGCTTCCCCGCGAGATGACCACGTTCCAGTACAACGGCATCCTGACGAGCAACTTCCTCATCGAGGCCGGCTACTCGGAGCGCGACCTCGTGTTCGAGAACAGCGGCGGCAACTACCGCTCGACGACCAACCCGGCGACGCTGAACCCCGCCAGCGCCAACTACCTGGCTGGAATTCAGGATCTGGCGCGCGGCACCTGGGCGTACGACCTGAACTTCGGCGGCGCCTGGGGCGCTCCGATCTTCTGCGGCGTCTGCGATCCGGAATCCCGCGAGAACGAGTACTACCTCCTCAAGGGCACGTACTACCTGGCGACGGCCGGCTCCGGCACGCACAACATCGTGGCCGGCTACGAGAACTTCGCCGAGTCGCGTTTCGCGAACAACTACCAGTCGGGTTCCGACTTTGACATCTACACCTACACCCCGCCGCAGTACGAGGCGAACGGCACGTTCCGCCCGATCATCAACTACGGCGACCTGATCAACTGGGTTCCCATCGAGCTGCTCTCGCAGGGTTCGGACTTCGTGACCGAGTCGGTCTTCGTCAACGACAAGTGGGACCTCGGCTCGAAGTGGAGCTTCAATCTCGGCCTCCGCTACGATGTCAATGACGGCAAGGACAGCGCCGGCAAGACGATCTCGGACGACTCGAACATCAGCCCCCGCCTCTCAGCCACGTATGACCTCCGCGGCGACGGACGCTTCCGCATCAACGCCAGCTTCAGCCGTTACGTCTCGCGCATCCAGGAGACGATCGGTGGTGGCGCCGGCGGCGGTAACCCGAGCTACTACACCTACTACTACACCGGCGACCAGATCGGCGGCGTCGGTACCGGTCTCAGCTCGTTTGACGTCATCGGCGGAGCGCTCAAGTGGCTCTTCGACAACGGCGGCATCGGGTCCGACAACCCATTCCTGATCGGCGCTTCGGTTCCGGGCGCGAACACCCGCTTCGACGGCTCGCTGAAGTCGCCTAACGTCGACGAGTTCACGATCGGCTTCGGTACGCAGATCGGCTCGAAGGGCTTCATCCGCCTCGACTACATCGACAAGGAATGGGCCGACTTCTACTCGGTCGAAACGGCACAGAACGACCAGACCGTCGTTGCCGGCTCGAATCTCGATTGGCGCACGACCACCAACAGCGACGACGTCGAGAAGACCTACCAGGGCGTTTCGGTCCAGGCAAACTACCGCGTCACCGACCGCTTCAACATCGGCGGCAACTACACCTGGTCCGAGCAGAAGGGCAACGAAGTCGGTGAGACCACCGGCGGCGGCCCGGGCGCCTCGGCCGTCAACGCCTACAGGGAGTTCAAGGCCTACGCGCGCAACAACCCGGTAGGTTTCCTCCCGAACGACCAGGAGCACAAGGCCCGCATCTGGCTTTCGTACGATCAGCCGCTCGGCATGTTCGGTAACCTCAACGTCAGCGTTCTCGAGAACTTCGACTCCGGTCGTCCGTACTCGGAGTTCGCCAACGTGACCGTCCGTCCGTACGTCGATCCGGCGATCGTGGCCAACTACGCCACGCCGCCGTCCAGCGCGACGTACTACTTCAGCGACCGCGGCGAGTATCGCTTCGAAGACGCGACCTCGACCGATCTGGCTCTCAACTGGGAGCTCCCGATCAAGAGGGTCAACGTGTTCATCCAGGGCGAGCTCATCAACGCGTTCGACGAGCAGGCGCAGATCGGCGGAAGCAGCGCGATTGCGTTCATCAGCGGTACCAACTTCAACCCGTTCACCGACACCCCGCAGGAGTGCCCGGCGGGCACCCCGACGGCCACGTGCCGCGCGAACGGTCAGGAGTGGCGCAAGGCGACCAACTTCGGTCAGGCGACCAGAGCGGCCGACTACCAGCTGCCGATGACGTATCGTTTCTCGGCTGGTATCCGCTTCTAGTCCAGATCAACACGCACGGTGCGTGGAAAGGCCCCGGCTTCGGCCGGGGCCTTTTGTTTTGCGGAGTCGCGTTTCCGGTACCTCCATGTGGCGCAGGCACTCCTGCCTGCGCGTCGCCGAAGGCGACCAGAGCGTCATTCATCGAAAGCCGTTGGCGACGCCTTCGCGTCGTGCGCAGACAGGAGTGTCTGCGCCACAAAGGCACGAGACTCGGCTGGAGAACGACCCGTCGAGCTTCCTCCGTCCCGCCGCGAAATCGCCGCCGCCGGCTCCTTGTTGTCTGAAAGCCGATGAACCAGAAACGCGCCATTTCCCGTCTCGCCCTGGGTATCGTGCTGCCGCTGGCAGCCGCAGCGATCTTCCTCGTCTCCGCAGCCTGCGGACGCGAATCGAGCCTCGGCCGCGAATCCGCCTCGCCGGTAATCATCATCTCGATTGACACCCTGCGCGCCGACCGGCTGCCGGTCTACGGCTACACTGCGGTCTCAACGCCGAACATCGATGCCCTCGCGAAGGATGCGATCATCTTCGAGAACGCCTACGCGCACGTGCCGCTCACGTTGCCATCGCACGTCTCGATGCTCACTGGACTTCTCCCCGCGGAGACCGGAGTCCGCAACAACCTCGGCTACCGCTTCGACAGCGCGAAGCACCCGACGATCCCGACGCTGCTCAAAGCGAAGGGCTATGCGACGAGCGCCGCGGTCTCCGCGTACGTTCTCCGCGGTGCGACCGGACTGGCCGATGCGTTCGACGACTACGACGATCAGATCGGCCGCGTCAGCGGTGGCGCGGTCGGCGTGCTGCAGCGGCAAGGCTTCGAGACCGTGGCAGTCGCGAAGCGCTGGATCGAGTCGCACAAGGACAAGCCGTTCTTTCTCCTGTTCCACGTGTTCGAGCCACATGCGCCGTACGAGCCTCGTGAGCCGTTCAAGACTCAATACGCGGCGAATCCGTACGACGGAGAGATCGCCGTCAGCGACGCCGACGTCGGCGCGCTGCTCGACACACTCAGACAGAACGGCCTCTACGAGAAGTCGACGATCATCCTGATGTCGGATCACGGCGAAGGGCTCGGCGACCATGGCGAGGAGCAGCACGGCATCTTTCTCTACCGCGAGGCGATTCACGTCCCGCTGCTGGTCAAGCTGCCGGAAGGCGAGCTTTCCGGCACGCGCGTGAAGACGCCAGTTCAGCTTCTCGACTTGATGCCGACCGTCGCAGATATCTCCGGTTTCGACACGCCGGCAGGCGCCAGGGGCGTCTCTCTCGTGAAGATCGCGAAGGGAGAGTCACCCGACCGTCGAATTTTCAGCGAGACGATGTACCCGCGCATCCACCTCGGATGGAGCGACCTCGCGTCGCTCGTCGACGCGCAGCACCACTTCATCGAGGCCCCTAAGCCGGAGCTCTACGACATCGTCGCGGACCCTGAGGAGAAGACGAACGTCCTTGCCGAGCAGCGGCGAATCTATGCCGCGATGCGCAAGGAGATGGACGGGCACGATCGCCGCCTCGAGGTATCGGCGAACGTGGACCCGGAGGAGGCTGCGAAGCTCGCCGCGTTAGGCTACCTCGGCTCGGTCAGCTCCGCGGCGAACGCCGCGAACCTGCCCGACCCGAAGGACGGTATCCACGATCTCAATGGCGTTGGGCGCGCCGCGGGCCTCGCGAACCAGGGGAAGTTCGCCGAGTCGATCGCGGCGCTGAAGGAAGTGCTGGCGCGCAACCCGTCGTTCGCGGACGGCTGGACGCAACTCGGGAAGACCTACGAAATGCAGGGGCGGTTAGAGGACGCGATCGAGGCCTACAAGAAGACGATCGAAGTCGCCCCGATGCTCGCCCCGGGGACGGCGCTGTCGATGGCGGACGTCTTTCTCAAGCTCAACCGCTTCGACGACTGTATCAAGCACGCGGAGCTCTCGCTCGAGGCGCACCCGGGCGCGGCGCGGCTGACGATCGCCCGCGCGCAGCTCGCGAAGCGCGATCTCGTCGCCGCGGAGCGGGCGGTGCAATACGTGATCGAAGACCCGTCGAGGAGGCGCGACGGGCTGATCCTGATGGCTCAGATCCGGACGAGTCAGAAACGATACGACGACGCGATGGTTCTGCTCGACGGGGTGAAGACGGAGAGCGCCGCGCTCGGGCTTCAGGTGCACGCGAGCTACCACTTCGCGCGAGGTGACCTGCTCGCGCGCATGGGCAAGCTGCCCGAAGCGAAGCAGTCGTTTCAGGAGGAGATCAAACTCTATCCGGGTAACCGCGAGGCCTACGTGAGACTCGCGGTGCTCCTTACGCTCGAGGGGCGCGAGGACGAAGCCAATCGCACCTTCGAGGCGATGGTGAAGGCGAACCCGTCGAGGTCGAGCTACTCCCTCGCGGCGGAGACCTTCAAAGGGCTTCGCCGACAGGGTTCCGCCAACGCATGGGCGGAGCGAGCGAGAAAGAAGGGATGACGACGCGCGACACTCCGTTGCGGTTTGCCCTCGCCACCGCAGCGGCGCTGGCGTGCCTCGGTCTCACCGGCTGCGCGAAAGAAACGCCGGCCAGGACCGGGAGCTACGAAGGCGCGCCGGTGATCCTCATCTCGATCGACACGCTGCGGGCCGACCATCTGCCGAGCTACGGTTACACTGGCGTGGCGACGCCGCACCTCGATGCGCTAGCGAAGGAATCGGTCCTCTTCGAGAACGCCTACACTCACGTGCCGCTGACGCTTCCCGCGCACGTGGCGATCCTGACCGGCCAGCTCCCTCCGGCAAATGGCGTTAGAAACAACATCGGCTTTCGCTACGATTCGACCAAACATCCGCCGATCACCGCGTCGCTCAAGAGCGCAGGCTACGAGAGCGGCGCGGCGATCTCCGCTTACGTCATGCGCGGCGCCACCGGCCTTTCCAGCGCGTTCGACTTCTACGACGACGTGATCGGAACCGAGGCGGGTGTCGCCCTTGGAGCGCTTCAGCGCCCGGGCAGCGCCACGATGGAGATCGCGAAGAGCTGGATCGGGCAGCGCACGGATCGTCCCTTCTTCTTCATGCTCCACCTGTTCGAGCCACACTCGCCGTACGCGCCTCCCGAGCCGTTCCGCACGCGCTACGCGGCGAATCCTTACGACGGCGAGATCGCCGCGTCGGACGACATCGTCGGCCGCTTCGTCGAGTTCCTGAAGGAAAAGGGGATCTACGACCGCGCGGTGATCATCCTCCTCTCCGATCACGGCGAGGGACTGGGAGACCACGGCGAGGACGAGCACGGCGTCTTTCTCTATCGCGAGGCAATTCACGTTCCTCTCATGGTGAAGCTGCCGAAGGGGACGCGTGGAGGTGAGCGGGTGAAGGAGGTCGTGCAGTTGATCGACGTCGCGCCGACGATCGCGAGCCTGACTGGAGCGAAGCCTCCTGAGGGGTTGCCAGGCAGGTCGCTTCTCGACCTTCCTTCGGGCGAGCGGGCTGCGAGCGTCTACAGCGAGACGCTCTATCCGCGCCTTCACCTCGGGTGGAGCGAGCTGCGGTCGCTCACCGACGCGCGATATCAGTACATCGAGGCGCCGTCGCCGGAGCTGTACGATCACGCGAACGATCCTGGGGAGAAGACGAACATCCTCGCGGATGAGCGGCGCGTCTATGCCGCGATGCGCAAGGAGCTCGAGGGCTACGGAAAAGAAATCGACGCGCCGGTGAACATCAGCCCCGAGGAGGCTCAGAAACTCGCCGCGCTCGGGTACATCGGCAGCACGCAGGGGACGGGCGACAACCTCCCCGATCCCAAGGACCACATCGCCGAGATCGGGCTGATCAAGCGGGCGAGCCGCCTCACCGACGAAGGGAAGATCGGCGAAGCGCTCGAGATCTACCGGGCAATCGTCTCGAAGAACCCAAGATTCGCCGACGTCTGGAGCCTGCTCGCGAACGCTCACGAGAAGATGGGGCAAGACGGGGAAGCCGTCGAAGCGTACCAACAGGCGCTCCAGAGCTCGAACGTCGTGATGTACGAGGTGGCGCTCTCTCTCGGCGGACTGCTGCTGCGGATGAACCGGCTCGGCGAGGCGGAAGAGCACGCCAGGCTCGCGCTCGAGAGCAACCCCGCGGGAGCGCATTCTCTGCTCGCGCGGGTGGCGATAGCGCGGGGCGACTTCGCGCTCGCCGAACGCGAGGCGAGCGCGGCGATGTCCGATCCGACGATGAAGGCGCGCTCCGCGGTGATCCTCGCTCAGGCATACGCGAAGAAGGGGCGTCCCGACGAAGCGCTGCGGCTGCTCGAGGCGACGCGTGCGGAAGCGAAGGGGCAGGGAGTGAGGGTGGAGATGCTCGAATACGCGCGCGGCGACGTCCTGGCGACGATCGGCCGGAACGCCGAGGCCGAAGCTGCCTTCCTCGATGAGATCGCCGGGTATCCGCACAACTTGAGCGCGTACTCCAGTCTTGCCGTGCTCTACGCGATCGGCGGACGAGGTGGAGACGTCGACCAGACACTGGAGCGGATGTACAACGCGAACCGAAATCGTCAGGCCTGCTTCGTCGCCGCGGAAACGCTCGCGACGTTAGGCGACGAGCTCGGTGCCGCGACGTGGCGGGCTCGCGCGGCAGCGTTGAAGTAACGTGAGCGATGTGGCGCAGGCAGTCTGATCAGGCATAGGAGGCATGTAGGCAAGGCGTCCCGCCTTGCCCGGAGCTTGCGCGGGGTGATCGACTTGCCCAAGGACTTTCGATTTGCGTCGGCAATGACGACCCGCGCGACGCGGCGAAGGCCGGAGGCCTTCGCTACAAGGCTAATTCCTCGAGTTGAGCAACTCCCAGTCCTTGCCGTGTGACGAGTAGGCGACCGGGTGAGAGAGCGTTTGAACGTCGCGCGCGGTGTCGACCATGAGCCGGAACTTGTCGAGCAGACCGTCGCGGACCGCGTCGGGAAGCTCGCGCATCTGCTGCCAGAAGGGCTGAGCGCCCTCGGGCGTCGCGTCTTCACCGATGCCGAGTCGCGACTCGAATTCCTCGCAGAAGAACTCGCTCTCGGTGACGCCGTAGACCTGAAGCAGCTTCCGCAACTGTCCGATCTTCATCGCGTCCGTCCGCGAGCCGCTCTCGAACGAGCTGATGCTCTTCTCGCCGATTCCGGAGAGCAACGCCACGTCCCGCTGCTGCAATCCGAGCGAGCGGCGCAGCTCCCGAAGCCTCAGCACGATGTCGACACCATTCCCTTCGAACATGACGGTTCTCTCCTTCTCCGGCGCGCTCAGAAGCGCCGCATCAGACCGATCACGACGCCCTGGATCGTGACGTCGCGCGAGTGGGCGAAGATCGGGGCCATAGCCTCGTTGGCGGGTTGAAGGCGAACCCGGTCGCCTTCCTTGTAGAACCTCTTGAGGGTGACTTCGCCGGCGACCATCGCGACTGCGACCTGACCATTCGCCGCGCGATCGATTTGTTCGACGATCACGTAGTCACCATCGAGAATCCCGTCGTCGATCATCGAGTCGCCGCGCACTTTCAGCACGAAGTTGCGGCCTCTCGAGGTGAGCGTGTCGGGAACGGCGATCATCTCTTCGGCCTGGTCGACTTCGAGCGGCAGACCGGCGGCGATGTTGCCGAACAGCGGGAGCTCGCGTACGCGAAGCTCCGCACGCTCTTCCTCGACGAGCTCGACGCCGCGCTTCTGATTCCAGTCGCGCCGGATCAGCCCCTTCTTCTCGAGCAGTGAAAGATGCTTGTACACCGTCCCGTACGAGGAGAAGCCGAATGCCTCACAGATTTCCTTGTGTGTGGGCGCGACCCCGTGTTCCTGCTGATGCTTGCGGATGAACCCGAGGATGTCGCGCTGTCGTTCGGTGAGGTAGGTCATCGTCGTCTGCCTCTTGGACGACAATGTAGGCGGTAACAAGGCGGAAGTCAAGAGGAAAAGCGTAAACGGGGCGTAAATGGCTACGCATGCTCCCCGTGCCTCGCTGCGGCGCCGGCGGACCAGCTCTCCACGCGGTTTCGTCCGCGGTCCTTGGCTGATCCCATCGCTCGATCGGCGCGTTCGACGAGCGCGTTTGCTCCGAAGATCGCTTCGTCGGGCACGTTCTCGAGGCCTGCGAGCCCGATCGATGCGGTGATCCGGAGCATCGAGTCTCCCGCCGCGACGTGGGTCTCTTCGACGCGCTGCCGAAGTCTCTCGGCGACCGTGAGCGTGCGCTCGATGGTGGTTTCCGGCAGCAGCAGGCAGAACTCCTCGCCCCCGTAGCGACCGGGGATGTCGTAAATCCTGCAGCCTTCGCGCAGCAGGCGCCCGACGGTCTGCAGCACCTGGTCGCCCGCTGCGTGGCCGTGCGATTCGTTGATCTGGCGAAAGTGATCGATGTCGAGCATGAGAAGAGACATCGGCGAGCCGTGCCGCAGGCAGCGATTCATCTCCGCCTCGATCTTCTCGAGCACGTACCAGCGGTTGAAAAGTCCCGTCAGCGCGTCGCGCGAGGAGATCTCGGCGAGCGCGCGGTTCTTCATCGACAGTTCGACGTTCTCTTTCTCGAGCATGCGCAGGCGCTGCTCGAGTGCCGCGGCCTCGTCGCTCGCGACGAGGTCGTTGAGCATGAGGTCGGCGATTTCCTTGAGAAACTCCCGCTCCTCCTCGGAGAAGCTTCTGCCGTCGAGGTCGCGGATGCCGACGCGCGAGACTCCCGGTTTCGCGCGCGACGCGACCGAGAAGCCGTTCTCGAGGTCGTCAGCCGCCAGCGCAAGCCTGCGGCCGAGCAGCTTCGCTGTCGCGTCGAGCACGCGAGTGACCTGAGGGTCGATGGATCTCATGGCGCTTCCAGAGGGAGGGGCAATTGTAGCGTTGAATTGAGAATTGAGAATTGAGAATTGAGAGATGGTGGGATGGGCGGGCGGCGCGTCAACCGCGCTCGGGTCTGGTCGAAGATTGGAAAGCTCTACGGGCCGACGCTGAGCCGTGCCCTGTCCATCTCTCTATTCTCAATTCTGAATTCTCAATTCGCTTCCTCCCTACTCCCGCTCCTCCACGCGGAACTCGTTGACGCCGGCCTTGATCTGGTCGCCGGGGCGGACGCGCGTGTCGCGGGCGGGGAGCGTGTTCAGAAACGTGCCGTTGCGGCTTCCCATGTCGCGGATCCTGAGAACGCCTTCCGCGTCGAACAGGATCGAGAAGTGCTTTCGCGACAGGAACTCGTCGGGCACGCGAACGTCGCCTTCGCGTCCGACGACCAGCCCGAGCGGGCCCACCTCGAACTCCTGTCCGATGAGGGAGCCTGCCGTGCAGATGAGCACGAGACGTTTCGCCAGGGAAGGCGACCGTGCGGCCTGCGCCTTCGCGGCGCGCTCGAGCAGCTTCTTCATTAACTGCGGTGAGGCCTCGAGCAACTCGTCCTCGCGAAGGACGATCGGCTCGACCGGCGTGCCCGTCCCCTCCATCGGCTCGATGCAAAGCAGCGCCGAGCCGACGCGAAGCAGGTGCGTGCCGTCCGCCACGACCGCCTCTTCGATCTGTTCGCCGTTGAAGAAGGTGCCGGTGTGTGAGTCGTTGTCGCGAACGACGAGCTGGTCGCCGCGGCGGACGATCGAGCAGTGGCGGATCGAGAGCTCGGCGTCGTCGATCTCGACGTGGCATCCGCGCCGGCCGATCCAGAGCGGTTCGCGGTCGATCGTGAAGACGGTGTTGACCGACTCGTTCGCGCCGCGGGCGATCACGCGCACGCTTCGTGAGGCCGAAGTGTCGAACGGGTCCTCGTCTCTCGCCTCGACGCGCTCGGCAGGAGCGACGTCCTCGATCCGGAACGACGCGAGATCGATCTCGGGAATGCTCCCTTCCGACGCGAACCGCGCGAGGATCTGCTCCCGGTTGCCACACAGCCACTCGCCGCATCCACACGTTGCAATCGACGTCGGAAGCTTGACTGCGATCTGTGCAGGGATGTCGTATGCCTGGCTGCACTTCGGACAGCGGATGCGAGGCATGCGCGGATGATAACAGAGCGTCGTGCGCCGCATAAGCGTGCCGACGCCGTCGCGGAGCGGGTCGCGCATTCATTGAATTCCCTGTCCTTGCGCGATTACACTGGTGCCGCTTATGGCCTCCGAAAACGTGTTGCAGGGAAGCCGCTTCGGACTCCGCTCCAAGTTCGTGCTGGCAGCGTTCCTGCTGACCCTTTTGATCACGCTCGTCATCGTCGGGTTCCAGCTTCGCGTCGTTCAGGGAACGATGAACGACCAGACGGCTCACCAGGGCGCGAGCATCGCCGATACCATTGCTTCGACCTCCGGCTACTACGTCACGTTCGGGCTCGTCGACGATCTCGCCGCGATTCTCTCGGACCTCGAGAAGAACCCGACCGTCGAGTACGCCGACTTCCTCGCGACCGACGGAAGCGTTCTCGCGGCGACGAAGAAGGGAAAACTGCCGGTCGGAATCGACAACAAGGTGCCTTCCGAGCCGCAGGCGCGCGAGGTCTCGCTGCAGGACGGCAAGAGTGGGAGCATTTTCCTGCGCCCGTTCTACGAGAGTCGCGAGATCACTCCCGAAATGGAGCCGCGCGGCTGCTTCCGACTGGTCGTGAACAACTCCGAGGCGCAGGCGGCGTTCCGGAAGATGACCTGGATCAACCTGCTCGTCGCGCTCGGGGCGCTCGCCATCGCGATGATCCTCGCCTCGTTCCTTGCGAAGGTGACGGTCGGCCCGATCCTGGAAGTGATCGAGCAGGCGGGCCAGGTGGCCGGCGGCGACCTCACGCGGCGCGCCGAGGTGAAGTCGCGTGACGAGATCGGCATTCTCGGGCAGTCGTTCAACACGATGGCCGGCAACCTCGAGAAGACGCTCGCGAAGATCCTCCAGTCGCAGGGCAAGCTCAAGTCGGTCGCCGACACGGTCGGCTCGCGCTCGCAGACGGTGATCGACCGCGTCGAGCAGCAGGGGAGCGTGCTCGACGAGGCTTACTCCTCGATCGACAAGCTCAACGGCGGGATCCGCAAGATTTCCGAGAACGTCGAAGCCTTGTCGGCCTCCTCGGAAGAAACCTCGTCCTCCATTCTCGAGATGGTCGCGTCGATGGAAGAGGTCACGCGCCACACCGACACGCTCTTCGAGTCGGTGGAAGAGACCGCGTCGGCAACGCACGAGATGGTTTCGTCGATCACCGAGGTCGACCAGAACGTCGACTTCCTCAAGAGCTTCGTGACCGAGACGTCGGCGTCAATGGTAGAGATGAGTGCGTCGATCGGCCAGGTCGAGCGCAGCGCGTCGCGATCGCACGAGCTCGCGATGAACGTCACCGAGGCCGCCGAGTCGGGGATGAAGGCGGTTCGCGAGACGATGGAGGGCATGGAGCAGATTCGCAAGTCGGTCCACGACGCGAACGGCGTCGTCTCGCGCCTCGGCGACCGCTCGGCGGAGATCGGCAAGATCCTCAACGTGATCGACGACATCGCCGAGCAGACGAACCTGCTCGCGCTCAACGCGTCGATTCTCGCCGCGCAGGCGGGAGAGCATGGCAAGGGCTTCTCGGTCGTCGCGGCGGAGATCCGCGACCTGTCCGAGCGGACCGCGACCTCGACCAAGGAGATCGGCTCGCTGATCCACGCGGTGCAGGAAGAGGTGCAGAACGCGCTCGACTCGATGTCGGCCGGCGCGCGGAGCGTCGAAGGCGGCGTGATGCTCGCCAACGACGCTGGCAAGGCGCTCAACCGCATTCTCGACTCGGCGCAGAAGTCGCTGCAGATGGGGCGCGAGATCGCGGGCGCGATGAAGGAACAGGCCAAGGGAAGCGAGACGGTCGCCAAGTCGATCGAGCGCGTCCAGGACATGGTCAAGCAGATCAACGCCGCGACGAACCAGCAGGCGACCGGCTCCGATCACATCCTCAAGGCCGTCGAGCAGATGCGCGAGGTCACGAAGTACGTCCGACAGGCGACGGTCGAGCAGAAGTCGGGCTCGGTGATGATCTCGAAGGCGGCCGAGCGGATGATCGACATGGTGCACGAGATCTTCGGCGTGACCGCGGACCAGGCGTCTGAGAGCGAGAAGATCGTCAAGACGATGGAGCAGGTGCGCGACATCGCCGAGAGCAACCGCCGCTCGGCCGGCGAGATGAACGAGACCGTGTCGCTGCTCGCCGACGCGATCCGCGAGCTCGACGAGGAAGTGCGCAAGTTCAGGATCCGGACCTAACCGGGCGCGCGGCCCCTCCGGCCGCCGGTTGACGAAATGGCAGACGACAACACCCAGGTCAGGCTCATCACCTTCCGCGTCGGGCCGGAGACATTCGTGCTCGACATCATGATCCTCAGGCAGATCATCGCCTACACCGGATCGACTCCCGTACCCAAGGCCCCCGACTTCGTCGAGGGGATCATCGTTCTGCGAAACGACGTCGTGCCGCTGATCGACCTGCGCAGCCGGTTCTTTCCCGGCACCACCGCAGCCGAGGAGGAGTACCCGCTCGTGCTGATCACGGAAAGCCCGGCGGGGCTCATCGGCCTGAAGGTCGACGAGGTTCGGCGCATCATCACGATCGGCCTCGGCGAGATTCTCCCGGCGCCGAAGATCGTCAAGGGGATGCACAGCGATTTCTTCCTCGGGGTCGTCCGGCTCGAAGAAGAGGTCTACATGCTCGTCGACATCGACTCGCTCCTCACGACCGAGGAGCAGAACTACCTGCACGACGTCGCGCTGGCGGGGACGAAGCGGAAGAAGTGCTGAGTGCTGAGTGCTGAGTGCTGAGTGCTGAGTGCTGAGTGCTGAGTGCTGAGTGCTGAGTGCTGAGTGCTGAGTGCTGAGTGCTGAGTGCTGAGTGCTGA
>JBPPMG010000467.1:0-2305 GCA_051305935.1 Thermoanaerobaculia bacterium
AGAAAGCACCGGCAAGGCCGGCGAAGCTGCAGCAGGTCACGCTCAAGGCGCTCGGCATGTATTGCGAGGAGTCGTGCCCGATCAAGGTGCGCTACGCGCTCGCCGACAACCCGAACGTCTACGAGCTCGGCTTCGATGTCTCGAACGAGGCCATCTTCGTCTCGTACGACGCCGCGCTCGGCACGCCGAAGGAAGTGACGAAGCCGATGCTCGCCGCGATCAAGACGAAGGCGGGCTTCGATCCGTGGCTCTCGAAGGAGAGCTGGCCGGCCGACGCGCAGGACAAGGTTCAGGTCGTCTGGCGCTAGCGTGAGTAGCGCTTCTTCTCGACCGGCTCCGGCTCGGGGAGCTGGATGAGATCGAGGATGCCGTCGATCGATCCCTGACCCAGACGGATCAGCGTGATCTCTTCGCCGTCGACGGCGAGCACGGTCGACGGTTCCGCCGGCGTCTGGTCGGTGTCGATGACGACGTCGATCTGCTTCTCGAACACGTCGAGGATCTCGTCGGCGTCGCGGCAGGGCTCGTGCACTTCGGGCGTCACCGCCGACGTGGTGAGCAGCGGGCGGCCGAGGCCCTTCGCGAGCGCCTGCGCGATCGGGTGCGAGGTGATGCGGATGCCGACGGTGCGGCGCTTGTGATCGGTGAGCGTCTTCGGGACCACGCGCGTCGCCGGAACGACGAGCGTGTACGGGCCGGGGAAGATGCGCTGCGCGAGGCGGAACGCGGTCTGCGAGAAGATGCCGTACTCCGATGCCGTCGAGAGATCGGGGCAGATCAGCGCGAGGCGCTGGCTCCGGTGCATGCCCTTCGCGCGATAGATGCGCTCGATCGCGTCGCGCGCTTCGATCGCGCAGCCGAGCGCGTAGATCGAGTCCGTCGGATACGCGGCGACGCCGCCGTTGTGCAGGATCTCGATCGCTTGCTCGAGCTTGCGCGGATTCGGTTCGCCCCACCTGTCGAATACAAGACGGAGGGGCCCGTTACTACTGCCGTTGCTACTCATGACTTGAAGCCTTTGCCGATCACGTACTGCTCGATGGACGCCTGCCGGCTCGACTCCGGCTTCGCCGTCTTCGCGAGATCGAACTTCGCGCGCACCGCGTCGGTGAGCTTCTTGAAGTCGGGGCCCTGGAACAGCTTGCCGATGAAGTTGCCGCCCGGCGCGAGGACGAGCGTCGCGATCTCGAGCGCGCGCTCGAACAGCGCCTCGCTGCGCGCCTGGTCCATCGAGCGTATGCCACTCGTGTCGGGCGCCATGTCGGAGAGCACGACGTCGAACGCGCTGCAGTCGCCCTCGAGCTTCGCGACCTCGATCGTCAGGACGTCGCCGACCTCGATCCGCGCGCCCATCGGCGGGTTCTTGAGCGGCGTGCGATCGAGCCCGACGAGCACGCCGCGATCGCCGACCTTCGTGCGCGCGAACTGGAGCCACGAGCCCGGCGCGCAGCCGAGATCGAGCACGCGGTCGCCGGGCTTGAAGATGTGAAACTTGTCGTCGATCTCTTCGAGCTTGTAGACCGCGCGCGCGGCAAAGCCTTCGCGCTTCGCTTTCTGATGAAAGCGATCACGCCGGGTGCCTCTGTCTTCGAGCTTGGCCATATGAAAATGAAAAACGCCCGATGCGTGAGCATCGAGCGCAAGCCACTGCACAGCTGCGATTTAGCCGCGGCCTGCTGCTGCCTTCTTGGACGCCTTGAGCGGGTTCTTCGAGCGAACCTCTTCCTTGCCCATGCCCTTGCGCTTGTACGAGGTGCGCGTCGCGGCCTTGGTCACGACGACGTACTCGTTCGCCGCACCCGGAACCGCGCCGCGGACCAGGATGCAGCCCTCTTCCTCGAGGATGCGGAAGAGCTGCAGATTCTGGATGGTGACCTTCTCGTTCCCCATCTGACCCGACATGCGCTTGCCCTTGTGGACGCGCTGCGGCGTGAGACGGCACCCGATCGATCCGCCGTGGCGGAAGTACTCGTGGGTACCGTGGGTCATCGGCTTGCCGGCCATGTGGTGCTTCTTGATCACACCCTGAAAGCCTTTGCCCTTGCTGACGCCTTCGACGTCGATCGCGGAGACATCTCCGAACACGTCCGTGGGCCCGAGGGTCTGGCCGACTTCATACTTCGCGACGTCCGCCGCGTCGAGCCGGAGCTCGCGGACGAAGCGCTGCGGCTTGCCGATCTTCGTGCTGCCCATCTGGGCCTTGTTCACGAGCCGGACCGGCTTCTCGTCGAAGCCGAGCACGACTGCAGAGTAGCCGTCACGCTCGACCGTGCGAGTGCCGACGACGACGTTCGGACCCGTTTGG
>JBPPMG010000016.1:0-9183 GCA_051305935.1 Thermoanaerobaculia bacterium
GGCTCAGACAGAGTGTCGAGTAGCCGGCGCGCTCGAGATGCCCCACGAGCTGGTCGCGAAACGCGACATCGTCCTCGACGATCAGGACGGTAGGGTGCACGCCGCCCTCGCCGCCGGCGACGATCTCCTGCGTTTCGAAGTGGTGCGCCACGATCTCGACGGGCAGCACGACGCGAAACACGCTTCCCTCCCCAGGCGAGGACGCAACGTCGACGATCCCCCCCTGGATCTCGACGAGCTTGCGGACGATCGCGAGGCCCAACCCGGTCCCTCCCGGCATCACCGATCCTTCGTCCGTCTGCCGGAACTCCTCGAAGATCAGCTGCTGCAGCTCGGGCTGAATACCGACGCCGTGGTCGCTCACCGTGATCTTCACGCTGTCGACTCCGAGAGGTGACGCGTCCGCATCGAGCCTCACCGCGTCGACATCGACTCGTCCCTCGTCGGGAGAGAACTTGATCGCGTTCGAGACGAGGTTGTAGAGGATCTGACGCACCTTCGGCCCGTCCACGTAGACGACCGGCACGTCGTCCGCAACATTCGCGACGACGTTGATGCCCTTCCGCGACGCCATCCCGACGAGCACGCTGCGCACGCTCGATATCAGCTCGACGAGCAGGATCGGCTCGGCGTGGACTTCCATCCGGCCCGCCTCGATCTTCGAGAGGTCGAGCAGGTTGTTGATCAGGTTCAGCAGGTGGTGGCCGCTGTCGAGAATGTTCCGAAGAAACCCAAGCTCACGTCCCGCGACACGCGGGGCGAGGCGCTCGTTGAGGATCTCCGAGAAGCCGATGATCGAATTGAGCGGCGTCCGCAGTTCGTGGCTCATCGTCGCGAGAAATCGGCTCTTCGTCCTGCTCGCCTCCACGCTTCGCTCGTTGGCGGCCTGCAGCTCCCGCGCATGCTTCTCCAGGCGGGTGGAGTAGTCCTTGAGCTCTTCCGTTCGCTCGTCGACGATCGCCTGCAGTTCGCGGTTGCGGCGTTCGACCTGTCGTGTGCGCAGCCGGGTGAAGACGATCACGAGAAGGCCGAGCAGGACGAGTCCGAGCATCCGAGCCCAGAGCGTCATCCACCAGGCGGGCAGGACGACGAAGCGCAGTTGCGCCGGATCGGCGCTCCACGCTCCTTCCCGGTTCCTCGCCCGCACCCGGAACGTGTAGCTTCCCGCGTCGAGGTTCGTGTACTCCTTGAAGGGCACCGGGGTCTCTGGCGACCAGTCGGCATCGAAGCCGACGAGCTGGTACTGGTAGCGCACGTCGCGCTCGTCGTTGAACGCCGGCCCGCGAAAGTGGACGACGACGCGATTCTCGCTCCATGGAAGCTCGAACGAGTCGCGAAGCCAGTCACCTCCGTCGGCCGCGCTCGCTGCCGTGAACGGCGCCACGAGAACGCGCGCTCCCCCTCCTACGACCACCCGATCGACCATCGCCGTCGGCGGCGGCGCCATCGAAGGTGCCTCTTCGCCTAACCGGTAGAGAGTGAGCCCATGGCTGAAGCCCATCCAGATGCTCCCCCGCGCGTCGAAGGCGAGCGCGGAGTTCATCAGCACTTCGTTACCGGCGAGCCCGCTCTGCTTCGTCAGATGCCGAACTACCCGCCCTCCCCGCTGCCTCGGGTCGAACTCGAAGATCCCGTTGGACGTGCCGAGCCAGAGGTTCCCGTCGCCCCCTTCGACGATCGCCGCCACGGTGTCGGACGTCAGCCCTGCCTCGACTCCGTAGCTAACGAAACGGTCGGCAGACGGATCGAAGCGCGCGAGTCCGCCGCCGGACGTCCCTGCCCAGATCGTGCCGCTCGACGAAACGAACACCTCGTTGACGGCCTTGCTCTCGAGCCCCTGCTGCACGGAGTAGTTCCGGAACCGCCGTCCGTCCCATACGTCGATCCCGCTCGTCGCGGTCGCCATCCAGATCCGCCCGTCGCGATCCTCTGCGAGGCAGTAAACGATGTTGCTCGACACTCCCTCGGCCATCGTGAAGCGCTGCACCTCGGGCTTCGGACCACTGAGATCAAGCCTCGCGGCACCGCCCGACGTACCGAGCCATAGGTAGCCTTTCGAGTCCTCGATGACGTCGTCCACAAAGCTGTCGGGAAGACCGTCAGCCTCGGTGAACACGCGCTCGACTCTCCCCCCGCGAATCCTCGCGAGCCCCGCGCGCATGCCAGCCCAGATCGAGCCGTCCCTCGACCGCACGAGGTCCCACACGCCGTTCGACGGAAGTCCTTCGGCCGTCGTGAGATTCGTGATTTCCCACGGCATGTCCCGCCGGCTTGTGGCACGGAGCCGCGAGATTCCTTCCGTCGTGCCGACCCAGATGTCTCCCGACGCATCGGGAATCACCGAGTGCACGGTGCTCGAAACGAGCCCGTCTCGATCGCCGAAATTCAGGTAGCTCTCGGTGAGAAGTTTCGCGAGCCCGTTGTTCAGTCCGATCCAGAGCGTGCGCTCGCGGTCCTCGAAGAGGGAGTAGACGCCGTTCACGTTGAGGCCGTTCCTGCGCCCGATCCAGCGGCACGCATCCATCGCCGGCACGTCGCAGATCGCGACTCCGCCATCTACTGTGCCGACCACGAGCTCACCACGGGAGTTGACCATCAGCGCGTAGACGTCCGAGCCCGGGAGCGCCTCGCCTTTCAGGTATTGCGTGTAGTCGGTGCCGTCGAAACGCACGACGCCACTGCCGCGCGTTCCGAAATAGAGGTTTCCCTCACGATCTTCGGCGATTGCCCGCACTGCGCTGCGCGGAAGTCCCTGCCCGGCGGCGTAAATGCGCACCTGCGAGATCGAGCCGTCGGATCGCGGCGAAAAGCGAACCACGTCCCCTTCCCGCGTTCCGATCCAGAGGTCACCCTTGGAATCGGAGAAAAGCGAATAGAAAAAGCCGGCGGGCAATCCGTCACGTCCGCTGAAACTGCGCATCGACTTGCCGTCGAAGACGGTGACGGTGCCCTCTTGCGTCGCAAACCACACGTGCCCGTAGACATCAATCGCCGAGGACCAGACGGGGCCTATGCCGAGGCCGTCGGCATCCGTGTAGGCACGCACGGTCTTTCCGTCGTACAACGCCACGCCCGAATTCGTCCCGAACCAGAGGTTCCCCTCCGGCGTCTCGACGATGGTGCGCACCAGCGGATCGGGAAGACCGTCGCGGAGCCCGATCGTATTGAAGGTGTGGCCATCGAATCGAGTCACGCCGTGCGTCGTGCCGAACCACATCACGCCGCGGCGGTCCTGGTAGATGCTCCAGACCTGTGACGCGGCCAGACCGTCGTCGATCGAGTAGTTGCGGATGTGAAAGCTCTGCGCGATAAGCGGCGCGGCAGCCGCGAGAAGCACGAACACCGCAATGACTGCCAGCGCAATGCGCGGCGATCCCCGTCCCTTCGCCCTTCCTGCCGCCTCGATCATGCCCGTCCCTCTCGAAACGCCGCTCGCAACCGGAGAGAGTAAGTATATCGGGAGGAGGCGGCGGGTGGCGAAGGGCGAGAAGGCGACGGGCGAGAGGCGATGAGGCGAGAGGCGAGAGGCGAGAGGCGATGAGCAGGCTGCTCGTTGCGCTGCGGAGATGGAAAGGGAAGATTGTCGAATGGAGAATATCGAGGAACTGGAAAGCGAGACAGGACGTCGCGATCGCGCTCTTTCTTCATTCCTCATTCTTCATTCGACATTCTCCATTTCGGTTTCGTCGCAGGTACTGAATCCGCGGGCTAGAACGAGAGTGCTGCAGACGATTCCTCGTCGGCCCCTCGCCTTTCGCCCCTCGCCTCGTCGCCTATCGCTTCGTCGCCTGATCATCCGCGACGCTCCGCTCACGCCATCCTCTCGCCTCGACCTCGTCGAACCGCAGAGCGGAGTTGGCGTAGTACTCGAGAAGCGTGAGCTCCTGTTGCGACCAGCGCCACTTGCCGTCGCGCTCCTCGACGAGATGACGCAGCTCGAGCACGAGCCGGGCCTCGGTCCAGACCTCGGAGCCGGAGCCTTCGCGCGCCATCCAGACTCGATCGACGAACCTCGACGCGCGTGCGTCGTTGATTTCTGTGACCAGCGTGGGCTCGTCGATCCACTCGTCGGGCGAGTGCCGCGCGAACACGGACGCGACCAAGGCGACGGGAGTCAGCGGGTAGGCGTCCGAGATCCGGCGCATGATCGTTCGCCCCAGCTCGGCGAGATGCGACTTCCGCGCGTCGAAATCGTCTGCAAGGATCTCCGGATGGTCGCGAACGAAGTCGTCGAGCTTCACCGGCTTGCCAAAGGAGACCATCGCATAGCCGTAGCGCTTGAAGCGGCCGCGAAGGCTCCGCCAGAAGCTGAAGAACAGGTAGTCCACCGAGCTCGATAGTTTCTCCCGGCGTGAGCGGCGATCCTCGACTCCCACCAGTTCCTCGCTGAGGTTGCGATCCTCGAGGACACGGTCGTAGCTGACCGCAGTCGGCACGAAGTAGAGCGGGGCAGTGAATCGCGGGTCGCGCTTCGAGAGCACGAGATAGTCGAGCATCCCGAGCTTCGGCTTCTGGAAGGCGCCGTCGCGGGAGAGGCCACCCTCGAGGAAGACGCCCTGCGTCACGCCGCTGCGCGTAATCGTCGCGACGAACTGCGAGAGGACGGTGTGGTAGAGCGGCTCGCGGAAACGGCGCCGTATGAAGTAGCCGCCGAACCACTTGAAGAGGTGGTTCAGCGGCCAGACGCGCGCCCACTCGCCCACGGCGTACGAGAGCGAGATGAACTTGAAGAGCATGTGCGCGACGAGCACGTAGTCGACGTTGGATCGATGATTGATCATGTAGACGACGACGGCGTCGGGCTCGATCTCGCGGTTGAGGCGCTCGATGTGCTCGCGGTCCACGACGACCCAGTAGAAGAGATAGAGGAATGCTCGTGCGATCGGCCCGCCGAGCCGGTAGTACGCGAGCAGATTGAACTTCGGCATGATCTCGAAGAGGTAGATGCGCGCCTGGCGCTCCGCCGCCTCGACCGAGACCTTGTGGTCGTGCGCGTATTTCTTCACCGCGTCGACGACCTTCGGGCTGCCGAATACGTCGAGACGAATCTCCGAGTGCTTGTGCCGCATCTTGTAGCGGTTGATGCGCAGCTTGCGCGTGCGGACGAGATCGCGCGCGTGCCGGTTGAGGAACGCCGTGAGCAGCACGGCGAGAACGATCAGCGCTGCCGCCGCGATCAGGTAGGTCGTCATGAGCGTTGGACGTGGGAAGGATAGCGCAACGGAGGGGTGATCGCAGGGCGACACGCACGCCCCATGTGGCGCGGACACTCCTGCCTGCGCGTCGCCGAAGGCGACCTGCAAATGACGGCTTCGTGCGTCAGAAGCGCGGCGCTTCGCGCCGCGCGCAGGCAGGAGTGCCTACGCCACGTACAAGCCCGTGGCGGCGCGGCTCTCACGCTCGCAGTTCAGTCTCCTTTCTTCACTTCCGCCACCATGCGGCGACCTTCTTCGCGACCCTGGCTGGAGTAAGCCGGTACTCTTCCGCCAACCGTTCCGCCGGCGCTGAGGCGCCGAAGGTGTCGATGCCGATGACGAGGCCCTTGTGGCTGACGTACTTCCACCAGCCGTCGGTTCTCCCCGCTTCGATCGCGACGAGCTTGTCGCGATCGCCGAGGATCGCGTCGCGGTACTCCAGCGGCTGGCGGTCGAAAAGCTCGAGCGACGGTGCCGACACGACACGTGCGCTGATGCCCTTCTCTTTCAGTTCCGCCGCGGTTTGCACAGCGAGAGGGAGCTCCGATCCCGTGGCCATCAGCGTCAGGTCGCCCGTCTCATATCCGCTGACGACGTACGCCCCCTTCCAGACGTTTTCCATGTCGAAACCGTCGGCCGCCTTGACCGGCTCGAGCTTCTGGCGCGTGAATACGAGGACGGTCGGTCCCTCGGCCTTCGCGACGGCCCACGCCCAGGCCATGCCGACCTCGTAGTCGGTGCCCGGGCGGAAGAGGGTGATGTCGGGGATGCCGCGGATTGCCCAGAGATGCTCGACCGGCTGATGCGTCGGCCCGTCCTCCCCGAGAAAGATCGAATCGTGCGTGTAGACGAAGATCGACGGGATCTTCATGAGCGACGCAAGGCGAACCGGCGCGCGCATGTAGTCGACGAACTGCATGAACGTCGCGCCGTAGGCGCGCCACGAGCCGTAGAGAGTCATCCCGTTGACGATCGCTCCCATCGCGTGCTCGCGGATGCCGAAGTGGAGGTTGCGGCCCGCGAACACCTCGAGCCCGGGCGCGCCGCCTTCGGCGTGTTCGTGCGCGCGCTCGATGCTGCCCGCGCCTTTGATCAGCGTGTTCGTCGAGGGCGCGAGATCGGCCGAACCGCCGACGACGAACGGCGCGAGCTCCGCGATCTTCTGAATGGCCTGTCCCGAGATCGCACGCGTCGCGGCCCCCTTCTCGTTCCTCGCAGCGGCGACGACCTGGGCCGCGAAGTCGGCGGGAACCTCGTGCTTCCAGTAGCGCGCATACTCCGCGGCGAGCTCCGGGTTCGCGGCGCGCCACGCCTTCATCCCCTTCTCCCACTTCCTGCGCGAGCGAGCGAGCTTGCCGACTTTGCGCGCAAATTCCTCGCGCACGCCGTCGGGAACGTAAAACGCCGGCTCCGCGGGCCAGCCGTAGACCTTCTTCGTCTCGATCGTCTCCTGCGGCCCGAGCGGCGCGCCGTGGACTTCGTGCGTCCCTTTCATGTGCGGGCTGCCGAAGCCGATCACAGTTCGCGCGATGATGAGTGACGGCTTGCCCGTGATTCTCTGAGCCTTCCTGACCGCCTTCCGCACCTGGTCACGATCGTGGCCGTCGATCGTCTGCACGTGCCAGTCGCACGCCTTGAATCGCTTCTCTACGTCCTCCGAAAACGCGAGGCGCGTGGCGCCTTCGATCGAGATCCGATTGTCGTCGTAGACGTAGATCATGTTGCCGAGCCCCAGGTGTCCGGCGATCGACGCAGCCTCCGCGGAGATCCCCTCCATGAGATCGCCATCCGAGCAGATCGCGTAGACGAAGTTGTCGACCGGGGCGAAGTCGCCCTTGTTGAATCGAGCCGCCATCATCTTCGAGGCGAGCGCCATGCCGACTCCGTTCGCGAAGCCCTGCCCAAGCGGTCCCGTCGTGACTTCGATGCCTGACGCGTGACCGTACTCCGGATGGCCGGCGGTCTTTGATCCCCACTGGCGAAAGCTCTGGAGTTGCTCGATCGTCATGTCTTCGTAGCCGGAGAGATGGAGCAGCGAGTAAAGAAGCATCGACGCGTGCCCCGCGGACAGGACGAATCGGTCACGATTCTGCCAACCGGGCGCTTTCGGGTCGTGCCGGAGGAACTCGGTCCAGACGACGTAGGCAACGTCGGCGAGCCCCATCGGGGCCCCGGGATGTCCGGACTTCGCCTTCTCGACGCCGTCGATCGAAAGGACGCGGATCGTGTCTACGCAGAGTTGCTCGAGGTTCTCCACCTGGCTGGTCATCGCTCCTCCTGAAATGGCTTCGCATTATACTCAGCCGAACAAGTCCAACGATGGAGAGTCCAACCTTGCCAGAGACGACGGTAACAGTGAAGGGCTCGCCGATCAGGAGCCTCCTGAAGTTCGTCGAGGGGGAGCTCACGGCCGCGCAGCGCGAGGAGATGTTCTCCCGCCTTCCCGCGGAGGATGCCGCCCGGATGCGCGGACACATCCTGGTCTCCGATTCGCTTCCGGTGGCGCTGCTGAACCGGATGACGGAGGAGGCAGCCAGGGTGAAACAGGAGCCGCTACAGACCTTCGCGCGGCGCGCGGGGCGGGCTGCCGCGTCCGAGGCGTTCTCGGGAGTCTACCGGGTCTTCGCGCTCGTGCTCACACCGGAGAAGCTGCTCGAGAAGGCGTCGCGCATCTGGGGCTCGCTCTACAACCGCGGGGAAATGGTGGTTGAATCGCGCACGGATCGAAGCGCGCACATCAAACTGTTGAACTTTCCTTCCGAGGAGGCGGGCTGCGCGCGCATCACCGGCTGGATCGAACGCATGGTGGAACTGACCGGCGTGAGGAACCCGCGCGTCGTGCAAACACGTTGCTGCACGAAGGGCGCGCCCGCCTGCGAGTGGGACATTCAGTGGGATTGAGGATCGAATGAACAACATCTACGAGCAGCAATCCGACCATCCGCTCTTCCGCTATTTCACGCCTGACGAGAGGGCCCGAATCGAGGGCCTGGCGAAGGTCTTCACGCTCGAGGAAGGAGGCCGCCTCATCGACGAGAGCGAAGTCGACTCGACACTGTTCGCCGTCGAGGATGGACGCCTCGACATCGTGATCAATCGTCACACGCAGCCGCAGGTGATCGCCTCGGTCGGGCCGGGAGACGTGATCGGCGAGGTCTCGTTCATCGACGACTCGCCGCGCACCGTGTCGGTGATCGCTGCCGAGGAGTCGACGGTCCGCGCGTGGAACAAGACGACGCTGACGACGACTCTGGCAAAGGAACCACAACTTCTCGCAAAACTAGCCATCGCGCTCAACGAGCTGCTCGTCGAGCGTCTTCGTCTCTCGGTTCGGCGGCAGGGTATGGTTCGCCCGGTCTGATCGAGTCTCACACCAACCAACCACGGGAGGAATCCATGGCAGATCTCGACAACAAGGCCGCAATCGAAGCACTCAACCGCATTCTCGAAGCGGAGCTCGCCGGCGTGGTGCGCTACACGCACTACTCGTTCATGATCTTCGGATACCACAGGATCCCGATCGTGTCGTGGCTGCGGGGTCAGGCGAGCGAGTCGATGACCCACGCGCAGCAGGCTGGCGAGCTGATCAGCTCGCTGGGAGGACATCCGTCGCTGGGGATCGGACACCTGCTCGAGACGCACAAGCACGACATCGGTCAGATCCTGGCCGAGGCGCTCGATCACGAGCGTGAAGGTCTGGCTCAGTATCGCAAGCTGCTGGGGCTCGTCGAAGGACGCTCGATCATGCTCGAGGAGTACGCGCGGACGATGATCGCCGAGGAAGAAGGGCACATCTGCGAAGTCGAGAAGATGGTGCGGAAGCCGGGCGAGCTGGACGGGTGAGAGGCGTATTGAGAATTCAGAATTGAGAATTGAGAGATGGCGGGGATGTCGACTGGGTCGGCGTCCGACGCCTGTGCTGAACGAAGGGGCGACGCGATGCGTCGCCCCTGTCGTTTTTGAGCTATCGAGTCGCGGGGAGCTATTG
>JBPPMG010000038.1:0-6103 GCA_051305935.1 Thermoanaerobaculia bacterium
CACGCCTGGTTCTCGTACGCCATCCTCGCCGCGAACATCATCGCTTTCATCGTTCTCAATCTGATCGTCGCTCCTCCGATCGTCGAGCGGGCCGAAGGCCAGCTGCGCGAGACGATCGAGTACCTGGCCCACCACCCATACCTCGAGGTCCCGGAGGTGTTGAACCGGTTTCTCGGGGCTGAGGATCTCCGCTACCTCGAGACCGCGCGGCGCGACATCAGACTGGGGTCACTCACCATCGAGCCGCGCCAGCGCACGCTCGACCGACGCGCAGCCGCGCTCGAGGAGTCGCTCCAACGGCTCCCGGTCTTCCGACACGGGCTCGTCGCAGCGGACCCGTCCATCCGGACGCTCGTCACGTCGATGTTCGTCCATGTCGACTTCTGGCATCTCCACGGGAACCTCCTCTTTTTCGTCGCCACGGCTCCGTTCCTCGAGGATGTGTACGGACGCATCGCATTTCCGATCCTCTACTTTTTCGGCGGATTCGCGGCCGCTGCGATGCAGATCGGGACGAATGCGTCGAGCGAGGCGCCGATGGTCGGGGCCTCGGGTGCGGTCGCGGCGGTCATGGGAGCGTATCTGATCCGCTTTCATCGCACCCGCCTGCGCTTCCTCGTCTTCTTCGTCATCGCGCGGTTCATCACGCTTCCGGCATGGGTCGTCCTGCCTCTCTGGTTTCTGACGCAGCTGGCGTTCGGCCTGACGGCCGACGAGAGCGCCGGCGTCGCGTTTTCCGCGCACGTCGGCGGGTTCGGATTCGGGCTCGCGTTCGGAGCGCTCTTTTTCGCCTTCGGGCTCGAGGCGAAGTACATCGCTCCGCGGGTGGAAGAACAGACCTCGTGGAGCCAGTCCTCCGACGTCGTGCTCGCCGCGAGGGCACAGCAGATCGGGGATTTCCCCCGCGCGAGCGCGCTCGTCTCGCGCGTGGTCGCGAAGGAACCGGCGAATCTCGAAGCGCACCGAATCGGATACGAAGTCGCGGTCGAGATGCGAGAGATCGCTACGGCGGAGCGGCATGCGCTGAAGCTTCTCGATCTCTACGGGTCGCTGGGCGATATGGAGCTCGTGCGCGCGTTCGTGATGGAGTCGCTCTCCGACCTCGGTGAAGATGCGAGCGAGGGTTATCTCTCGCGCGCGGCTCGGCTGCTGGAACGGCTGGGCGAGCCGCGGGACGCGGTGCATCTGTACGAACGCGTGGCGAATGGCGCCGGGCGCGAGGAAGCGCGCATTCAGGCCCTGGTCCGCGCCGCAATCGTGAGCCGCGGGATGGGCGACGTCCCGCGCGCGCGACAGATGCTGGAGCGGGCGAAGGCGCTACCGGCGTGCACCGGCCTATGGCTGCAGACCGTCGCCGCACAGCTCGCGGACTGCGACGGCTGAGGTCCGTCAGCCGCCCCTGTCCCGTCGCCGGGGGAGAAGAGACACGTGTCCCCTCTCCCCCCTCCCGCATCAGTCCATCGCGGGAGTCGCGACCTGGATCGTCATCCCGGTGCCGTCGTGACTGGCCGCCGAGCCGTACACGATCGCACTTCCGGAAACGACCGAGAAGACGACCGCGCCGTCCGCCGGGGCCCGCCCGTCCGTCAGCGCTTCGAACGCCGTCTGCACGAAGTAGTTCGGGGGATAGGAGATCTCTCGGCTTCTCAGCATCGCCCCTCCGGTGTCGTACACGGCGACCTCCAGGACCACGCCCGACTCCAGCGAGCGGATCCCAACGTTGAATCGATCCTCTCCCGGATCGGAGGGCGTGATGAGCACTCCCCTGCTTCCGGCAACCAGCGCCGCCGCCGGCGACACGGCCGGCATCCACAGCGACGGGCTCGAGGCGCTCGCATCATCGAACACCTGCGCGAGGAGCGCCGGTGCCTCGCCTGCCGTCGTGATCACGTCGGCGGTGCCCAGACCGCTGGCACCAGTCGCCGCCACCAGATCACTCCACACCGTCGTCTCGAACGGATCGAGCGAGTAGGTGACGAACGGATCGTTTGCCTGAGCCTGCACTCCAGCCGGATGGAAGACGACCGATCCCGAGATCGCGAACGAATAGGGATTGCTGATCTGTAGCGACGTGCGGAAACGCGATCCGAATCCCCCGGACGTCGAAGCCACGGCCGGGAGGATCGCTCGCGGCGCACCGAGCGGGATCTGGGACCCCGCCTGAATGCGCGTGATGATCCCGGGACCGATGCTCGAGACAAAGATCTCTCCCGTCTGCTGGTCGACGGCGATTCCCGTCGGGGTGATCAGACCCTCCGCGATCGTCACCGGCGTTCTGCCGGGTCCGACGAGCTGCAGGCGTCCGGGCTGTCCCTGCAGCTGCGCGACGCTGAACTCCGCGACCACCAGGGGCGAGGTGGGGCTCACCCCTAGCGAGACGACGTCGATTGCCGACGTCAGTCCGCCGACGAGCCGTTCATTCACTCCCGTCCCGATGTCGACCGTCCGCACCTCGGCCACGCCCGCCGGAAACGGGAACCCGCTCAGAAGCGTCACCAGCAGCTCGTTGCCACGCAGGCGGATGCTGTCCGGGACCGCGTCGATCACGGGCGGCCCCACCGGAGTCGGATTCTGCAGCTTCGCGAATGTCGTGAGCGTCGTATAGGCGCCGCTCACCGCATCGACCCTGCTGATCAGGTTCTGACTCGCGTCGACGACGAACAGAGTCTGTCCGAGCGCGACAACGCCGAACGGATTCGACAGCCGGACATTCTCGGGAAAGTCCGGTCTCGGCTCCAAGGTGAAGTTCGGGAAGTCGGCGACCAGCCGGATCTCCAGTTCCTCGCCCGCACCGTTCGACAGGGTGACGGTCTCGCCACCGTCGAGCCGCGCGTGGTCCGAGGGCTCGAGCAGGAAGTCTCCTGCCGTCAACTCCAGCGGCCGGCTCGTACGAATCGCGAGGAGCGAGCTCAGGATGGGCGACGAGGGGGAAGGATTCGGAGCCTCCGTTCCGGGAAGCGGGCCGGGCTGAACCCCGTCTCCCGTCCCGATCGTCACATACACCACGCCGCCGTGCAGCACCGCGCCCGAGGGTCCGGACGGAGACGGTGGAGTCGCCTGATGAATCCCGGAAGGGAGGCCGTCGATCAATGTCCGGCGCTGCGCGGAGATCCGGTCCACGAGCGAGAGTCGTCCGGTGTTGGGGCCGTTTCCAGCCTCCACGACGAGCAGGTGCCCGTGGCGGGTGAACGCGATCTCCGTGGGGGCCTTGAACCCGGTGGCGAAGGGCTGCGCGGAGAGTGTCACGGCGGATAGAACCAGTAGCGCGATACCGGTGAGGATGCGGTCTTTCATATTTTCTCCTTTTCTGTGGGGACTTCTGTCTGGTCCGAGGCCGGCTCCGATTCCACGGGACGTTCCGCCTGAGATGCCTGACCGGGGGGCTCAAGCGCCGTCTCGGTCCTGCGCACATGGCGGAAGATCGACCGCCGCGTGCGCTCGATCGTGATCGTCACCTTCCGTGTCACGGCTCCCCCTCGAATGGATGTCCCCACGGTAAGGACAGGAGGATGAGGAGTCCTGAGTTGGGCTTAGAATGTCTGAGTTCAGCCCTTAAAATGTCGCAACCCACGCCGATCTTCGCTTTCGGTGCTTTCGTCGTCGACCCGGCGGCGCGGCAGCTGCTTCGCGACGGAAGCCCCACGCCGCTGACCCCCAAGGCGTTCGACGTCCTTTGCGCGCTCCTTCAGAACGCCGGCCGGACGGTCACGAAGGAGGAACTGATGCGAGCGGCATGGCCGGACTCCATCGTGGACGAGGGGAATCTCGCCTTCCAGATCTCCACGCTTCGCAAGGCGCTGGGGGATCGCGGGAGCGAAGACCGCTATGTCGTGACGGTCCCGGGTCAGGGCTATCAGTTCGTCCGCCCCGTGCGCGTGATCGAGCATGAGGAGCTCGAGCTCGCCATCGAGGAGCGCGACACGACCGCGATCACCATCGAAGAGCCGTCGTCGCGGTCTGCGTGGATTCTTGCGGCGGGCGCCGTGGCGATCCTGTTGATCTCGGCCCTCGCGTGGGGAGTGATCTGGCGCAACAGGGCAACGGTGCCCGTGTCACGGGAGATTCAGAGCCTGGCCGTGCTTCCCTTCAAGCCCATCGTTCCGGCGGAGCGCGACGAGGCGCTCGAACTGGGGATGGCCGACGCCCTGATCTCGAGGATCGGGGGAAATGGAAAGCTGCTCGTGCGTCCGCTGACCGCCGTGCGGGGGTACGGCGGGATCGAGCAGGATGCGGTGGATGCGGGGCGTGAGCTCGGTGTGGACGCCGTGCTCGACGGCACGATCCTGAGCACCGGCGACCGCATTCGCGTCACCGCGCGTCTGGTCCGGGTCGCCGACAACGTTCAGATCTGGAGCGGTCAGTTCGACGAGCGCTCCAGTGAGATCCTTTCGGTACAGGACTCCATCTCCAGGCGTCTGTCACGCGAGCTCGATCTGACGCCGGCCGCGGGGCGCGTTCGCATCGCCACCGCGAGCGAAGAGGCGTACCGCGCCTACGCGCTCGGCCGGCTGCACTACTTCCGTTCGCACAGCGTCGAGGTCGACAAAGCGATCGGTCACTTCAAACGGGCGATCGCGCTCGACGAGGAGTACGCCGACGCCTGGGCGGGTCTGGCAGATTCCTATGCGATCCTCCCGATCAGTGCCGATCGCGAGCCGCGCGAGAACTACGGGCTCGCGCGACAGGCGGCGATGCGGGCCATCGAGCTCGACCCCTCGTCTGCCGAGGCCTATATGACGCTCGGCACGGTGAAGTTCTTTCACGACTGGGATTGGAGTGGGTCCGAAGCCGACTTTCTGCGCGCGCTCGAGCTCGATCCCGGCTCGGCAATCGCGCACATCCGATATGCACATCTGCTTTCGAATACGGGGCGCCACGAAGAAGCGATGGTCGAGGCGCGGCGTGCACAGCGCATCGACCCCCTCTCGCTGATCATCAACACGCTCACCGGACAATTCTCTCTTCAGGCCGGAGACGTCGACGAAGGGATCCGACAGCTTCGTCACACGCTCGAACTGGACCCCGACTACTGGATCGCAAGGATGAACCTCGGCAAGGCCTACGAGATGCGCGGGGAGTACGACCGGGCTCTCGAGGAGCTCGAGAAGTGTCGCGGGAGGTCCGGCGACAACGTCGAGCCGCTCTGGATGATCGGCTACATCCATGGCCTGCGGGGGGAGCGGGAGAAAGCGCAGGCCGTGGTCGACGAACTGCTGGAGGCCGCCGGCAGTCGGCACATTCCGGCAGCGAAGATCGCGCTCGTCTACATCGGGATGGGGAATCGAGACGAAGCCTTCCGCTGGCTCTTCAAGGCCTGCCGCGATCGCGATCGAACGCTCGCATTTCTCGACGCCAATCCCCGGTTCCGGAAGCTGGAAGACGATCCCCGATTCGCCACCGTCGCGAGCTGCGTGGATCTCCCCCAACTGCGCGCGCGCTGACCGCCATCTCCGGCACATGCCGGCTCCCCCATTTGAAACTTGAAACAGTCCTCGACGTCCAAGGAGCATGCGCTTTCGACTGGTCGCCTGCACCTTCCTGCTGCTCGTCGTTCTTCATCCGTCGCCCGCCGCCTCCCATCCCCTCGCGATCGCGGCACTCGAGCGCCTCGACTCGGTCGACAACGACGCATGGTCTTACACGATGACGACTCGCTCGAAAGAAGGCGTCACGATCGAGCGGCACGACGCGGCAGCGCCCACCGGTGAGCGATGGACCCTCCTTCAGAAGGACGGGCGAACACCGACACAGAAGGAACTTCGGGAGTACGGGAAGGAGAAAGCCGAGCGCGACGCCCGGAGAGAGGCGGGAGAGGGAGACGACGAAGAGGATGTCGATCGCTCCTCGATCCGGCTCGTGTCGGAGGACGATCGCGCCGCGACCTTTCAGTTCCGGATCGCCAGCAGCGGCCGAATGGAGGCCGCCTTCACCAAACACATTCTCGGTACGCTCGTGGTCAACAAGAACGGCTCGTGGGCGGAGCGCTTCGAGCTCAAGAGTACTAAGCCGATCCGGCCGATTCCCGGCGTCAGTATCAGGGAGTTCAACTTGGCCATGACCTTCTGGCGGGACGCGCAGTCCGGGGAAGTTATGTTCGAGACGA
>JBPPMG010000048.1:0-2302 GCA_051305935.1 Thermoanaerobaculia bacterium
GCCCTTCGCCATCCGGTTCAATCGAGACCGTGACGCCGAGCCCTGTGATCGCAAGGCCCAGCACGTCGAAACCCGGGCCGACGTTTCCGATCGACCCCGGTGCGAAGACCTTTCCGGCGCGAATCATTTCCGCCTCCCCTTCCGGTCGCGACGTGATCCACCCGTGGCAATCGCCAGGATGTCGTTCAGCACACCCGCCGCCGTCACCTCCGAGCCCGCGCCCGGCCCTGTCACGACCAGTGGATTCACATCGTACCTCTTCGTGCGCAGCACGATCTGATTATCCGTTCCATGCAGCCGCCCGAGCGGCGAGTCCGCCGGTACCGCTTCGATGCCGACACCCACGCTCCTCCGCCCGATCTTCGCGACATAGCGCAGGACCTGGCCCTTCTTCGCCGCAAGCTCGATCCTTCTCTGCATCTCGCGGTCGACCGCCTCGAGATTCGCGATGAATTTCACCGGATCGGGATCCGACAACTCCACCGGGAAGAGCGGCTCGAGCTTCATGTCTCCGAGGTCCAGCCGCCGCCCGAGATTGCGGGCGAGGATCAGCGTCTTCCTCGCGACGTCCATCCCCGAGAGATCGTCGCGCGGATCGGGCTCCGTGTAGCCGAGCTCGTACGCCTGCTTCACGGCGAGAGAGAACGGAACGCCCTCCTGGATTCTCGTCATGAGGTAACCGAGCGTGCCTGACAGGCATCCGAGAATCGAGACGACGGGATCGCCGGAATCGCGGAGCTTCGCGAGCGTGTCGAGCACGGGAAGCCCGGCGCCGACCGTCGCCTCATAGCGAATCGACACGTCCTTCTCGAGAGCCGTCGCGAACAGATCGTCGTACTCGCCCTGAGGAACTGCGAGCGGCTTCTTGTTGGCGGTCACGACGTGCATTCCGGCCCGGAGCGCATCGCGAAGCAACGGCGCGGTCTCGTCGGCGGTCACGTCGACGAGGATCGACCTGCCTGACGGAAGCCTGAAGACCCGTTGCCGGATCTCGTCCGCGAGCCGCGGGCGCTGGTCTCGCCCGCCCGCCACGATCGCCTCGCCCTTCGCCTTCGCGTCCACGAGCGCGCGCAGACGCCGCAGTGTCAGGCCTTTCTCCTGGATTCGGACGCCACTCCGGTCTGCGACCGCGACACACGGCAGCTCGATCGCCAGATCGTAACGGAAGTAGCGATCCTGTTCGACGATCTGTTGCGCGAGCGCACGTCCGATCTGGCCGAAGCCGAGCAGCGTGATCGCCGTGCGGTGCGCGGCCACGTCGGGAAGAGGCCGGATCCGGTCGAGCTGATACTCGGCGTGAAGCGCGCGCAACGCGCGGGGAACGTCGCTCTTCTGGATTCCCACTGTGATGTTCAGCTCGGAGGAGCCCTGCGCGATCGCGAGGACGTTGACCTCTTCGCGCGCGATCGCGGTGAACGTCCGCGCGGCGATGCCCGGAGTGCCCTTCATCCCGAGGCCGACGACCGCGATGAGCGCGACATCCTTCTCGATCCCGATGCGGTCGACGAAGCGCTCGCGGATCTCGTGCGCGAACGTCTTCTCGAGCGCCCGCGCCGCGTGCTGCGCCTCACGCTCCGGCACCACGAGGCAGATGCTCGACTCGCTGGACGCCAGACTGATCACCGTCACCGAGGGACCGGCCTCGGCGAGCGCCGCAACCGTCCGCGCGGCGACACCGGGAACACCGATCATCCCGCCGCCTTCCACCGAGAGAATCGCCTGACCCTCGATGGCCGTCAGGGCCTTGACCGGGTACTCGCTCGCGGGAACATCTCCGGCGATCCGTGTTCCCTCGAATCCCGGATTGAACGTGTTTCTGACATAGAGCGGGATTCCCGCGTCGACGAGAGGAACCATGGTCCGCGGGTGGAGGACCTTCGCGCCGTAGTAGGCGAGCTCGGCCGCCTCACGGTAGTGCAGCTGCTCGAGAACGCGGGCGTCAGGCACCGCGCGCGGATCCGCCGTCATGAGGCCGTCGACTTCCTTGTAGAGCGTCACGCTCGACGCGCCGGAGCATCGTGCGAGGATCGCCGCCGAGAAGTCCGTCCCTCCCCTGCCTAACGTGACGAGCTCCCCGTCGGGTCCGCGTCCGATAAAGCCCGGCACGACCGCGACTCCGTTGCGCAACGACGGGAGCAGATGCTCGGTCACGTTCCGCGTCGTGCGATCGAACAGCGGCCAGACACCGTCGGGACGACGCTCCGTCTCGATCAGATCGATGGCATCCACGAGCGCGCACGTCACGCCTCGCTCGCCGAGCGCGTCGGAGACGATCGCCGCGAGCAGGCGCTCGCCGTACGAG
>JBPPMG010000052.1:0-11162 GCA_051305935.1 Thermoanaerobaculia bacterium
GCCGAATGGGTCGCGGTGTTCGAGCTGCTCGCCGGCGGCAGGATCGGGCGCGAATCTGTCCCCGTCATCGCGACGCGCATGGCGAAGGACGGCCTTTCCGCCGAGGATGCAGCCGCTGCGGAGGGCATTGCGGTCGTCGATCGCGCCCAGTGGCTGCCCGAGCTCGCCACCCTATCGATGGATGGCTACCTCCGGGAGAATGGAGACACGCCCGACAAGAAACTCCGCTTCCTCGCCGGAAAGGCGATGGAGGCCCTCAAGGGCCGCGCACCCGCGAAGGAAGTCGCCGCGGCGCTGCGGGAGAGGCTGGGGTTGGGACGATGATCCGGACGACCGCGCATCCCTCGCCGCGTAGCGGCGCTGTTCTTTCGTCGCCCGCCACACCCCGGGCTCAAGCCCGGGGCTACCGATCCTGCGGCGCTATGCGCCGCGCGCAGACAGGAGTGTCTGCGCCACACAGACCCGCGCCTCCCCCATCTCCAAATCCTCAATTCTCAACTCTCAATTCGGCCGCGGCCGCGGAGAACACGCCATGACCACCAGACCCGAACCGCCGGCCATCCCCATCTCCGAGCGCAACGACCGATTCCAGGGATACCGCGGCCCCTCGAAGGCGGCGTTCGAGAAGTTCGGCATCGGCGTCTGGAGCGAGGTCGAGATCGTCAATGACCTCGGCTCGTCGTTCGTCGGCGTCATCCTTCCGCGCAGCGAGAATGCCGACGATCTGCACGTCGTTGTGAAGCTCTTCAACGGCTACAACGTCGGGATCAAAGCCGACCGCATCGCCTCGGCCCGCGAGTTAGGCTACCGAAAGGCGGTCTACAAGATTCCCGAGAAGGACTTTCCCTTCGATCCGAAAAAGAAGAACGTGACTCTGTTAGGCACGGGAGGCACGATTGCGAGCCGGCTCGACTACCGGACCGGAGCGGTCATCCCCGCCTTCACGCCGGGCGAGCTCTACGGCGCGGTGCCCGAGCTCGCCGACATCGCGAACCTCACGACGAAGAAGCTCTTCGGCGTCTTCAGCGAGAACATGGCGCCGGAGCAGTACAAGGCGCTGGCCATCGCGATCGGCGAGGAGATCGAGCGCGGCGCCGACGGCATCGTCGTCGGCCACGGCACCGACACGATGGCGCACACCGCGGCGATCCTCAGTTTCATGGTGCAGAACAGCCCGGTGCCGATCGTGGTCGTCGGAAGCCAGCGCTCGTCCGACCGCCCCTCGTCCGACGCGGCGCTGAACCTCATGAACGCCGTCCGTTCGGCCGCCGAGTGCGACATCGCCGAGGTGATGATCTGCATGTTCGGCCCGACGTCGGACAACTACGATCTGCTGCACCGTGGCACCCGCTGCCGAAAAATGCACTCGAGCTACCGGAGCACCTTCCGGACGATCGGAGCGACGCCGCTCGCGACCGTGAGCCGGTATGCCGGCGAGAACGGCAGTCACTTCACCTACCTGACAGACGACATCGTCCGCCGCGACAGGACCCGCAAGCCGGTCATCACGCCCGTCTTCGAAGAGAAGGTGACGATCCAGTACTACTACCCCAACTTCAATCCCGACATCATCGACTCCCTGTCGGATCTCGGCTACCGCGGGATGGTCATCGCCGGCACGGGCCTCGGTCACGTGAACAAGCCGCTCTACCCCGCGATTCGCCGCGCGATCGAGAAGGGTATGACCGTCGTCATGACCGTGCAGACCCTTTGGGGCTTCGCGCAGATGTACGTCTACGACACGGGCCGCGACCTCCTCGACCTCGGCATCATCCCCATGGACAACATGCTCCCCGAGACCGCGTACGTGAAGCTCGGCTGGGTGTTAGGCCAGACCGACGACCCCAGGACGATTCGCGAGATGATGACGACCCCGATCAATCACGAGACAACGCCGAGAGAGCCGCACAACGGCTACCTCATCCTGCAGGGCGGGTTGCCCGAGGTCGAAGCGTTCGTGCAGAAGCACTGGAAATAGCGCGAAACCACCGAAGCGCCGCGCCAGCGGCGAGACTCCGGTTCTCTCGGCTTCAGCCGGGGAAGCGCGGATCACGCCATTTCGCACGGCTGAGGGTCACACCCATGGCTGCCCTGGGCTTTGCTCAGACCGGCGCCGCCGGTAGACTGTCCACTCTCATGGGCACGCACACGTCGCTCTCTTCATCTCTGGCTCTTCATCAGGCCGCCGTCGACGATCTCGTCGCGAAGGCCGAAGTGCTTCCGGAGTCGGCGTGGTTCGGCCCGACGAGCCCGGGGAAGTGGTCTCCCGCCGAGGTGCTTGCACACCTCGTCTGCACGTATGACACGCTGCTTCGCGAGCTCGCCGGCGGTCCGGGCATGGCGATTCGGACGAAGCTCTGGCAGCGTTGGCTTCTCCGTTTCACGGTCCTCCCGCGAATGCTCGCAGGAGGCGCGTTCCCGAAGGGCGCAGTCGCGCCGCGGGAGACCCGTCCAGCCGGAACGCTCGGCCGTGCGGAAAGCGTCGCCCTCTTCCGGCGGCGCGCCGCGGAGCTCGAGGAAGCCGCCCGCTCGGCAAAGGAAGGCCAGCGCCTGACTCACGCCTATTTCGGAGCGGCGACACTTGCACACGGCGTGCTGCTCTGTACGAGGCACATCCAGCACCATACGGCCCAGCTGGTTCGTTAGTCCGAACCGGGGCGCCGCAGTTGCTGACATCGCCGCCACACAGAGCGCCGGCCGGCAAGAGGCCGTTAGGCAGAACGACAGATCGTCTCGAGAGGGAATGTTATGAAGAACTGGGTCGCGTGGATGCTGGAAATGCAGGTCGTCGATGGGCGTGAGCGCGATGTCCGCGCACTCATGGACGAAATGGTCAGCGCCACGCAGGCCAACGAGCCAGGCACGCTGAACTACGAGTGGAGCTTCAGCGCGGACGGGAAGACCTGCCACCTCTACGAGCGGTACGTCGATTCCGATGCGGCGATGATCCACGCTGGCACGTTTGACGCCAGGTTCGCCGGCCGCTTTCTGGAGGTTCTGAAGCCGACCCGCTTCGTCTTCTACGGCTCGCCAAGTCAGGACGTCATGGACGCGGCGGCGACGTTCAACCCGAGCGTGATGATTCCCGCGGCCGCGGTCACACGCTAGCGACTGGGGCCACCGCGGGCGCCTTTACCAACCGGACAAGCCGCTTCGCTACGGAACCTGCATCCGTGACGCTTCGAGGCTTTCGTGCACCCAGCGGCCTGCCTTGCGTCCCGACACGACGGCCGCCGCGAGGCTGCCGTTGAACTCGGGAGGACCGCACGCCTCGCCTGCGAAGAAGACGAAGCCGTCGACCGGCTCGGCGAGCTTCTCGTGCATCATCGACATCCCCGGCCGCGCCGAGGAGTAAGAGCCGAGGGTCCAGGGATTCTGTCCCCAGCGGGTGACCTTGCTCTTCTCTTTCCTGATGCGCGAGACGAGGTCGTGGCCGTACATCTGCTGCAGCGCGGCCGTCGCATACTCGATCGCCGCCTCGTCGCCGGCCTTCTCGTAGAACCGCGCCTGTTCCGCGCCGTAGAAGCCGACGACGACGTTGGCGCCGAGCGGCTTGATCACGAACGCCATCACCGACGCGCCCGAATGGGTCGCCGCTCCGGCCGGGTCCTGGTAGAGCACCCACTCGTTGTCGCCCTCGTCCGGGAGGATGTCGCCGTCGAATTCGAAGACGACCTTGTTCAAGAGCCCCATCGGAAGCCCCTCGATTGCCTCCCATTTCCATCCCGGGAGCTCCGGCTCGAATGCGATCCTGCGTGCCGCGAGCACGCCGGTCGACACGGTCACGACCACGCGTCGGGCGCGAATCGATTCGACCGCCTCGCCCGACTTCATGACCACCTCGACCCCGCCATCGCCGTACCGGATCGCCGTGACGGGCGAGCTCAGCCGTATCGCGAGTCCCTCACCCAGTCGCGCCACCAGCGTGCCGATGCCCTCCGCGACGAAGTCGTCGACATCGGATTCGAACGATGACGCGTCGAGGCTCGAGGTCAGCTCCGCCTCGGTGCCGGCCTCGAGCGGACCGATGTTGGCGGCGAGCAGCGCGCGGAACTCGGACTCCGGGAGGAACTGCGACACCGCCAGGTCCTCCCCCGCGCACGTCCGCTCGCCCATCGCCGCTTCCAGCGCCTCGTACTCCACGCCGAAGGCTTCCAACTGCTCGTCCGACATGCGCTGCTGGTTGCCGATGAACACGGGCCCATCGAGATTCGTCGGCACGCGTTGGAAACCGAGCCAGTCGGCCAGCGCGGTGAGCGGGTTCTTGTCGACACCGTGAATCCACGCGGCACCCAAGTCGACCGGGATCGAAAAACTGGTGGTGTCGGTGTACGCCCGACCGCCGATGCGATTCGTCGCCTCGACGACCAGCACCTTGTGACCGTCGGCGACGAGGGACCTCGCGGTGGTCAGCCCGGCAAGGCCGGCGCCCACCACGACCACGTCGTACTGCGACGCTGCCCGCGCGGAGGACGGGTTCGATACCGGCGGCGGTGGCGCGACCGCCGCGCAGGCCGAGAGCAGAACCGTGCAAAGGACGAGTGCCGTGACTACCGGCCGGAAGGAGCGGTCGACGTTCATTCGATGAATCCTCCTGGTCTTCGAGTGCGCCAGACTCCGAAGGAGCCTCGACGGGGTCTGGTCCGCCTAACTTACGGACTTCGAGCCGTATAGTTGGATGAACTCCGGCTCGTCGTGAAGGATCTCCAGGTCGGGATCGGCCCAGGCCCAGACTGGATCGCGGAAACCGGCGTCGCACGCCTTCTTGAGAGCGATGAGCGCGTCCGCCTTCTTTTCCAGCCCGCAGAATACGCAGGCGACGTTGTAAAGCGTGAGCCCGTCACGCGGCCGCAGGGCCATCGCCATGTTCGCCTCGCGCATTGCGTCGTCATCGCGATCGAGCTCGGCGTAGTCGGCGGCGAGCAGGACCCGCGCGCGCGCGTCCTCCGGCACCTTGCGGATCTGGTCTTCGAACACCTGAATCCGGCGCTGCATGAGCACCATGGCGGCGTCCGTCTTTCCGAGCGACCTGTAAGCGTTCAGGAGCGGGACATAGGTGTTGTAGTTCTCTCCCGAGTGCGAGATCGCCTCTTCCGAGATCTCCAGCAGTTCGTGAAGGCGGCCCGAAGCAAATAGAATCCGCGCGAGCAGGTAGTATCCGCTCTCGACGTCCGGCTTCATGCTGACGGCCTTTCGCGCGAGCCCGGCCGCCTCGTCCATCCGTTCCTCCGCGTACGAGAGCCACGCCTGTGCGGTCAACGCCTCCGGCAGCGTCTCGCCGCTGGCCGACGATGCTCTTGCCGTGGCGGCGCGCGCGCGCTCGATCCAGCGTGGCGTCCGATCGCAGAGGTAGTAGAACTCCGCGCAGGCGGAGGCGAGCGTCGCGTGCGCGAGGCCGAAGTCGGGATCGAGGGCCACTGCGTTCTCGAACATCTGGATCGCGAACTCCAGGTCCTGGCGCGACCGCCGCCGTGCGTAGTTCCTGCCTCGCAGGTACAGGTCGTAGGCCTGCAGATTCTCCGTCGGCCTCTCCGCCAGCGTCTCACGCTCCTGGGGTGACAGCGTGATGCGGAGCGCGTCGGCAATCTTTCGCGCGATCTCGTCCTGCACCTCGAACACGTCGTCCATCTGGCGGTCGTACCGCTCACTCCAGAGCGGATAGTCGGTGCGCGTGTCGATCAGCTGCGTGTTGATCCGGAGCCGGTTCCCTGCGCGCCGGACGCTACCGGTCAGCACGTACGCTGCGCCAAGTTGCTGCCCGACCTCCGCCGGCGTCGCCTGTTTGTCGCGAAACGTCAGCACACTCGCTCGCGATCGTGGCTTCAGGTCGCGGATCTTCGAGAGCTCCGTGATGATGTCTTCGGTGATCCCGTCGCGGAAGTACTCGTCTTCCTTCACACCGCTGAGATTCTCGAAGTAGAGCACCGCGACCGACATCTCGTCGGCCTGCTGTACGGCGACTCGGCCGCCGGAACTGTCTGTCGCCGGCCGCCCCCCGGACTCGAGATCGCGCCTGAGGCGCATGAGTGCGGTTCGCATTTCCGTGGCGGTCTGATAGCGGTACGCGCGGTCCTTCTCCAACGCCTGGGCGATGATGCGGTTGAGCTCGGCCGGAAGCGACGGCAGCACTTCGGTCGGCGGTTTCGGATCGCGAGATAGAAGCGCCTCGAAAATGACCGCCGAGGTCTCGCCCGGGAACGGCAACGTCCCGGTGGCCATCTGATAGAGGACGACGCCGAGGGAAAAGAGGTCGCTGCGAGCGTCGGTGACCTGTCCGCGGGCCTGCTCGGGCGACATGTACGACACCGTTCCGACCGTCGTACCGGCCATCGTCAGCTCGTCCTTGCGAATCGCCGTCACCGCGGATTCGGCCGGCCGTTTCACCTCGACCTTCGCGAGGCCGAAGTCGAGAATCTTCACCTGCCCGCGCGACGTGACGAAGATGTTCGCCGGCTTCAGGTCGCGGTGGATGATTCCCTTCGCGTGTGCCGACTCGAGCGCGTCGATGAGTTGCAACGCAATCCCGAGCAGCTCGCGTGTTTCCATCGGCCCGCGGTGGAGCACTTCGGAGAGCGTTTCTCCTTCGAGCAGCTCCATCACGATGAAATGCTCCGACTCGTGCTGGTCGATCGCGTGGATCGTGCAGATGTTGGGATGATTCAGCGCCGAGGCCGCGCGGGCTTCCCTCTGAAATCGCTGCAGTGCCGCTTCATCCCGCGCCAGCTCCGGAGGAAGGAACTTGAGCGCGACGTGCCGGCCGAGAACGGTGTCCTCGGCCTCGTACACGACGCCCATACCACCCGTGCCGAGCTTCGACGTGATCCGGTAATGAGCGATGTCTTTGCCAATCATCTGAAATGAGTCTCCGGCTGCCCTCGTGCAATGGCGAACCCGGGGCGCGCGAACCGATCGCTCGCAGCCGGGAATTCATCTTCAATTGGTCGCCCAATCCTACTCGATGTTCGCTCGATTCATCAGTCCTGATCGTCCCTGCCGATCTTGCTCGCTCAAACACCTCGGTCACCGCTAGAATCGGTTTTACGACGACGGCTTCGGAAGGGACCTCACTTGGAAAATCTCGACAAGCGCAACCTGATCGCCCAGTGGGTATTCGACACCCGCCCGGTACTGCTTCGCTTTCACCTCTGGCTCGAAGACGTCGAAGTGCACCGCGCACAGTCGGAGCCCTTGTACGACCTGTCGTTCACGCCCCGCGGCATCACGCGCTGCCTCGCGCTCACGGCGGCCACCACCGCGCTCGGCACGCGACTGTTCGGCGATTTCGGCGGCGGCGCAGGAAAGGACAAGGCCGGGATCAACCAGGCAAAGAAAGGCGCGGACGCGATCAGCGCCTACGTGATGAGCGAGGGACTCTGGCATCTCACGCGCACTCTCCCCGAAAATCACGCGCTCATGGTGAGCCTCGGCGAAGGGCTCATGCCGAAGGCGGGCGAGACGCCGGAGATGGGTGCGAATCCGCTGCTCGGCTTCGGTCGGGTCTACGCGAGGCCCGAGGTCGCGCGGACCGTGGACCGCCGCGTGCGCCGCCTTCTCAACGAGCCCGGCCACACGTTCGACCACTTCTACGGATGGCTCCAGGACCGGGGCATCACGATCTGGGGCGCGGCGGTCGATACGCTGGAGTGCACGTCTCGCTTTGCCGAGGGGCAGGAGACCGGGCCGATGGCCGTCCTTCACGTCTTCGATGCGCCGCTTCGCATGGCGAAGCCTTACGAGGCGTACATGGGATGCCTAACGGTGCCGAAACCCGTCGTCGCGGCGGCGGAGCGCACGTCGGTCCTGCTCGATTTCCGCACGCCGAGGAGCCGTGTGGTCGACGCGATCGAAGTCGCGTATCCGGGAATCCGTCGCGAGAACATCCATGTCTGGACACTGAGCG
Organism: Thermoanaerobaculia bacterium; assembly: GCA_051305935.1. GTDB lineage: Bacteria > Acidobacteriota > Thermoanaerobaculia > Gp7-AA8 > Gp7-AA8 > JACPDH01. The sequence goes on from JBPPMG010000052.1 coordinate 7,901, forward strand.
GCAAGAGCCGGCAGGCGCGCCTCGGAGAACTCTGGGCCGAGTGGGGCGCGTTAGGCGTCCATCTCGTCGAGGATGGATGGAAGGGACCGACCGGCATACCGGTCTTCACCGACTCGGGCACCTACGCGCCAACGTTCATGGTCGGCAGCTGGGCGGATGCGGCCGGCGCGACGCATGTCTTCCTCGGCGACGGCTACGCGGCGACGGCCGAGGCCGTGCAGGCGGCGAGCCTCGCCGAGGTGCTCGACGTCGACGCTACGATGGTCCCCTTCTCGTCGACCTTCGAGCTCCCCTGCCGCGAAGAAGGGCTGCTGATGCATCTGGATCCGGACGACCCCGGCTTCGAGGCGAGCGTGCGCGCGGTCTACGGCGAGCGCGGCGTCGATGCCGCGAAGATCGCGACGTACGCCGAGGCGATCCGTGAAGCCGAAGTCGCGAATATGCCGATGGGGAAAGAGGTGTTGCGCGCCGACGACTTCTCTCCCGAGAAGCAGTGGAGCGTGCTCGCCTGCATCGGCTACATGAACGACGACCCCTACACGGGCAGCGAAGGCGTGACGAAGGTGTCGGAGGGCGTCTACCGCGTCACTACCCGTCTCGCGACGCGCAACGCCTCGGCGGTCGTCACGTTCACGCTCCGGATGATGGAGCCGTTCGACCAGATGAGGCACGTCTTCAGCCCGCTGCTGGTCAGGTTTCTGAGCGGGGTCGATCACACCACGCGCCCGGTCAAGATCTCCGACTCGGGGCGCATCCGCAACGAGCTGCAGACGATGTTCTCGCAGGCCCTCGAGCACGACGGTGAGACGATCCGCGTGTTCTTCGATCGCGTCGATGACAGCGTCATGCCCGCCGAGAGCAGGGCGCGGATCCGAGGCGTGCTCGAATGGTACAAGGCGAATCACCCGGTCTGGTTCAGCTGGCTCGAGATCGGTTGAGGCCAACTTCCGGGGTATCTACTTCGTGATCCCTACCTGCCCGAGCATCCAGGCGTACTCGAAGGCTTTGTCCCTGAGCGCGTCGTAGCGGCCCGAGGCGCCGCCGTGGCCGGCGGGCTGCATGCGGCACTTGAGAAGCAACTCGTTCTTGTCGGTTTTGAGTGTGCGCAACTTAGCGGTGTACTTTGCCGGCTCCCAGTACATCACCTGGCTGTCGTTGTAGCTCGTGGTGATGAGGATCGAGGGATAGGCGCCCTTCTTCAGGTTGTCGTACGGGCTGTACGACATCATGTAGTCGAAGGCCGCCCTCTCGTTAGGGTTGCCCCACTCGAGGTACTCGCCCACCGTAAGCGGGAGGTTCGGGTCCGTCATCGTGTTCATCACGTCGACGAAGGGCACGGAGGCGTGAACGGCCTTGAAGAGATCGGGACGAAGGTTCACGACGGCGCCCATCAGGAGGCCGCCGGCGCTGCCGCCCTCGATGATCAGGCGGTCCTTCGACGTCCACTTGTTCTTCACCAGGTAGTCGGCGATGTCCACGAAGTCGAAGAAAGTGTTCTTCTTCTTCATCAGCATCCCGTCGTCGTGCCACGCCTCACCCATCTCGTTGCCTCCACGGACGTGCGCGAGCGCGAAGACGACGCCGCGGTCCAGGAGGCTCAGGCGCCTCGCGTCGAACGACGCGCTCTGGCCATAGCCGTAGGAGCCGTAGCCGTAAAGCAGAAGCGGCGCCTTGCCGTCGCGCTTCACGTCCTTCCGGTAGACGACGCTGATCGGCACCTTCGCGCCGTCACGCGCTATCGCCCAGAGACGCTCGGATACGTACTTCGCCGGATCGTAGCCGCCGAGGACGTCCTGTCGCTTGAGAAGCGTCGATGATCCGCTGGCCATCTCGACGTCGAAGATGCTCGGCGGAGTCGTGAAGCTCTGGTAGGAGTAGCGGAACTTCATCGACGTGTACTCGGGCGTTCCGGCCGGCCAGAGCATGTAGACCGGCTCCGGGAAGCTCATCTCGCGCCACGTTTTCGTCGAGAAGTCGTAGATGCGGAGTCGGCCGAGCCCTGCCTTTTTGTCCGACACGACCGCGAAGTCGCGAAACAGGTCGATGCCCGAGAGAAGCACGTCCTTGTCGTGAGCGAGGAAAGGCTTCCAACTCGCGGGCGACGGATCGGCGACCGGCGCGGTCACGATCCGGAAGTTGCGCGCGTCCCGATTCGTCCGGATGTAGAAAAGCCCGTCACGGTGGTCGACGTCGTACTTGTGCCCCTTCTCACGCGGCAGGACGACTTTGAATTCTCCCTGCGGCTGTCCCGCGTCGAGCACACGGCTCTCCCACGTGTCGGTCGCGGTGGAGGCGATGACGATGAACTTCCTGTCTCTCGTCCTCTCGAGCCGGAGATCGTAGAGAGGATCCTTCTCCTCGGTAACTTTCTGCGGCGCCTCACCGGCATCGAGCCGCCAGAGAGTGTCCGAACGTTTCGTGACGCGATCCTCGGTCACGTAGAAGACCGTCGCGTTGTCGGCGGCCCAGACCGCGTTCGTCACGCGTTCGGACAGCGGCCCTTCGACCTTGCCGGTGGCCAGGTCCTTTCGGAAGAGCTGGTACTGCCGGTAGCCGGTGCTGTCGGTGCTGTAGAGTAGGGTGGCGTCATCGTCGCTCACCTCGAAGAGGCCGATCGAAAGGAACTTCATCCCTTTCGCCATCTCGTTCTGGTCGAGCAACACTTCCTCGGTCGCTGTCTCGTCGAGCTCGCCGGTCGCGCCTGCCACCTTGCGGCAGCGAATCGGGTACTGCAGCCCTTCCACGGTCCGGCCGTAGTAGTAGTACTTTCCCTTGCGCGTCGGCACCGACATGTCGGTCTGCTTGATCCGGCCGAGCATCTCGGCGTAGAGAGCTTCCGTGAACGGCTTGAGCTCCGCCGTCATCGCTTCCGTGTAGGCGTTCTCGGCCTCGAGGTACGTCTCCACCGCAGGCGTTCCCTTCTCGCGCAACCAGTGGTACGGGTCGCCGTACTGCTTGCCGTGCCAGGTCTGGACGTGCTCCTTGCGCGGGGCGACGGGGGGATCGATTGCAGCGGCCTGTCCGGCGGTGATCACGGGTAGCAGAACAGCGATAGATGCGAAGGCGATTCTCGAGAGCAGCGACGTCGACATTGGGAGCCTCCGAAGGCGCGTATAGCACGCATGCCATGGCAGCGCATGTGACGCATTCGCGCGGAGAATGTGCGCCGATTCACTCGATTCTGTCGCGGGGGAGGAGCGGGGGAAGTTGTGGAGGTTGGGGTCACACCTGGAAACTCAACTTAACCGGCCATCGCAGCACT
>JBPPMG010000064.1:0-2166 GCA_051305935.1 Thermoanaerobaculia bacterium
GGCCCAGCCGCTGATGAGCCATTTGATGTCGGATAAGATCGATTCGACGTACTCCGCTTCCTCTTTCGCGGGATTGGTGTCGTCCATCCGGACATTGCAGATGCCGTCGAACTCGCGCGCGATGCCGAAGCCGAGGCAGATCGCCTTGGCGTGGCCGATGTGGAGGTAGCCATTCGGCTCCGGCGGGAAACGGGTGATCGGTTTTTCGTGCTTCCCGCTCTCCATGTCGCGCGCGACGATCTCGCGGATGAAGTCGAGGGAACGGGCCGGCTCGGCAGAGGTCGTCGTCATATGTGGCACCCTACAACGGAGCGAGGGGGAATTGTCATCCCGAGTCATGCCCCCCGTCATCCTTGAGGGAGCGCCGCGCCGCAGTCGGGGGCTCGGGGACACTGCGGGCGCGACCGAAGGATCTCAAAATTGCAGGATGACGGCGCGTGCTGCGGATCCCCACCTGGCGTGGCATGCCACTGGAATCCGCCTCATGCGCCGCCTCGCCGTTCTTCTTCTCCCTCTCGTCGCCGCCTGCGCCTCCATCCAGCCGCCGACGTCCGAGCAATGCGCCGGGCTGGCCCTCGACATCCCGCGCGTCGAACGCCCGGCCGAGCGCCCCTCGATCCGGATCGCCATTCTCGGGGACTCAGGGGATGAACAATCCGAGGGGTGGCCCGCGGTCGTGGAGCTCGTCGCCCAAGCCGCCCCCGATGCGATCCTTCTCCTCGGCGACAACTTCTACGAGTGCGGGATCGCCGACGTCGACACCCCCCGCTGGGCGCATTACCGCACTCTCCTCGACCTCGGCGTCCCCGTTTTTCCCGTCCTCGGCAACCACGACTACGGCTGCGGCTCCGAGCCGGCCGACCCCGACGCGCAGATCGCCGCGACGTCGAGGCTCGACAACTGGGTCTTCCCGGCACGCAGCTATTCGGTCCGTTTCGGCGATCTCCTCGAGATCGCAATGCTCGACACGCAGCCGCTCGCGAAAAGCTGGTCGGATTCTGCGACGACCGGCTGCGCCCTCCGGGCGATGACCGCGAGCACCGCTCCCCGATGGCGGATCGCCGCCGGTCATCACACGATCGTGGCGGGCGGCGCGCACACGTTCATCACGCCGGGAGAAGTTCGCGCGATGCGATCGCTCACTCCGATCCTGCGCGAGAACGGATTCGCGCTCTACGCGGCGGGACATGACCATCATCTCGAGTTGATCCCGGGCGATCCGGCCTGGCTCATCAGCGGGTCGGCGTCGCGCGTCCGGCCGGCCGCGCCGATTTACGGGTCGGTCTACCGCGCCGCCCGGCTCGGGATCGCGATTCTCGAAGCGGACCGGGAGTCGGTGACGGTCCGCTTCGCGACCGTTGACGGAGAGCCCTCGAAGCGCTTCGAAATCGAAGATTGACCTCTCTGGCCGAATCCGAGCCCGTCCGGGCGCAGATTGTGAACTCCCGTCACGAAGCGAAAGGAGACGACCTCATGCACCGACTCGCAATCCTCCTGGTTCTGTTATCAGCCGCCTGCGCCACCGCCCCTCCGACGGTGGCTCCCGATTCTTCCGCCGCCACGCTCGAGACCACGCCCCGCCACCACGAGTGGGTGGCGATTCCGAGCGCGGGACGGACGCTCCACGCCTACGTCGCCTGGCCCGAGCGGAGTGACGCCGCACCGGCCGTCCTCGTCATCCACGAGAACCGCGGCCTCAACGACTGGGCGCGAACGGTCGCCGACCAGCTGGCCTCGCGCGGCTACCTCGCCATCGCCCCCGACATGCTCTCGGGCACCGGGCCGGGAGGCGGACGGACGGATTCCTTCCCGAGCGAAGATGCGGCGCGCGAGGGTATCTCCAAGCTCGACATGACCCGCGTCGTCGAAGACATGCGCAACGCGGCGCAGTACATCCGGACCCGTCCCGGCGCGAGCGGCACGCTCTACGCTGCGGGCTTCTGCTGGGGCGGATCGCGCGCCTGGGAAGCGGCCAACACGATCGACGATCTCTCGGGGACTTTCGTCTTCTACGGCACCGGCCCGCAGGAAGCGGCCGGAGTCGCCGGCATCGATGCACCGGTCTGGGGCTTCTACGGAGGCGACGACGCGCGCGTGAATGCGACCATCGAACACACCGCCGAGCATATGCGGGCTGCGGGCAAGATCTTCGAGCCGGTCATCTAC
>JBPPMG010000075.1:0-19588 GCA_051305935.1 Thermoanaerobaculia bacterium
AGACCCGTGATGGGGTACGCCCACTCAGGAGTCTTGCCCGCGACGTGCAGTTCCAGCTCGGCGAGACCGGTCGCATACTTCTCGAGGTAGTCGGCGTCGTAACGCTTCTCGGTGACGATCACGTTCATCCACGCTAGAAGCAGCGCAATGTCGGTTCCCGGCTTGATCGGCAGCCAGTACTTCGCCTTGCTCGCCGCGACCGAATAACGGGGATCGACGACCACGAGCTGAGCGCCGGAGCCGATCGCGTCGGCGAATTCCTGCACCTGCGTGTTGTGCATGTTCTCGCCGAGGTGCGAGCCGATGAGGGTGATGCAGCGGGCGTTGCGGATGTCGATCGCCTCCGGCGACCCGACTCCCTGGCCGTAGGTGAGCTCGAACGCCGTCTCGCGCGGGCCTCGACACTGCGCGTACGACGGGGCGACGACGTTAGGCGTGCCCCAGGCCTTCACGAGTTGCGTGAACCAGGAGCCGCCGTATCCGTGCGTAAACAGGGCGAGTGCCTCGGCACCGTACCTCGCGCGCAGCTGCTCCATGCGTGAGGCAGTCTCGTCAAGGGCAGTCGCCCAGGAGACTTCCGCGAACTTGTCCTCGCCCCGCTTCGAAACGCGGATCAGCGGCTTCTTCAGTCGGTCCGGGTCGTAGAGCGCTCCGACTCCGCCGGTTCCTCGCGGACAGAGCCTGCCGTTCGAGAGCGGGTGCTTCGGGTTGCCGACGAGCTTGGTGACTCGGCCGCCGCGCACGTGCGCGAGTACGCCGCACTTCCAGAAGCAGAGCTCGCAAAAGGTCGGGACGACCTTCTCGCCATCGGTCTGAGGATCGTGAAGCTCGTGCGCTTGCAGGCTCCACCAGTCGGTCGCCAGCCCCGAGCTGAGCGCAGCCGCGCCCGCGGTGGTGGTTCCGATCTTGATGAACTGGCGGCGTGACAGAGCCATGAAACCCTCCAGGGACGTCCGTCACGGAACAAAGCAGGATGTGTGCCACGTCAGGCGATGACCCCATCTCACATTGCGTCAGCGAGTTACGGAATGCCCTCTCGTCCACGCCACGAAACGTTGCAACGACACGTTGCAACGTTTCGTGGCGGCGTGGAACGTCGCACGCTCAGCCGCAGGTCGCTTGCGAGGGCCTGCACGCGCACTCGATCGGCTCGCCGACGCGCGGGCCGGGGGCGCTGTCCTCTCGCGAAGGAGACGCTACGCCGCTCACGGACCGCTGGGCTTCAGAACTCCCTGCGACGGGGCTCTCAGTCGATGCGAAGCTCGCGCATCCGCCGCCAGAGTGTGGTCCTGCTCATCCCGAGCACGCGCGCGGCTTCATTTCGATTCCAGCGCGAGCGCTCCAGTGCGTGTCGGATGCGATCGGTCTCAGCCTGATCGTCCATTGTGGACGTATGGCTCGCCGTTGCCGCGCGGGTCTCTTCGAGCGAAGGCAACTCACGCACCGGACGGACGACCTCGTCGGGGAGATCCTCGAGCTGAAGCGTCTGCCCCTTGCCGACGGAAACGCCGTACTCGAGCGCGTTTTCGAGCTCTCGCACGTTCCCGGGCCACGCATAGCCGAGCATCGCGCGCAGCGCCGTCGGCGAGAACTGCAACTCGCGCCCGTGGCGTGCCGCAACGCGTACGAGGAGGTAGCGCGCGAGCGGCTCGATGTCTTCGCGTCTCTCGCGCAGCGGGGGAATCTCAATCGGCACGACGCGCAGCCGGTAGTAGAGATCTTCCCGGAACCGGCCTTCGGCGACAGCGCGGCGGAGATCTACATTCGTCGCGGCGATGATTCGCGCATCGGTCTCGATCGAGCGAGACTCGCCCACTCTTTCGAAACGGCGTTCCTGCAGCACGCGGAGCAGCTTCACCTGGAGCGGCAACGGCAGGTCGCCGATCTCGTCGAAAAAGAGGGTCCCCTTCGCAGCAGCCTCGAATCGGCCGACTCGGTCGCGGATCGCGCTAGTGAAAGCTCCGCGCACGTGGCCAAACAACTCGCTCTCGAGCAACTCGCCCGGGAGCGCGCCGCAGTTCACCGCCACAAATGGGCCGCCACGATGCGGCGAGTTCGCATGAATCGCGCGTGCGACGACTTCCTTACCTGTCCCGCTCTCGCCGGTAAGAAGAATCGTCGCGTCGCTCGAACGCAGGTTCTCGATCAGTCCGAAGACGCGTGCCATCGCGGATGATCGACCGATGAGGCCGGAAAAGAAGGTCGGCGCTCCGGTCCCCGCGTAGGCGTCCTCTTCCGCGGGCCGCACGACGATGATGTACGCGACGCGCTGGTCGCAGATCCCGTAGGGATCCGGAACGAAGGGCGCAGCACTCACCGACATCGCCCGCGCCCCGTCGGAGCCCTCGACGAACGCGCGCCACCCCTCCCGCCTCTCTCCGGCGGCGAGCGCGGTCCGCATGGAACCCTCGGGGCCGAAAAGCTCGCCCCCGAAGAGAGTCTCCACGGGACGGCCAACCATCGACCGAGCCTTCTCCTCGCCGAGCAATGCCTCGATGCGATCGGACACGTGCATTACGTTGAAATCGCGATCGAGACACACGAGCCCGCGTCCGAGTGAGCTGAACACCGTGCTCACCGCGATCAGCGGCGCGGAGGTCTCCTCGATCGCGCAGGAAGGGTCTTGAGTGTCTTCGGTCATCAGGATCACGACTCGCGATATCGTAACGAACGCGCCGGCGACGTATGTGACCCAGAACACCGGCCAATGCATGGGTCGAGCAAGGGTGCGCGAAACCCGCCGTCGACACCCGTTCGCCGACCAAGAAGGGAGGGTGCCCGTCCCGGTTAGACCCGGAGGAACGCGAAGCGACTCAGCGCGTGCCGCTGCGCCACAGTGCGTCGAAGTCGCGCTCGGCGGTCTCCGTGAGCGTACGCATGTCCTTCTCGATGGACTGCCGCCAGCGCTCGACACCGTCAGCGTCGAGCTCCGCGGGGACATGAATCGCCTCGCCGTAGACGAAGATCGCGCGACTCAGCGGCTTCGGTATTTCGAAGCTGTCCCAGGAGCGGAGGATCTTCTTTCTTTCGGAGATGAGCGCCGCCGGAACGACGGGGCATCCTGCTCGTTGCGCGGCGAGGACTACGCCTTTCTGCGCCACGAGTGCGGGCCCGCGCGGGCCGTCGGGGGTGATCGCCAGGTTGTATCCGCGCTCGGCGGCCGAATCGATCATCTCGCGCAACGCCGCGCTTCCTCCACGCGTCGACGACCCCCGGGCCGCCGAGGAGCCGAACCGCTCCATCGTTCGCGCGATGTATTCGCCATCCTTGTGCTGGGAGATCATCGGGAGGATCGGCTTGCGATAGCGCGCGAAAACCATCAGGAGCAGGTGGCGGTGCCAGAACGCGAGGAGGTAATTCTTCCCCTGCCGGTTGAGCTCCTCGATGCGGTCGAGATGGACGTGGCGCACACGCAGCGAAAAGTGAAGCAGCCGCAGGAAGCCGGACGCGGCGCGGGGAATCAGAAAGAGCTTGAGCTTCGGATTCATTCGCCGCCGTCCGCCGGCTTGTCGTCCTCGAGGAACTGAAGGTCGTAGAGCTTCCGGTAGACGCCGTTGTGCTGGAGCAACTCGTCGTGCGTCCCGACCTCGGCGATCTCTCCCCGCTCGAGCACGACGATCTTGTTTGCGCGGCGAACCGTGGAAAGGCGATGTGCGATGACGAGCGTCGTCCTTCCCTCCATCAGGTTGGCGAGCGCCTGCTGGACGAGACGCTCCGATTCGGTGTCGAGCGCCGAGGTCGCTTCGTCGAGGATCAGAATCGGCGAATCCTTGAGGATCGCCCGGGCGATCGCGAGCCGCTGCCGCTGGCCGCCGGAGAGCAGAACGCCCGACTCGCCGATCTGCGCGTCGTATCCCTCCGGGAGCGCCTCGATGAAGTCGGCTGCGTTTGCTGCGCGCGCCGCCGCGACGATCTTCTCGTGCGGAACGTCGACACGACCGTACGCGATGTTGTTGCGCACGGAGTCGTTGAAGAGGATCACGTCCTGGGTCACGATGCCGATCATTCCCCGCAACGAATCGAGCGTGAACTCCCGTACGTCGGTCCCTCCGATGGTGAGCGAGCCGGCGCTGACGTCGTAGAAACGCGGAAGCAGGTTTACGAGAGTCGACTTGCCCGCGCCGCTGCCGCCGACGATCGCGACCATCTCCCCGGGCGTGATCTTCAGGTTGATGCCCCGCAGCACGGGCTCGGATTCGTACGAGAAGCCGACACGGTCGTATTCGACACCCGTTCCGAGCGCGGTGAGTTGCTTCGCGCCCGGCTTCTCGCGAACCTCGTTCTCCATGTCGAGCATGTTGAACATCCGCTCTGCTGCCGAGAGCGCGGTGTTCATCGCCAGGTTCACCTTGTTCAGCCTCTTGATCGGCGCGTACATGAGCGAGACCGTCAGCAGGAAGGCGATGAACTCACCGAGAGTCATGACTCCGGCCTTGATGCGGACGCTGGCGTAACCGAACAGAAGGACCATGCAGAACCCGGCGAGCAGCTCCATCACCGGCGAGCTCGTCGCCTGAATCCGTCTCGCCTTGAGGTTGATCTCGAGGTGCCGCTGTGTCGCCTCGTGGAAGCGATGGATCTCGAACTTCTCCATCGCGAACGCCTTGACGATTCGGAACCCTTTGATCGTTTCCTCGAGGACCGTGGCGACGTCGGCCATGCGCTCCTGCGAGACGCGCGTGGCGCGCCGAAGCCTTCGGCCGAACTGCACGACCGGGAGCACGATGATCGGGCCGATCACGAACGTCACCACGGCGAGCTCGGTGTTTCGAAGGAACACGATCGCGAACAACACGATCAGGTTCATGCTTTCCTGGAAGAGATCGCCCATACGCACTGAGACCGCGGCCTGCACCGCGTCGGCATCCGAGACGATGCGCGACACGAGCTCGCCCGTGGGGCGCTTCGAGAAGAAGCGGTTGCTCTGGTGCATGATCGACTCGTAGACCGCGTTCCGAAGGTCCCGCACGGTCGACAGGCCGACCCGCTCGAACGCGTATTCGGCGAAGAACATGGACGCAGCTCGAAGGACGATGACGATCGCGAGCGCGATGAGCACGTACTTCCAGCGCACCTCGCGTTTCGACTCCCACCACGCCTGCGCCGGGTCGAGGACCCCGTGCACGGCCCGGCCGAACGCGGTCCTCTCCTCCGGAGGCTTGTGATTCTCGAGAATGAAGTCGATCGCGCGCGTTTTTCGCGCTTTCGACGCCTGTTGCTCGTCAGCCGCAGCCGGCTCCTTGGCGAGCACGTCGTCGAAGAGCGGCTGAACGAGCGTGACGAGACCGCCGTTCGTCGCCGCCACGACGAGCATGCTCGAGAAGGCCACGACCACCCAGAAGCGGTAGGGCCGAACGTAACCGTACAGGCGCCGGAGAAGTTTCATCGTCGATCGAGTCGCGGGCGGGGAACCGACGGCAGGGAGATCTCCGCCATCCGGCTCACCGGCGCATCAGTGTAACGATTTTCTCGGCAGCGCGCCGCGACGCGCCTGTGCCACCGAGCTTCTGCCTGAGCTCCGCCAGGCGCCGTCTCGTCTCTTCGTACTTTGCCGGCTCGGCAAGCTCCGAGACCGTTCTTGCAATCTCCGGCCCGCAGACCGCCTCCTGGAGCAACTCGGGGACGATCCTCTCGCCCGCCACGATATTGACGAGCGCGAAGTTCGGAAGCTTGACCAGCCTTCGTGCGAGTGCGTAACTGAGCGACGTGAGTTTGTACACGACGACCAGCGGCACGCCGATGATCGCCGTCTCGAGCGTCGCTGTCCCCGACGCGCAGATGGCCACGTCGGCATCGACGATCGCGGCGCGATCGATCCCCGAGCGGATCGTGATCGGTACAGGGCTTGCGCTGGTCCAACGCTCGATCTCGGCGCGATCGATCGTGGGTGCCTGCACGACGATCGCATCGACGGGGCGCGCCTCGGCCAGCAGCCGCACACCGTCGAGCATCGGCGGCAGCAACGTCTCGATCTCGTGCCTGCGGCTACCCGGCAGCAGTGCGACCCGAAGCGTCTCGTCTTCCCGGGGCAGCGGACGATCGCTCTTCCGAACGTTCTCGAGCTGCTCGAGGAGCGGGTGGCCCACGTACGTCACCGACACGCCGTGCTCCCGGTAGAGCTTCTCCTCGAACGGGAAGATCACGATCATCTCGTCGACGTTGCGGCGAATCTCGTGGATTCTCCCCTTGCGCCATGCCCAGAGCTGCGGCGAGATGTAGTACGCGACCTTGAACCCGCGCTCGTGACACGCGCGCGCGAGCCGCAGGTTGAAATCGGGATAGTCCACGAGCAGAACCGCATCCGGCTTCTCGGCCTCGATCCGATCCAGAATCTCGCGGAACACCCGCTTGAACATCGGGATGTGGCGCAGGACGTTGAAGAGACCGACGATGCCGAGCTCGCGAATGTCGTGCAGCAGCTCCACTCCCTGCGCCCTCAGGCGGTCGCCGCCGAAGCCGAAGGCGCGCAGCTCCGGGTCGAGCTCTCGGAGGTGGTGCAGGACCTCCGACGCGTGCAAGTCTCCCGAAGCCTCGCCCGTGATGACCGCGAGCTTCATCGCTCCTCCTTCGCCGCCCCGAGTGTCCTTACGACCAGCAGCGCGGCGGATGTTCCCAGCATGTCGAAGACCCAGTCCTTGACCGACGCGTCGCGCCGCGGCACGAGGCTCTGATGGTACTCGTCGGCGATGGCGAAGAGTGCCACGAAAAGGAGGATCGCGATCGACGCCGCGCGTCGCGTGCCGCCGCCCAGTCCCGCGCCCGCGAAGGCCAGCAGGACGCCGAGGATGAAATACTCGAGGAAGTGCGCGACGCGATCGTCGAACTGGAAGGTGATCTTTTCCCCTGGAATCGACGAAACGAAGAAGATCGCCGCCAGGTAGGCGGCCGCCGGCACGAACCGCAGCAGCGGCTCGAGAGGGCTGGCGGTCATCGGCTCGCGAAATGGTCTGAAGAGATCTCGCATGCTCGACGGCTCATCCGGGAAACGGGAACATGGCCCATGCGATCGCGAGCCCGCCCAGCAGCATCCCGAGAAAAACGAGTGCGAAGAGTCGGACCCGGTCGCGGGTCTCCACTCTCCACAGAAGTGCGAAGAACGCGCCTGCCAGCAGCGCGTAGATCGTCATCAGGGCGACGTGGCTCGCAAGCCAGCTCACGGTTTGCGTCCCTCTGCGATGTCTCCGGCATCGAGCACGAGCAGGAGATTCATCAGGCCGGCGGAAAGCACGAAGGCTGTTCCGTACTCGAACGTAATCGAGAGTTGATCGCCGCTTCCCGCGAAAAGGAGTCCCAGCAGATAGAGCAGACCTGACCCCATCGCGCCGAAGGTAGCAAAGTTGTTCAGGAAGGCCCCGCTCTCGAGTTCGTACAGTTTCCCGCCGACGAGCAACCCGACGCAGAACATCGTGGCTACGATCAGGAAAAAGGCGATGCCGCGCGCGCGGCGCCCGAGAAAGAAATGACCGGCGCCCGGCAGCACGAGGGCCAGCGCCATCGCGACGAGCGCGCGCCTACTCATTGTTCGCGCGAGCATCCCCGCCAAGCGCGGCGAATCGCGGGCTGAGCTTCTCGAACGTCACGCCGAGATCCTCCGGGACGAGGCGTGTCGAGGCGGTGACCGTCATGAAGTTCGAGTCGCCGCCCCAGCGGGGGACGATGTGCATGTGGTAGTGGTCGGCGATTCCCGCGCCCGCAGCTGAACCGATGTTCATACCGATGTTGAACCCGTGCGGCCCATACACGTCGGAGAGGATCCGCTGTGAGACCGCGGTCGTCCGGATGAGCGCTCCGAGCACTTCGTCGGAGCTGTCCGTGAGCCGTGCGGTGTGGGCGACCGGAGCCACCATCAGGTGGCCATTGGTGTAAGGATATCGGTTCATCATCACGAGCACGTGCTGGTCGCGATGAAGCGTCAGGGTCGACTCACGATCGGCGAGGCCGGCCGCGACGCAGAAAATGCAGCCTCCGTCAGATGGTGGGACGGTCAAGTACGAGAACCTCCACGGGGTGAAGAGCGTGCGCATGGCGGCACCGAAGGCGACGGGGCGCCGCCTCCGTCACTCGTCGTCTTCTTCCTCGAAGGTGTGGCCCGGGTTGATCAGCTCTTTGAGCTCCTTGCCTGGCTTGAAGTACGGGATTCTCTTCGACGGAACCTCAACCTTCGCACCCGTCTTCGGATTGCGACCCATCCGCGACTTCCTGCTTCGGATCCGGAAGCTTCCGAATCCACGCAGTTCGATCTTCTCTCCATCGCGAAGAGACTCCACGATCGAGTCGAGCACGACGTTCACGATCGCCTCCGCCTGCTTCTTCGTCAGTTGCACGCTTCGGGCGACTTCGTCGACGAGACCCGCCTTGGTCATCACGGGCTCCTTCGACTGTTCGTTATCGATGACGGTCGGATCTGATGTCACCACGCCTCCCAGAATAGAGCATGCAACGCGCTCTTCGCCAGCCTACCAACGATACAGGAAGGGCGAGCCCTTCCCCGCGAGGAACTTCTCGACCATTGCCGTAGGACGGGCCTGCGCCTCGGTGAGGACGTCGAGTAGCCCCGGCTTGTCCCGCTTCGGATAGATCACCGCCGGATCTCCATCGATGCCCGAAAGCTCCGCGGCACGACGAACGGCGTCTTCGAGGCCGCCGAGCTCGTCGACGAGCTTGAGGTCATTGGCTTCCTGGCCGGTGAAGACCCTGCCGTCCGCGATCTTTCGAACTTCGTCCGCCGCAATCTTGCCGCTGCGCCCCTGGATCACGGCCTCCACGAACTGCCCATGCAGCTGCGTCACGATCCGCTGGTAGTACGCCTTCTCCGCGTCGCTCATCGGCCGGTATGGAGAGCCCGCGTCCTTCATCTCGCCGCTCGTGAATGTCTGTGGGCTGACCTTCGCCCACTCCACGAGCTTCTCTATGTTGAACCACTGCGCGATTACTCCGATCGATCCGGTGATGGAGCCGGGGTTCGCGATGATCTCCTGGCAGGCGACGGCGATGTAGTAGCCGCCCGACGCCGCGACGGTGTCGAACGACGCGATCACCGGCTTGCCCGTCTCCTCGCGCACCCGAAGGATCTCGCGGTGGATCTCCTGGGACGGGGCGACCGCGCCGCCGGGACTGTTGATCCTGACGACGATCGCCTTGATCGAATCGTTGTCTGCGAACGCTTCGAGCTCTCGGAGGGTCTTGCGCGAGTCGACGATCTCTCCCTCGATCGGGAGGATGCCGATCTTTCCACGCCCGATCGCCATGTACCCGCTTTCGTCACGTCCGGAGACCACGACGATCGCGATGATCAGTACGAGGATGGAGGCGATCACGCCGCCGAGAAGCAGACCGACAATCAGTCGTCCAGTGCCGGACGGCGAGGCCACCGAGGCCGCCCGCTCGGCGCGCGGCAGCTCGCTACCGGCCTGAGCCGGTGCGACGGGGGTCGCGGATGGCTCCGCCGGCTCGACCGTACCGGTCGGGCTGCTGTCGTCGAGCTCACTCATCTCTCAACGCCTCCCGGAAGGCGCAGGCCGCTCAGCTCTCCGCTTCCGGCTCGCTTCCGTCCGCGTCCGCCTGTGGGCTCTGCTCCGGTTCCGACTGTTCAGTTGTTCCAGTCTCTTCGGTCTGCGTCGATTCCGCTTCCGCCGACTCGGCCGATGCGACCGGATCGGCCTCACCCTGCTCCGAATCGTCGGCGCCGCGAGATTCCTCGCGGTTAGGCTGGTCGACATCCTTGAGCGTCAGGCCGATCTTCTTCTCGGTCCAGTCGATCTTGATGATGCGCGCACGGACCTCGTCGCCCGGCCGGAAGATTCGATCGAGCTTGACCTTCGGGTCGCGCGGAATCTCGGAGATGTGCGCGAGCCCCTCCACCCCTTCGCCGAGCTCTATGAAGAGCCCAAAGTCGGTGATCTTCGAGACGGTGCCGGTGACGTCATCGCCAACCTGGCGGTCTTTGGCAAACGAGTCCCACTCGTTCGGCATGAACTCCTTGATCGAGAGAGACAGCCGCTGGTTCTCCGGATCGACGTTGATCACACGCGCGGTGACCTCGTCACCCTTCTTCAGAACTTCGCTCGGGTGCTTGAGGCGACGCGTCCAGGAAATGTCGGAGATGTGGACGAGTCCGTCGATCCCTTCCTCGAGCTCGACGAAAGCGCCGAAGTCGGTGAGGTTGCGGACCTTGCCCTGAACCGTCGAGCCTACCGGGTAGCGCTCGCCGATCCTGTCCCACGGATTCTGCTCGAGCGCGCGAAGCGAGAGCGAGATCCTGCGGTTCGCGACGTTCACATCGGTGACGACCGACTCGACGTCGGTGCCGATCACAAGCAGCTTCGACGGGTGAACTTTGCGCGTCCACGACATCTCGGAGATGTGCACGAGCCCCTCGACGCCTTCCTCGAGCTCCACGAAGGCGCCGTAGTCGGTGAGCGACACGACTTTGCCATGCACCTTGCTGCCGATCGGATAGCGCAGCGCGACGTCACTCCATGGGTCGGGCGTGCGCTGCTTGAATCCCAGGGATACGCGCTCGGTCGCCGGATCGAACTTCAGGACCACGACTTCGATCTCGTCGGCGACGTTGAAAAACTCCGACGGATGGTTGACGCGACCCCACGAAATGTCGGTGATGTGCAGCAGCCCGTCGACGCCACCGAGATCGACGAAGACGCCGTAGTCGGTGATGTTCTTGACGATGCCGTGCGTGACCATCCCCTCCTGCAACGTGGAGAAGGTCTCCTTCTTCTTCACCGCGTACTCGACTTCGAGGATCGCGCGGCGCGAGAGGACGATGTTGTTGCGACGCTTGTCGAACGACACGATCTTGAACTCGAAGTCCTTGCCGCGGAGCGTGTCGAGGTTCTTGATCGGCCGCACGTCGACCTGCGATCCGGGAAGGAACGCGCGAACGCCGCCGACGTCGACGGCGAGGCCGCCCTTGACGCGGTCGAGAACGCGGCCCTCGATCGGCTGGTCGGCCTTGAAGGCTTCTTCGATCTTGTCCCACACGCGCACGCGCGCGGCTTTCTCGCGCGAGACGAGCGTGTGTCCCGAGGGACCCTCGAGACGATCGATGTACACATCGACTTCGTCGCCGCGTTTGATCTCGACGTCTCCGAAGCGGAGCTCGCCGATCGGAAGCATTCCCTCGGACTTGTAGCCGATGTCGATCAGGATCTCGTTGGCGTTGACCTGAACGACGCGGCCGCGAACGATGTCGCCCTCCGAGAATTCGGCCATCTTCTCGTCATAGATCCGCAGCAGCTCGTCCATGCCGACGCCTTCCAGCTCGTTCTTGGACTGCTGCTTATTCTTGGGCTCATCATTCGACGACATTGAAAGGAAAACCTCCTGGAGTATTCGCGATCGGGGATTTCGCTCGCTGAGCATGCGAGCGATAAATCGAGCGCTTTCTTACTGATAGCGTCTCAAGGGCGGCAGTTTAGCGGCGAGGCCTCCGGAGAGTCAAGAAGCGTCTTCTCCAACTCCTCGAATTCGCGCCACGATTGCGCCGACGACCTCGGCGATCGTCAGTTCCGAGGTGTCGATTCTCGTGTAGCGCTCGTCGCACGTGAGAGGCGAATCGGCGCGGGTCGAATCCTGCGTGTCGCGCTCTTCCATCTCGCGCGCCACGGTCTCGAGCGACACATCGCTTCCCTTCACCTGGAGCTCGCGAAACCTTCGCTCCGCGCGTACTCCCGGGCTCGCGTCGAGAAAGAACTTATGGGGCGTTTCGGGGAATACCTTGGTTCCGATGTCGCGCCCTTCGAGCACGCCGCCTGCCCGCTCGCCGAGCGCCTGCTGCATCCGGACGAGAGCGCGGCGCACCGCCGGCACCGACGAAACAGTGCTCGCCCCCATGCTGATCTCCGGGGTCCGGATCGCCTCGCTTACGTCGGTTCCGTCCAGGAGGACGCGCGGCGGGCGGGTGCCGGGGACGAAGTCGATCGTCGTCGTCGCCGCGAGTCCGGAGAGCCGGTCGGCATCGTCGAAGGCGATTCCGTCACGCTTCGCCTTCAGGGCCAGCGCGCGGTACATCGCTCCCGTGTCGATGTGCGGGAGGCCGAGCTGTTCAGCCACGAGTTTGCTCGCGGTGGTTTTCCCGACGCCCGAGGGGCCGTCGATCGCAACGATCTTCGGGACCACTCAGCTTCTCCGCGTCTCGCGCGAGGGCTTTCGCGTCGACGTCGCGCTCGCGCTCCGGCGAGTTGGAGGGCGCTTGGCTGCTGTGGCCGGCGCGCGCTTGGCTCCAGTGCCTGCCTTCTTCGGTGCCGTGCGCGTGGCCCTCGCCTTGCGTGCGGCCCTGGGCTTCGGCTTGGGAGCGCTCTCGGTCGCCGCCAGGAGCCTGACCTCTCGCGGCGTCAGGTCGCGCCAATGCCCCGCTTCCAGGCTGGCGTCACGCACCTGCCCAATCGCGACCCGTCGCAGCTTCACCACCGGATGGCCCATCGCAGAGAACATCTTTCGGATCTGCTGGGTGCGCC
This sequence comes from Thermoanaerobaculia bacterium, assembly GCA_051305935.1. Taxonomy (GTDB): domain Bacteria; phylum Acidobacteriota; class Thermoanaerobaculia; order Gp7-AA8; family Gp7-AA8; genus JACPDH01. Next base: position 12,474 of record JBPPMG010000075.1, read on the forward strand.
CTTCGCGCAACTGCACGTCGAACCAGCTGTTGCCCTCGTCCTCGCCGCGGCCCGTCGTGCGGAGCCGCGTGATCTCGCAGGGCGCCGTCCGCTTTCCGTCGAGCGTGATCCCTCGCGACAACTTGTCGATGATCCGCTCCGAGGGAACGCCTCGCACCTTCACGTGATAGGTCTTCACCGATCCGTGCTTGGGATGCGAGATCTGAAAAGCGAGCTCGCCGTCGTTCGTCAGGAGCAGCAGCCCCTCCGACTGGAAGTCGAGACGACCGACCGGGAAGACCCGCTCCTTGACACCCTTGAGAATGTCTACGACCGTGGGCCGCCCCTGGGGGTCGTTCACCGTCGTCATCACCTGCCGCGGCTTGTAGAGGAGGATGTACCGGTGCTTCTCCGCCTTGGTGATCAGCTTGCCGTCGACCTTGACGTGGTCCGATTCGGCATCGGCCCGCGTGCCCAGCTCCGTGACAACGCGGCCGTTGACCGTCACCTGTCCGTCGCGAATCATCTCTTCCGCGCGACGCCGTGACGCGATGCCTGCTTTCGCGATGATCTTCTGCAGTCGCTCCTGGGCCATCAGTTCCTTTTGAATCCGCAGCTATTCTACGGGATCTTCGCGACGAATGGCATCCGTGGAGTCATCTTTTCCGGAGCCGGAGCCATTCGAATCGTCCGGCTCGTCTCCGGCCGCGCCATCCTCTCCGGCGTCCTGCGGAAAACCAGCAGACCTGACCCCATGGCCCGCGGCATCGCCGTTCGACGCATCGGGCTCTTCCGAGGCTCCTTCGGTCGAAGACCCGACCCCATCCTCCGAGGCCGAACCGAGCAACTCCTCGGCGAGCGATTCGCCGAGTACCTCGGCGAACTCCTCGAGCCTCGGAAGGTCCTGAATCGAGTTCAACCCGAAGTGCAGGAGGAACTCTTTCGTCGTGCGGTAGAGGAACGGGCTTCCCACGACGTTCTTCCTCCCGGCGAGCTTCACGAGCTTTCGGTCGAGCAGCGTCCGGATCACGCCCGCGCAGTTCACGCCGCGAATGTCCGAAACCTCGGGGGCCGTGATCGGCTGTCGGTACGCGATGATCGACAGCGTCTCGAGAGCCGCCATCGACAGCCTCCCCTCGCCCTGCCGCGCGAAGAACTTCTTCAGGTACGAGTCGAACTCGGGTCGCGTGACGAGTCGATAGCCGCCGGCCGCGACCTCGAGGGCATACCCTCCCGCCTGGTCGTCGAGCGACGTTCGAATCTCCTCCAACTGTGCGCCGATCGCCTCCGCCCCGTCCGAAGGGAAGAGCTCCGCCAGAGAGTCGATCGTGACCGGCTCGCCCGCGACGAGGAGGATCGCCTCCAGCGCCGAGCGCAACTCCTTTTCATTCGTTGCCATGTTCCGTCCGAAATGTCACGCGATGGCCTCCGCCGGTACGCCGGTCAGTGGTCGTACATCGCGAAATGAGAAACGTCGACGTCCTTTTCGCTTCGCTTGATCACGATCTCGCCGAATGCCTCGTTCTGCGTGAGCGAGATCCCCCCGAGCCTCACCAGCTCGAGCATTCCGAGGAAGATCGCCACGAGCTCGCCGCGCGAGCGCCCCTCGAGATACCACTGGAGACGGATTGGCGAGCGCACCACGAGCTCGTCGATTAGCCCGCGCATCATGTCAGAAACCTTGTGGGTCGAGTGGACCAGTTCGATCGGCGCCGGGTGATCGTGTTTGTAGCGGACGAGCGCCTGCCGGAACGCGTCGATCAGGTCGAAGAGCGAAACCTCGCTCATCTCGACCTCTACCGGATCGGCCTCGGGGCGTGCGCCCGGCGGCCGCGACCATACGTGCATCCGCACCATGTCGAGCTCCGCGAAACTCTCCGCGACCGCCTTGAAGCGCTGGTACTCGAGCAGCTTCTCCACGAGCTCGGAGCGCGGGTCGTCCCCCTGCTCCTCCGATTCGTCTCCCCGTGGAAGGAGCATCTTCGACTTGATGTGGATCAGCAGAGCCGCCATGTAGATGTAGTCGGCGGCGACGTCGAGGTCGAGCTGCTCCATCGCCTCGAGGTAGTGGTTGTACTGCTCGGTCACCAGCACGATCGGGATGTCGTAAATGTCGATCTTGTGTTTACGGATCAGGTGGAGCAGCAGGTCGAGCGGACCTTCGAACGCCGGCAGAAGAATTCGGTAGCCTTCCGACTCCTCTTCCGGCTCGTCGCCTTGTGGCGGCATAGAGTCGTCGGTCATCGAGGGAGCTCCCGAAACGCGAGCTTCATCGCGGAGCGCGTCAGCTCCAGCGTCTCGGCGGCGCGTTCGCGAGCCTTCACGTTTCCGGCTGCCAGGATGTCCCACACGATCGACGGATCGCGATCGATCTCTTCACGGCGCCTGCGGATCGGCTCGAGAGCGTCGATGACGATGTCTGCGAGGAGTTTCTTGTCCTCGACGCAACCGATCGTCGCGGCACGGCACTCCGCATCGATCCTCTGCTGGAGCTCCGGCGTGCTGAAGAGCCGGTGGAACTGATAGAGGTTGCAGATGTCGGGATTCCCCGGATCCTTGCGCCTCAGGCGGTTCGGGTCGGTGAACATCGTCGAGATCAGCGTTCGGATCTCGTCGGCGCTCGCCGTTAGGCTGATCGTGTTCCCGTACGACTTCGACATCTTGCGGCCGTCGAGCCCTGGCACCTTCGAGGCTTCGGTGAAGAGCGCCTGCGGCTCGGGGAAGACCGGTTCGTACATGAAGTTGAAGCGGCGCGCGATCTCCCGCGAGATCTCGAGATGCGCGGCCTGATCCTCGCCCACCGGAACGAAGTTCGCGCGATACACGATGATGTCCGCGGTCTGCAGAAGCGGGTAGCCGAGGAAGCCGTAGGTGTTCAGGTCCTTGTCGGTCAGCTGCTGCTGCTGGTCCTTGAACGTCGGCACCCTCTCGAGCCACGGTAGCGGCGTGATCATCGAAAGTAGAAGGTGGAGCTCCGCGTGCTCCTTCACCTGCGACTGCAGGAAGATCACCGACTTCGCCGGGTCGAGCCCCGCCGCGACCCAGTCGGCCACCGCATCGAAGGTCGACCGCTCTACGTTCGACGGGTCGGCGTAGTCGGAGGTGAGCGCGTGCCAGTCTGCGACGAAGAAGAAACAGCGATACTCATCCTGCAACCGTACCCAGTTGCGGATCGCGCCGAAGTAATTGCCTAGATGGACTCTGCCCGTGGGGCGGAGCCCGCTGAGAACGATGGATTCCTGCACCTGTTCGAGGACCTCTTGCCTGAGTCTGGAGTCGCGATCGGCGAGGGGACGCGTCGCGGAAGCCGGGAGTTTAGCAGCGCGTCCGGAATCGGTAAAGGCGAGCGCCCACGGCTCCCGTCCGCGGGACCGCGACGCGCCATTTTCCGGAGGCGTGAGGACCGTCAGTCGACCGAGTCGACGTTCGGCTGCCTTGGATCGATCCGCCGAGCGAGTTCGAGCGCGCTCACGGGACCGAGATTCTCTACCGTGGCGATCGCCGCGGACCGCGCCGACTCCATCAGCTCATGCTGCCGGACGATGTCGCCGAAGCGGAACCGCGCGACTCCGGCCTGCCGCGTCCCCGCCATGTCCCCGGCGCCGCGCCGCTCGAGGTCCATCTCAGCCACGCGAAAACCGCTCGAAGTCGCGGCGAACTCGCGGAGCCTCGCCTTCGCCTCCTCTCCGGAAGTCTCGTCGCGCACCAGCACGCAGATCGACTCCCCTTCCCCGCGGCCGACGCGCCCGCGCAACTGATGCAATTGGGAGAGACCGAAACGGTCAGCATCCATGATGACCATAACCGACGCGGCGGCGATGTCAATGCCGACCTCGATCACCGTCGTCGAAACGAGCACGTCGATTTCGCCGCGCGCGAACGCGTCCATCGTCGCCTGCTTCTCTCCGGCGGGAAGCTTTCCGTGAAGCATCGCCACGCGTCGCGCGGGAAGCGCAGCGCGGATCGCGTCGAATCCCGCGGTCACCGGCTTCAAGTCAGTCCGCTCCGACTCTTCGATTACCGGGAAGACCACGTAGGCCTGCGAGCTCCCCGCGCAGCGCTGGTCGATGAACTCGAGGATCCTCGGAAGCCGCGCGCTTCCACGGACCACCGTGCGCACCGGCGTCCGGCCGGGAGGGAGCTCGTCGATGATCGACAGATCGAGATCGCCGTGCAGGGCCAGAGCGAGCGACCGCGGAATCGGCGTGGCGCTCATCACCAAAATGTCGACGAGCGCGCCTTTCTCGAACAGCGCCTTCCGCTGGTCCACACCGAACCGGTGCTGCTCGTCGACGATCGCGAGCGCGAGGCTACGGAACGACACGGAATCCTCCACCAGCGCGTGCGTCCCGACGACGAGTCGTGCTTCGCCGGCGGCCACCGCCTCGCGCGCCGCGCGCTTCTCGGCGCCGGTCATGGAGCCCGACAGCCTAACAACCGGGATGCCCGCTACGTCAACTAGTTGTCTAATCTTTCGGAAGTGCTGCTCCGCAAGAACTTCCGTCGGCGCGAGGAGCGCGACCTGGTGTCCGTTTGCGATCGCGATCAGCGCCGCTACGAGCGCCACGATCGTCTTGCCGCTCCCGACGTCTCCCTGGAGGAGACGGTACATTGGCCGGCTCGACCGCATGTCGTCGACGATCTCCTTCAGAACACGCTTCTGCGCTCCGGTCAATCGGAACGGAAGGATGCTCCGCACCGTCGCCCTGATCTCGTCGTCGATGGCGATCACCCGAGGCTTCGGCTCCTGCTCCAGCATCCCCCGCCGCGCCCGGATCGCCAGCTGAAACGCGAAGAACTCGTCGAATGCGAGCCTTGATCGAGCTGCGGAGGCTCCCTCCAGCGAGTCGCCCTCAGGCTCCTGAGGATCGTGCACGGCAGCAAACGCCGTGCGAATGTCCGGAAGGTTCAGCCCCTTGAGCAACATGCCGGGAACGTGATCCTCGAGCCGAGGAAGCGCCGTCAGTGCCTCTGCCACGGCTCCACGCAACCAGCGCTGCGGCAACCCTCCGATGGCAGAGTAGACCGGAACGATTCGACCCTCCAGCTCGCCTCGGCCGTCGTGCGGAATTCGCTCCCAGTCCGAGGGATCAAACTGCAGTTCCCCCGCCGGCGACACCTTCGGGCGACCGTACAGCAGCAGCGTGTCGCCCTTCGCAATCCGATCGGCGATGAATGGTTGGTTAAACCAGACGATGTTGATCGTCGCGCTCCCGTCGTCGATCACGACCTCGGTCAACTCCATGTGCTGGACCTTCGTGAGGCGATTCCGCATCGCCACCACGCGTCCCTTGAGCAGCGCCGCGGGAGTCTCGGGCGTCAGGCTCACGATCGGTATCGCGACGCGCCTGTCTTCATAGCGAAAAGGAAGGAAATCGAGAAGATCGCGAAGGCTCTCGATTCCTGCCCGCCGGAGAATCTCTGCCCGTTGGGGGCCGACACCGCGGAGTCTCCTGACACTATCGCGGGGATCGAGAGGATCGGGCACTCGGAGGACGCTTGCCATCGGGACGATTGTCCCTCGGATCGCGCGAACTTCCGAGGAATCTACTACTCGAAGATTGCGCGCATCTGGATCAGGCCGATCTTCACCCTGTCTCCGTTCTTCACGGGGACCGGCGTCCCGGTCGGAATACGCTGGTCGTTGACGAAGGTCCCGTTCACGGTTCCGACCTCTTCAATCACTGCGTATCCATCGTCGGTCCTGAGGATCTTCGCGTGCCGTCGGGAGACCGAACGGTTCGTATCGAAGTCCGCCAGATCGACGTCAGGGCGGATTCCGGTGACTGGATCCGCTCTACCAATAGTAGTTTCGCTCGTCTTGCTCAGGAAGAACGGATTGCCCGTCGTGATATCGACGAGTCGATGTCCCGAATCGGACGCAGGCTCTGCCGTCGACGGCTCGACCGGCCCGAGGTTCTTGACGATGGCGTCGGGGTCGATGTGCGGACCGGCGAGACGCTCGAGTAGCGTATTCGCTTCGCGAAGCCGGGTTGCGTACTTGCGAATGATCCGGACTGCGATCTCGGGATTCTTCCGGATCATCTCGTCGAATCGCGAGCCCGTGATCGCCAGGAGCTTGCACTCTGTGTCGGCGACTGCATCGGCGCTCCGGGGCGCATTCTCCAGCACGCCCATCTCGCCGAAGAAATCACCTTTCTCGAGCGTGGAGAGAAGATGAGTCTCCCCTCGGATCTTCTTCTCGATGCGAACACGCCCCTCGAGGATGATGAACATCTCGGTACCGAGGTCACCTTCGTTGAAGATCGTCGAGCTGGCAGGAAACGAGGCTGTTTCGCGAGCAGGAGACTCACGTCCGGGCTCAGGAGCGCCGCCGGATCCTCCGGTCGATTTGAAGACGGCTTTCATCGTCGCCTATCCGTTCTTTCGCTCGACCAGGGGCTCGGGGAAAGTCAGCGTGCGACTCCGCGTGTCGACGACGACCGGCCGGCCGATTGGCAGCAAGAGGTTGTTCCCGAAGTGTCCAAACGGCATGTCTCTCAGGACCGGGATGCCACGCGAGCCGAAGAACTCCTGAAAGAGCGTTTCCAACTCGTCCTGCTCCCCAACACCGCACTCTCTCAACTTCCCGATGATCACTCCTCGAAGTGAGGCCAATCTATCAGACAGCCTGAGGGTGGTCAACATCCTGTCGATCCGGTACACGGGCTCGGTAATCTCCTCCCAGAACCAGATACCGTCATCGACCCAGTACTCGAACGGAGTTCCGAGCAGCGCCGCCGAGAGAGAGAGGCATCCACCGAAGAGGGTTCCTTCCGCGATTCCCGGCGACATGACGCTCGCGGCGTCGAACTGCCACGTCAGAGGTGCCTCACCCGCGAGCGCGGCCCATGTCCAGTGTTCGAGAGCCGGCGACAGCCCTTCGAAGAAGTCGGTATTGAGCATCGGTCCGTGAAACGAAGCGACTCCCGCGCGCGACGCTACCGCCTGGTGGAGTGCGGTGATATCGCTGTAGCCGACAATCGGTTTCGGGTCTCGTGCTATCGCGGCGTAATCGACGCGGTCGAGCAGCCTCGTCGCACCGTAGCCTCCACGCGCGAAGAAGATCGCGTCGATCGATTCGTCGGCCAGAGCGGTGTTGAGCGACTGCGCGGTCGCGGTTTCGAGGTCAGGCT
>JBPPMG010000098.1:0-2823 GCA_051305935.1 Thermoanaerobaculia bacterium
CTCCACGCTTGCTCCCGGCAGCCGTGTCCTGTCGATCGTCGTGTTCGTGGCGGTCAGACCGTCGGCAAGGCGCACGGCAAGATCGCAGACCTCGGCAAGCTGCACGTCATCGAGATCGGGTGCGATCTTGACGACGATCGGATGCTCACCGCGCGTCCGTTCGAAGCGCGTGCGCGCCCGGGCCTCACGAAGCGCTTCCAGGATCAATTCGAGATGCTCGGGACGCTGCAGATCGCGCAGCGACGCGGTGTTCGGCGACGACACGTTGACGACCACCCCGTCAGCGTGCGGTGCCAGCAACTCGTAAGCACGGAGGTAATTTTCCGCCGCAGCCTCGAGCCCGACGTCCTTGTTCTTGCCGATGTTCACGAGCACCGGGGGATGCTCGCGCGACTCCTCTCCCGAAAGCGACGCCCAGTGGCGCTCGAGCCGCTGGGCCACGGCTGCCGCACCCTCGTTGTTGAATCCGAGCCGGTTCACGAGCGCTTCGTGCTCCGCATAGCGGAACATTCGCGGCTTCGGGTTGCCCGGCTGCGGGAGCAGCGTAACCGTTCCCACTTCGACGAAGCCGAAGCCGAGCGCGGTGAGCATCGGGATGAGCTCCGCATTCTTGTCGAATCCCGCCGCGATGCCGAACGGGTTCGCGAAGCGAAGCCCCCAGAGCTCCCGCGGCGCGCACGGCGCGAGCATCGTGCGCCTAACCGCGCGAAGCAGCAGCGGGAAGCTCTGAGCCCTCGCCATCTGGCGCGTCACCAGGTCGTGAGCCGCCTCCGCGTCGAGGTGAAACAGAAGTTCCTTCGCGAGTCCGTAGATCAACTCGTCCCCCGCGCGCGCAGCGCACCCAGCAGCGCCTCCGCACGGGCGAGCGGCGGGACGATCGGAGCAAGCCCCGCAACGCGTGCGCCGGTTTCGAGCAGAGGGATCAACGCGACGAGCTCCGGCCCGTGTGCGCGTCCCGTCGTTGCAACGCGAATCGGCATGAAGAGCGGCTTGCCCTTCCGTCCGCTCGCGCCCTTCAGCCGCTCGGTGAACGCCTTGTACGCGTCGGCATCGCATGGCGCCCCGTTCGCACGGAGATCGTCCACGATCTGGGTGACGAACGCCTCCAGCCCTTCGCCGCCGAGCACTTCCGCGACTTCCGGGTCGGCAAGCTCCTTCTCCACGTCGAACTCGAACATCGGGGCGAGCGCGGAAACGAAGTCCGCGAGCGTGTGAGCCCCTTTCTGCGTGAGCGCGATCGCGCTTTCGAACCAGAGTCTCGCCGCGTCGGACTCGCCGCTGAGCCAACCCGCCTCCTCGAATCGCGCCTTGCAGAGCATCCAGATCTCCGCGGTCCCCAGCTTGTGGAGATACTGCCCGTTCGTCCAGGCGAGCTTCTGCGGGTCGAACACGGCCGGCGCGGAATTCACCCTGTCGAGCGCGAACGCCGCGACCGCCGATTCGCGGTCGAAGATCTCCACCCCGTCGGCCGGAGACCAGCCGAGAAGCGTCAGGTAGTTGACCATCGCGTCGGACAGGTACCCCTCGTCCGCCCACGCCGCAACCGAGGTCGCCCCGTGGCGCTTCGACAGCTTGCTTCGGTCCTGCCCGAGAATCAGCGAAACGTGCGCGAACTTCGGCGTCTCCCAGCCTAACGCGCGGTAGATCAGCACCTGCCGATGCGTGTTGGTCAGATGCTCTTCGGCGCGAATCACGTGGGAGATGTCCATGTCGTGGTCGTCGACGACCACGCAGAAGTTGTAGGTCGGCATCCCGTCCGAGCGCAGGATGATGAAATCGCCGAGCGAATCGGCCTTCCACGTGACCTCGCCGCGGATCAGGTCATCGATCGTCACGTCGCCGTCGAACGAGGAGCCCGGCTCCTTCGGTACGTGGAACCGGATCGCCGCAGGCGCCGCCGCCGCAACGCGCTCCGCAACCTCGGCGTTTGTGAGCCGGCGGCACGACAGGTCGTAGTGCGGCGGCCTTCCGTCGGCTTCCGCCTCGCGCCGCTTCGCCTCGAGCGTGTCCTCACTGCAGAAACAGCGATACGCATGTCCAGAGTCGAGCAGCCGTCGCGTGACCGAAGCGTAGAGCTCCGAGCGCTCCGACTGGCGATACGGTGCGTGCGGCCCACCGCAGTCCGGGCCCTCGTCCCAGTGCAACCCGAGCCAGCGAAGATCGTCGAGCACCATGCGCTCGGACTCCCGCGTCGAACGCGCCTGGTCGGTGTCTTCGACGCGGATTACGAACGCACCGCCGTGGTGGCGTGCGAAGAGCCAGTTGAAGATCGCGGTCCGCGCGCCTCCGACGTGGAGGTGCCCCGTTGGCGATGGTGCGAAACGCGTTCGAACGCGCAGGCTGTCGCTCATGGTGACCGTCACCCTTCCACACGCGGCGACACGGGCTCGACCAGCACGCTCGCCAGAGCGCAGAGCCCTTCACGCCGCCCGGTGAACCCGAGCCCATCGGTCGTCGTGGCCTTGATGTTCACTCGTTCCTCCGCAACTCCCAGCATCGCGGCGACGCTCGCGCGAATCCGCGCCTTGTGCGGGCCGAGCTTCGGCGCCTCCGCCACGACGGTGACATCGACGTTCGCGATCTGAAACCCGCGGTCGCCAACCAGACGGAGCGCCTCGGCGACGAACACCGACGACGCGGCTCCGCGCCAGCGCTCGTCGCTCGACGGGAAGTACTCGCCGATGTCGCCCGCGCCGACGGCTCCGAGCATCGCGTCAACCAGGGCATGCAGCACCGCGTCGGCGTCGGAGTGCCCCTCGAGCCCGCAGCGATCGGCAATCTGCACGCCGCCGAGCACGAGCGCGCGGTCGGCCGCGAACCGAT
>JBPPMG010000099.1:0-13779 GCA_051305935.1 Thermoanaerobaculia bacterium
CGGCACACAACGAATAGTGGCGCTAACACGGACGAGGGACGCGGGCAACGTCTCCCGCGCAGCCGGGAGGCTCGGCAGCGATGAGGCGTGCTCGACCTGTCGGGGACCGGGCATCACTCCCCCTGCGCGAAGGGGCTCGATCGCCTTCGGACTAGAAAAGCTCAGCTCGCCTTGAGCGCGAGAAGCTTCGCCTTCGACGCTTCGAAGACTTCCTTGTGGAGGCTCTTGCCGTGTGCGTCCATCGTCACGATCGTCATGAACTCTTCCACCCAGAGATGCCAGATTGCCTCGGGGCTTCCGAGATCCATCCAGTCGACGCCGTCGACGCGCTTGATCCACTGCGCGCAGACCTGCGCCGCGCCCCCGATCGCGTGAAGGTAGACCGCGCCGTACTTCGCGCAGCCGTCGAGCGTCTTCGGCCCCATGCCGCCTTTGCCGATGACGCCGCGGATGCCGTAGTCGCGCATGACTTCCCACTGGTAGGGCTCTTCGCGCGAGCTCGTCGTCGGGCCGGCGGCGTTGCACTTCCAGTGGTCGCCTTCCTTAACCATCACGGGACCGCAGTGATAAATGATCTGCCCCGCGAGATCGACCGGCGGCTTCGTTCCCGTGTGGATCCGGTGATGCATCGCATCGCGTCCCGTGTAAAGGCGTCCGCTGATCGAAACCGTGTCGCCGACGTTGAGGCTGCGGACGGTCGCTTCGTCGAGAGGAGTGGTGAGATTGTAGTTTGCCTTGGTCGTGCGCCCGTTCTACGAGTTGTTAGTTGTTAGTTGTTAGTTGTTAGTTGTTAGTTGTTAGTTGTTAGTTGTTAGACGCTCAGCGCAGCGGCTCGGTTAAGTGTCGTCCTGAACGGAGCGAAGCGGAGTGAAGGACCTCTCAGGCTTCTATCACCGCGCAACGGGTCAGGAGTTCGGCAGTGAACTCTGCGCGGCCCTTCGCTCGAGCGATCCGGCGCCGCAACTCTCGTCCAACCTGCGCTGCATGTCTAACAACTAAAAACTAACAACCATCAACTAACAACTCACTCCACGATCCTCTCCGCCGACGGGTCGTACCAGCGGATCGCGAGGAAGCCGAGGCCCTGGCGGCCGAAGTCGTCGTTGGGAACGGTGGAGAGGACAACCATGATGTTCGGGCTCGTCTTGTTGAAGAGCAGCACGGCGCGGTCGCCTTTCTGCTTCGCTCCCTCGTAGCCGAGTTCCTTCTCGATCACGGCGACGCGCTCGTCGAAGGCCGAACGGACGGCCGGGATGAAATCGACGAGCTCGAAACGCGCCGATTGGAGCTTTCCGTCGACGAACTGGAGCGTGACGGTCTTCGTGTCCGAGTAGTGCACGATGAGCACGCGCGGATACTTCCCCGGCGACGCCTTCCAGCCGCCGCGCTCGATCGTCGCCTCGACGTCGGACCGCGGCATGTCGATGCAGAACCCGAACGATTCGGGCGACATCCACGACGAGTCCGACGCGGCCGGAAATGCTCCCTGCGTCGCAAGCTGCAGGGCAAGCAAGAGCGCCAGCATCAATGCACCACCGCCTTGGAGTCGTGCGCCGCCTCGCTGCGTGAGCGAACGATGCTCACCGCGCGCTGCGCGAGCCGTGCTACCGCCTCCCAGTCGCGAGCCTTGACGCGGTCGGGCGGCGCGAGTGAGGCACCGAGGTTCACGGCCACGGCCCCGGCATCGAGGTAGGTCTCGATCTCGTCGAGCCCGATCGGCCCGCCCGCGAGCATCGGGACGCCGCGGATCGGCCCGAGGATCGTGCGGAAGTAGTCGGGACCGCCGAGATGGCGCGCAGGGTAGACCTTGACGATGCTCGCCCCCGCCTCCCACGCGCGAATGATCTCGGTCGGCGTCGCGGCCCCCGCAACGCAGAGCAATCCGTGCTCGAGAGCGTAGTCGATCACCCGAAGGTCGGTGTGCGGCGAGACGAGAACCTCGGCACCCGCCTTGCGCGACGCCGCCGCCTCGTCCGTGCTTCGCACCGTTCCGGCCGCAAGCACGACCCCGCGGCTTCCATAACGCTCCTTGAGGCGCGCGATGATGCCCGTCGCGCCGGGAGTCGTCATCGTGACTTCGATCGCGCCGAAGCCGTTCTCCGCGTAGCAGCGCCCAAGCTCCCACGCCGCCTCTTCCGAGTCCTCGCGGATCACCGCGACGACCGCCTGCCGCAACACATGGTCGAGAAGTTCGTCGGTTCTGTCAGCCATCAAACCGTCTCAAACAAGTCGGGGAGCCGTTGCATTCGCGAATACAGGGGCGCGCGCGCGGCGGATTGGAAACCGAAACCGAAATGTCGAATGTCGAATGAAGAATGGAGAATGAGGAAGCGGAAGCGCCACGATCTCGCCCATTCCCTGGCCTCTTTTCTCAATTCTTCATTCTTTCATTCGACATTCGACATTTCGGTTCACTCCCCGGGTTTCAGGCACCGGTGGAGCCCGCTAGAACTGAATCTGCACCCCCACCGAGAGGATCAGCGGGTTCAGATCGATCTCGGCATCGCCGACCGTCGTCGTGATCGTGTTACTCGACAGCACGTACTTCGCGTCGGCGACGGCCGCGAGCCCTCCGACCAGGCCGAACGATACCCCCACGCCCCAGACCGAGCCGTAGTCGTCGTCAAGATCGACATTTCCGATGTCGATGCTGCCGAGATCGTCGCCCTCGAACTCGTCGAACATCAGGTACGCCACGCCGCCGCTCACCCAGAAGTCGACCCGTCCCTCGGGGTTGAAGTGGTACTGCAGCATCCCGGTGATCGGCAACATGTCGAGCTCACCCACGACCGTCTGGCCACCGTACTGGATCCGTCCCTCCGGCTTCACTTCGGTGAGCGAGATTTCTGCCGAGAGACGTCGCGTGAGGAACAGATTCACTGCCCCGCCGTACCCCGTGTCCGAGTCGAACGACCCGAGGCTGTAGTCATTTCCGTCGTTGTCGATCAGCCCATCACCGCTCAGGTCGACCCACGCGAAGTAGCCCGTCAAGTCCACCGAGCGCCCCTGCCCGAACGCGGGCATGGCGAGAGCGAGAAACGCGACGGCGAGAACGATATTTTTCATGTCAGCTCCATTCGACATCAGTTCAATGCCTTCGCATTGTACTCCGTCTCCACTAATTACAATGGCGCATTACAAACCAACAAAACAGCTATAAAAATTGTGACTCGTTATCCATTCACACACCGGAAGCCCGACATCCCGGCCCCGGCTCCGGTGCAGGGGCACTGCCGCCTGCCGCCAGACTACCCCGCGTTCCGCATTCCGCGTTTCCCATTCCGCGTCCGTGTTCCCCATTCCGCGTTCCGCATTCCGCGTTCCGCATCGGCCCCCTTCCTTCCACCGCCGGACGCACATATCATTAGTATCCGGTCCGACCACAGCTCCGGCGGCGCGCGCCGATGGCGTACGCCCCCAGCCGGCCTGCTCGGTTGCCGCACGGAGGAAAGAATGGCAGAGAACGAGACCACCACCCCGGTTGCCCCGGCGCAGCCAGCCGCCGAAGGCGCCACCCCTTCGGTGAAAGAAAAGATCGAGAAGGCGCGCGAGTACGTGGGCGAGCGCTATCAGGCAGTGTCCGAGAAGGTGAAGACCAAGTACGACACGGCCACGACCGCAACGCGAGAGAAGGTGGCCGAGATCAAGCAGCGTGTCGACGGGATCGAAGTCGACGACGTCGTGGAACAGATGCGCGACTACGTCCGCTCGAACCCCGGCAAGGCACTTCTCATCTCGATCGGCGTCGGCTTCGTGATCGGGCTCCTCGTCCGCGGCACGGGCGACGACGACTAACGCGTAAACCAGGGGAGGCGGCGCGCCGCATGACCGACGAAACGAGCCAACCACAAGAGCAAGAGCAGGAAGCCGCGCAGTCCGACGACGGTGTCGCGATGATCCTCGAGCAGGTCGAACAGCTCGTGCCGCCCTTCGTGCGGGACCAGGTCGCGCGGCGTCCGTTCACATTCGTTCTCATCGGTCTTGGTGTCGGCCTCTTTCTTGGCGCCAAGAAGGGAGACGAGCTCCTCTCCGCCGGTGCCGCAATGGCCACCGCGGCGCTGACCGCGAACCTCAACGGAATGCTCGGCCGCGAAGCTCGCGATCAGTGATACTCGACCCGTTCCTTCGGGACGTCCGGCGCACCGTTCTACCGAACGGCCTGACGCTGCTCTCCCGCCCGGGACGCGGACGCGGCGTCGTCGCGATCAACTGCTGGGTCAAGGCCGGGTACTTTCACGAGCCCGACGAAGTCGCCGGCATGGCGCACCTGTTCGAGCACATGTTCTTCAAGGGCTCGAAGAACTTTCCGGGCGCCGAGGACATCGCGCGCCATGTGTCGATGCTCGGCGGCATCAGCAACGCGGGAACGATCTACGATTCCACGAGCTACTACTTCGTCCTCCCCCGCGAAGGCTTCGAGCGCGCCGTCGAGATCCAGGCCGACGCGATCCTGAACCCGCTCTTCGATCCGGTCGAACTAATCAAGGAAGCCGAAGTCGTCATCGAGGAGTCGAACCGCAAGCTCGACAACCCCGCGGCCGTCGCCACCGAGCGTATGTACGCGACAGCCTTCACGAAGCACAGGATGCGCCGCTGGCGGATCGGCTCGAACGACGTGCTCCGCAACATTCGCCGCGACGACCTGGTCGCGTTCTTCGAGACGCTCTACCGGCCGTCGAACATCATCGTCAGCATCGCCGGCGACGTGAGTCACGAAGAGGCTCTCGAAACGGTCGCGCGGACTTTCGGCCAGATTCCTGCAGGAACGCTCGCAAAGAACCGCGGCCCCGCAGAGCCTCCCCAGGAGTCGTTCCGCTTCGCCCAGAGCACGGCCGAGATCGCGCAGTCGTTCTCGGTCTTCGGCTGGCACACGATCGGGGAGGGGCACGAGGACACCGAGGCGTTCGAGCTGCTCGCCGCGGTGCTCACGTCGGGGCGCTGCTCGAGACTCTACCGAGGCGTCGTTTCCGCGGGCGCCGCGAACACGGTCTCCGCCGACAACACCGTCTTCGAGGATGCGGGCATCTTCACCGTGCGCCTCTCCTGCGACGACGCGTCGGTCGACGACGCTGAACGCGCAACGATCCGCGAGATCGAACGGCTCCGGCACTTCGGGCCGACGACGTTCGAGCTCGATCTCGCGCGCAACGGCATCGAGGCCTCCTTCGTCTTCGAGCTGGAGGAGGTCCTCGGCCAGGCGCAGACGCTCGCGTTCTTCGAGGCGCGCGGCGGATACCTCGAGCTCGCGCGCCACCTCGAGAAACTCGAGCGCGTCACGCCCGACGACGTGCGCCGCGTCGCTTCGCACTACCTCGCCGACACGAACCTCACGCTCTACCGGCATCGCCGCGCCGGGGCTTCGGAGCCGCGCGCCGAGTTCGTCCTCGCACAACTCCGCGAAGCCGCAGCCGGCGCAGCGACCTCGGATCACACGACCTACGCTCCTCCCGCCGCGCGACCCGAGCCGCGCCCTGCCCCAGCGAGCGTCACCCTCCGCCGCTTCGTGCTCCCGAATGGTGTCCCGCTCTTCGTCCGCACCCTGCCCGGCACGCCGACCGTCTCGACCGGGGTCTATTTTCGCGGCGGGAAGACGCGGGAGACGAGCGCGAACGCAGGCATCACACAGTTGATGACGCGCGCGATGAAGCGCGGCACCCGGCGCCGCTCGATGGAGGAGATCGACCGCGAGATCGAGTTCCTCGGAACGCAGATCGGCATCCTCTTCGACGACGACTACTTTGGCGTCTCGCTGAACATCCTGCGTCGCCACTTCGACGCCGGAGTCGACCTTCTCGCGGAGACGCTGCTCGAGCCCGCGTTCCCGACCGAGGAGATCGAAAAGGCGAAGAAGCTGCAGATCGCCGCGATTCGGCGCTCGCTCGACTCGTCGGGTGAACGTCCCTTCCAGCTCTTTCGCGCGGCGTTCTATCGAAATCATCCCTACGCCTTCCCTGACGCGGGCTTCGTCCCGACAGTCGACGCGCTCGGGCGCGACGACCTCGTCGCCTGGCACGACGCGGCGGTGACGGCGGACGCCGCGCTGATCGTCGTCGCCGGCGACGTCGATCCCGACGACGTCTTCACGATCGCCTCGGCGCGCTTCGGCGCTCTCCGCGCGAGTACCTCGCTGCGCCCCGCAATTGCGGCCTTCGAGCCGGTCGCCGCGCCAACCGAGATTTCCGAGCTGCGTGATCGCCGCCAGAGTGCGATCGTCGCCGGCTTTCCCACCGTCACACCGACACACCCTGACTGGGTGACGCTCCGCGTGCTCCAGGCCGTCGTCTCCGGCCTGTCGGGAACGCTCTTCGCGGAGCTGCGCGGCAGGCGCTCGCTCGCCTATACCGTCTACGCGGGCGACGCCTCGCACGAGCTGGCGGGCGCATTCGTCGGCTACATCGCCTCCGATGCGAACAAGGAGAGCGAGGCGCGCGAGGCGCTCGTCGCCGAGATGCGACGCTTTGCAACCGACGGCTTCGATCACGACGACGTCGCGCGCGGCCGCGCGCACCTCGCCGGCACGATGCGGATCCGGCTTCAGACGAACGCCGCGATCCGGAGCGAGATCGCGGAGAACTACCTCTTCGGCCTCGGCACCGACTTCACCGAGCGCTTCCTCGAGCGCGTGCACGGGGTCGGGCTCGACGAGCTGCGCGACGTCGCGCGGCGCTACCTCCTCGGCGACAACCTCGTCGTCGCCACGATGAAGGGGCGCGCCTGACGATGCGTGTCGACGGCTGGATCATCAAGGCGCCCTCCGTGAGCGTCCACAACCTCGAGAGCCTCGCCTCCGAGGTTCGCGCCGAATACTTCCCCGATGCCGAAGGCATTCCGGTCGTCTGGGGCAAGAACACGGGACGCAAGCGGCGCCGGAGCATCCGGTTAGGCTCGTACCATCGCGGCACGACGCTCATCCGCATCCATCCGCTGCTGAACTCCCCTTCCGTACCGGTCTACTTCATCCAGTCGATCATCTACCACGAGTTCCTGCACCATGTGCTCGGACCCGCGCACGACCGGCGCTTCCATCGGCAGGAGCGCCGATTCCGCTTCCATCACGAATCGAAGGAGTGGCTCGCGCACAACCTGCCGATGCTCCTCGGCCATCGCGCAAAACCGCGCCACGTCGAGCGCCGCCGCCTCCGCGCAAAGACCGGCGACGCGCCAGCCGTGCAGATGTCGTTATTTGGGGAGTAGACGCTGAACGCGGAACGCGAAACGCGAAACGCGGAATGACACCGCGACGAAGTTCAACAACAGACCGGATGGCGCAGTAGCGCACTTAACCAAAGACCCTCAGTAGCAGCTACAGCCCCTCGCAGTCCTATTGCGCCGTTCCGGCTCTCCATTCCGCATTCCGCATTCCGCGTTTCTTCAGTTTCCCGTCGGGAACGTCAGCGTGTAGACGTAGCGACCGCGCGCGACCGCGAGGACAATCGACGACCGGTCGGCGCCACGGGTCACTTCCTGGTTCAGTGCCTTCACGCTCTCCACACGGACGCCGTTGACGCCGACGATCGTGTCGCCGCGTCGAATCCCGGCTTTCTCAGCTCGCGATCCCGCCTCGACGTCGTCGACGAGGACCGTTCCGTTCGCGTCACTCACGCCGAGCCCGCTGATGTCGCGAAGCAGCACGAGCCCGAGATCCGACGGTGGATCGACGGGAACGACGGAAAGCTCGAGCGTCGCCTCCTCGCGCCGCACGCGCACGCGAACGCGCTCGCCAGCCTCGGTCGTGGCCGTGAGCGTCGAGAACGCCTCGCGCGACTCGACCGTCGCGCCGTTGACCGCGACGATGACGTCGCCCGGACGGATTCCCGCACGATCCGCGGGCGACTCTCCGAACACGCGCGTCACGAGCGCGCCGCGCATCGGCGGCAGGCCGACGCGCTGAGCCTCTTCGGGCGTGAGCGTCGCCGTGCCGAGACCAACCCAGACCCGGTGCACCTCCCCGTACTGGCGGAGATCCTCGACGATCTTCTTCGCGCGATCGACCGGGATCGCGAAGCCGATGTTCTGCGCGTCGGCGTAGATCGCCGTGTTGATGCCGATGACCCGCCCCTCGATGTTGACGAGCGGGCCGCCCGAGTTGCCCGGATTGATCGACGCATCGGTCTGGATGAAGTCGGTGAACGTGCGTGCCGCCTCGCGCGACGGCACCGATCGTCCGGTCGCGGAGAGGACGCCGGTGGTGACCGTGCCGCTCAGGCCGAATGGGTTTCCGATCGCGATGACCGGCTCGCCGATCTGAAGATCGGACGACGTTCCGATCGGAGCGGCCGGCAGGTTGCGTGCCGTAATGCGCAGCACCGCGAGATCGCTGTCGGGATCGACGCCGATCACCGTCGCCTCGGTCTCGGTCCCGTCGTGGAAGATTGCAGTGATCGTCGACGCGCCTTCGATCACGTGCGCGTTGGTCACAATGATCCCTTCGGAAGCCCACACGAATCCCGAGCCGACCGACTGCGTCTTGAACGAGCGCTGGCGCGGCGTTCCGAAGAAGAGGTCGAACTGCCGCTGCCGGATTACCGACTCGGTCCGGATGTTGACGACCGACGGCATGATCGCGTGCGCGACGCGGACGACAGGCGTCTTGCGCGCCTCCCCCACCGAGGCCGGGATCGGCACCGACTCTTTCCTGACGCTCGTCTGCGCCCCGCCTGTGGGATTCTCCGCGGCAAGGGCAGGCTCCGAATGGTCGCGGCAGCCGAGCAGAACTACGATCGCGAAGGCAATGGTCTTCCTGTTCATGTCGCAGATTCTAACGACTGAGAGGCCTCCGGAGTTTCCGACCTCTGGCCCGCGGCGACAACAAAAAGAAAAAACGGGGGAGGGGGTAGGGAAATCTCTCCTGCGGCGACTCCTTGTTCAGGGATCGTTCCCGGTCCGGCCGATCCCGGCTGCAGGAGGAGATATGGCGTTCTATTTCGCAAACCTCGACCTGAAGACTCGGGAGTACATGATCCGGGAGATCGATCTCGACGCATCGTCCGGAAGGCTCTATCTGAGCCCACGTCTGCGACCGGGCAGCGAGCACGAGTATGCGTCGTACCTTCGGGCAGCCGCCCGGGCACACAACGAGGCGTGGATGGCCGAGCAAATCCGCAGGCGCCGTCTGCTGAAAACCGAGGAGCAGCGGATGACCTCGAGGAATGAGATGCTCACGATGCGGGTACCGGTGACGGCCCCCTACACCCTTGCCGAAATCGAGTTCAACCGGTTCTACGCGCGTGGCGTCTGCGCACGCGCGATCGACGCCGGAATGTCCGAAGTCGAGCTGTATCGAGGCAAGCACGTGCCCCAACTGCCGCCCGAGTCGGAAGCGATGATCGGGAAGCGCGTGCCTGCAGACACTCTCCTCCAGATCCTCCGCACCGCGGAAGGCGCCGAGTCCGTCCCTGGTCTGGCAGCCGAGCCCGTCCCTGGTCTGGCAATCGAAGCACTCTCAGGAGTGACCGTGAGGCTCGTGAGCTAGATGAGTCTCGCCATCGGAGTCCGCGATGCGAGGCGTGTTCCGGGTCGTTTCCCGATGCTGAGAATCCATTCCGGCATGGCGGTGGCGTGTGCATCCCCGAACAGGAATCCCGGCGGGGCCGGCTGCCGATCAAGCGGCTTCCCACCGCGGCGGTTCGCCGCGCACCTCACGAGACGGCACGCCGGGCAGAACCGAGGAGCGGCAAGCATGTGCCGAGGAGGGATCGTGCCGCCGGGGAGCGCATCGACCGGCCGCGCCGTGCGAGCGAGCCTCTTGCCCGATCGCGCGAGCAGGACTAGGCTCACATTCAGAATGTCCGAGGCATTGGTTCGTCGAGCGGAAGAAGATCCGGTGGCATCGGTCTACGACGCCTATCGCGAGTTCCTCGTCTCGCTCATCTGCAGCAAGTTCGGAGTGCCGAACGACGACGCGCTCGGGCTGGTGCACGAAGTGTTCCTATCGTTCATGCGCTGCCGAGCCGACATCGCCGATCAGCGGGCCTGGCTCGTCGCGGCGGCCTGCAATGCGGGACGCGGTTACTGGCGGCGCCGAGGCGCGCCGGACGTACCGATCGATGCGCGCGCGATCGAGGGGCCGAGATACGACGTCGACGTCATCATGCGAGTCGCTGAAGTGCTGCAACGCCTGCCGGAGCGCTGGCGGAGAGTTCTCGAGCTGCACTACCTCGAGGGGCATTCGACGCGAGAGATCGCGGAGATCCTCAAGACGACGCCGGGCTACGCGGAGAAACTCGTGCACGAGAGCCTCGTGCGCGCCCGCGCCGCGGCGGTGGAGGCGGAATGCACCTGACGCGCGACGCGATTCGCATGCTGCTGACGGAGCGTGCAGGAGAGCCGTTGCCCGAGCACGTGGATCGCTGCCCGGCGTGCAGCGCTGCCGCCGGCGAGGTCGTTCTCGACCTCGGGCTCGACGACGAGCTTGCATGGAAGCTCGCGAGCCTTCCCGAGCTCCCTGCCTGCACGGACATCGACCCACTGGAAGTTCACGTGCGCGAACTGCTCGGGCGCGGCGCCTCCGGCGTCGAGCTCGTCCGCGATCCGCGGCTCGCGAGCGATGCCGGACTGTTCGCGCTGCTTCACGCGTCACACTCGCTCCTGAGCGTCGACCCCGCGCGTCTTCGCGCGATCGCGGAGGCGGTGCTCGCGCTCGATCCTCCCGACGCCGTGACCGTCGTCGCCCTCCGCGAGCTCGCCAACGCGCAGCGGCGCACCGGCGATCTCGCCGGCGCACTCTCCAGCATTGAGCGAGGGCGTGAGGCCGCGAACCGGCTCGTCGTCTCGGAGCACGAGCTGGCGATCTTCGACTACATCGAGGCCATCGTACGCGTCGACCAGAGCGAGCTCGCGAGCGCGCGCGCACTCGCCGAGCGGGCGCTCCCGACCTTCCGGCGCTTCGGCGACACGCGTCGCGCGCTCTACGCCCATCTCGCACTGGGAGGGATCGACTACGAGACCGGCGCGTTCGAGGCGGCACGCGAGCGATTCCTCGAAATCGCACCGCCCCTCGCGAAGCTCGGGGATCATGCCGCGTCGCTCGATGCGATCCTCAACGCCGGCGACTGCTCGCGCCAGCTCCACGACCTGGTCGCGGCGCGCCGCTGCTTCCTGGAAGCAAAGGCGGGGTACGTCGAGCTCGGACTCCAGACTCCGCTGCTCACCATCGACTGGGTGCTGGCGCGCATCGCGCTCGAGGAAGGGCACCTCGATGAGGCGGAGCAGACGTTCCTCGCCGTTGCGCGAGGGCATGACCTGCGGGGAATGAAACTCGACGCCGCGCTCACCCGCCTCGATCTCGTCGAGCTCTACCGCGGCAGCGGCAGGCAGGACGACGCCGTTGCACTGACGCGCGAGCTCGCCTCGGTGTTCGCCGTCGCGGGAGCGCGGGGCCGCCTCGCCGACGCACTCACGATTCTTCGCGAAGCGGCAGAGAGCGGAGCGATGCTCGACGAGCCGTTGCGTGAGGCGCGCGAGGCGCTCGTCTCTGCCCCATCGACATCTTTTTTTCAATTCTGACGGTAGGGATTTGCGCTCTGGAGCGACTCCTTGATGGATGAGAGGAGTCACGACGGTGCATGCGATAGATCGATCCGGCAAGAACGAACGAAAGCACGGGGACGTTCCGGGGCTGCTGGAATGGGCCGTGCTCCTCTTCGTCTTCGACGGCGACGCTGCGTCGTGGGCGCGATGGGTTGCCGAGCAGGGGAGCGGGTCGCAGCAGCGCGACGATCTCGAGCTCGCGCGCTCCCTGGCGCAGCGCATCGAAGGGAATGAACCCCTTCGCCTCAGGCTTCGTGCGCTCGCGCAGCAACTGAAGCCCCCGCCGAACTGACGTCCGAAAAAAAATGTGCCAGGGGGGTAGGGTTTTCCTTCCTGGCGCGACTCCTACTCCATAGAGGGCGCCCTCCTCGACGCAACACGCGGCGGCATGACGCTTCCGCGAGAACAGGAGGGTCTATGTTCGATCGATTTGAAGGTGTACTCCGTGGACTTCGTGTGGCCGCGCTGCTCGCGCTGCTCCTTGTCGCACCTGCGACGCTCGCTGCTGACTCCGACCCCGACCCATCGTGGCTCGACATCGTTCAGACCTGGTTCGAGTCACTCCTCGACGACGAGCCGGAGCCGACCGATCCCGACGAGGGCGTGATTCAGTTCCCCGGCGGTTAGGGAACTCGCCTCAGGCCGTTAGGCGACGCAACCACGGAACGCGAGAACCTCATCCAGCAAGTCGCACGTCGCACGGCGAAGGCCGCACGCCACACATCGGAGGCCGCAAATCGCACGCCGGAGGCGTGCCAGAAGGTAGCCCCGGGTCGCCGCCGGCGACCTGGGGTCACCGATGCGCAATCGTCCAGTACCCCGGAGGGGTGCCAGATCCGCTCGAACGGCGAAGCGACTCACACGCGCTTCGCGGCAACACGAACGAGCGAAGGTATGGAACTGCACAGGTCGCGCCACTCCTCGGACAGGCGCATCATCAACCCGGAGGAACGCCATGCCGAACCGACCGCCCGTCATCTTCATCCCCGGCTTCCCCGCGAGCGAGCTCCTCGACGCTGCGAACGACGTCGTCTTCCCGCCGTCGCTCAAGACGGTCGCGAGCAGCACGAAGAAGCAGAAGTTCCTCGACGCGGTCACCGACCTCGCCCAGCTCCGCGCGGGCGAGCCGATCCGCGAGACCTTCTTTGGCATCGAGAAGCAGGCGCAGTCGCTCTACGACATCCTGCGGCTCTACGGCTACTCGACCAACAACCCAACCGAGTTCCGCGCGATTGGCTGGGACTGGCGCCGCGCCGTCGACGACGTCATCGTCCAGGCCGCGGTTCGAACCGCGATCCAGCAAATGTCCGCCGGAGCCACGAAGGTCCTGACGATCGTCCACTCCACCGGAGGCCTCGTCCTCCGCCAGCTCCTCGCCGCCGAGCCGGCCCTCGGTGCGAAGATCGCCCACATCCTCGCGTTAGGCGTTCCGTGGGCTGGGACGCTCAAGTCGTTCGCCTATCTCGTCAACGGACAGTCCACCGGCGTCCCCGGCGCGCGCATCACCGCGTACGAGTCGAGGCGGATCATCCGCGGAGCGCAGGCCGCCTACGACCTCCTCCCGCCGCCGCGCGACCAAGCGGACCCCGCCGGCGTGCCGCCGCCGTTCGCGCGACAGGGCAACAGCGACGTTTCGCCGATGGTCGCGACCTCGTGGATCCCGGCGAGCTGGCGAACGCGGATGGAGCCGATGGCTGCGCAGGCGATGCGCCTCCGGCGGATGCCCGACTTCCCCGTCGCGAACATCCCGGTCACCAACGTCGCCGGCTTCGGCGCCGCGACCGACACGCGTGCCGACCTCGTCACCGGCAGCGCCACCTTCACCGCCACCGCCGAGGGAGACGGCACCGTCCCGCACGCCTCGGCAGTCTGGCTCCGCGGGCCTAACGTAAGGACCTTCTCCCTCGCCGTCGGCGTCTACCCGACGGGCGGCATCCCGCTCTACCACTCTCAGATCTGGGACGCCCCGCCGATGCTCAGCCTCTTCGACGAGCTCCTCCTCGTCGCGCCGCCCGAGCCCTTCATCGCCGCCGCCCTCGACGCCAACGACGCCTCGATGGGCGGCCAGCGCCCCATGAAGGTCCACATCTCAGGCGCACTGCCCGACGGTTCGCCACTCATCCCGATGCGCGTCACTTTCACCAACCTCAAAGTCCCGCTGTCGAAAACGATCAACGGCCGCGGCACGATCACCATCCAGAAAGGATTACTACCAATCGGAACGTCGAGCGCATTCGTGAGGTTCAACGC
>JBPPMG010000114.1:0-2245 GCA_051305935.1 Thermoanaerobaculia bacterium
CTCCATAAAGTTCCGCGTCTACCAGCGGAGCGGCGACGGCGACAGAAATGGCTGCGCGCCGCCATGCTCGCCGAGCGCGGTCCGCCGGCTATTCCGGAAGTTTCGCGGTCCAGTTGAGAACGACCGTAATCGGCTCGGAGGAGGCGTCCGTGAGCGGCTGGTTCAGGACGAACGTCTGTCCGTCGGGCGCGGGATCGTAGGACCACCCCTCCTCTTTGTTGCGGATCGCGAAGAGGGGCTGCGGCACCGAAGCCTCGAACGAGTCGGCGCCCGCCATGATCTCGACGGCCATGATCTTGCCTTCGCTCATGAAGAAGAGCTCTTTCCCGTCCGCGCGCCAGTACGCATGGACTCCGCCGGCGGTCGAGATCTGCCACTTCCCGGTCGGCGACGGAAAGGTCTGCACCATGATCTCGGGCTTGCCCGACTCGTTCGACTGGTAGGCGAGCCAGCGCCCGTCGGGAGAGAGCCGCGGTGCGGAGTCGACGAACGCCGACTGGATGTAGAACACCTCTTTTTTCGACTCGAACGAGTAATAGCCGGCGTCGAGCGGACCGCCGTCCGGAGGCGTCGCGTAGAAAAAGAGAAAGCGGCCGTCCGCGGACCAGTCGGTCAGCCCCGCGAACCTGACTCCCTTCTGCGTCCAGAGGACCTCGGGGCTCCCGGCTCCATTCGCACGCGCGCGTCGCACATCGCGCGAGGTGCGATCTCCTGTTTCGGCGAGGTACGCGATCCATTGATCGTCGGGGCTCCAGATCGCATGAGTTTCCCGCCCGCCGTCGAACGTGAACCGCGCTGCGGTCTTGCGGACCAGGTCGTGGATCCAGAGATCGCTGTTGCCCTGGCTGTCCACCAGCTCGACCACAATCCGCCGGCCGTCGTGCGAGAGAGAGGGGCAAACGTAATCCGCCGGAGTGCCCACCGTGCCCTTTTCTACGCCGTTGCGGTCGACGAGCGAGATCTGCGAGAGCTCCGCGTTCGCGCCTTTCTGATACGCGAGGACCCCCCGGCCAGAGACGGAGAACGCCGCCGATAACGTGCCGGAGCTGAACCCGACGTCGTCCGCGAGGAGCACCGGGTCGTCGGAAAGAAACTCGAGCGAGTCCGCGTCGAAGCGCCGGGCCACGAGAGCGCGATCCCGGACGTAGATGATGTATCCAAGCGGCGAGTAGACCGCGGGCGCGCCACCTTCGATCAGTACCTCGCGGACCTTGCCGTCGAGGCTTCCGGCGAGGATCCTTCCGTCGCCCGCCGAGGTCAGCGCCAGGTAGATGAAGTGTTTCCCGTCCGGCAGGAAGGTCGGGTAGCGATGGCTCGTCTCGTCCTGCGCGAGCTTCGTCACCGCGGTCACCGTTCCACCCGTGGCCGCAACGCGGTGCAGCGTGGCGCGGTCCGTGGGCGTGAAGAGGATCGTCCCGTCCGGGGCCCAGCTCCCGCCGCGTCCGCGCGGCGCGTCTGCGAGGATCTGGGCCGGGCCCTCTCCCGAATCAAGCTTCCGAAGCTTCTGTCCGGAGAAGAAGGCGATGAAGCGCCCGTCCGGCGACCAGAACGGGAAGGCCGGAGACTCGGTTCCCGCGAGCGGCTGGTTCGCGCCGTTGTCGAGGCGGCGCAGCCAGAGTTGACTCTTTCCTTCCTCGTCGAGCCCCGCGACCAGCAGGCGCGTGCCGTCAGGTGAGACTGTCGGCGGCACCGCCCAGGTCATGAAGTCTTTTCCTTCCGGTGGCACGACCGACAGCTCGACGCGGCGCTCCGGCGTTCCGACGACGCGGCGCCACTGGTATGCGAAGAAGAGTGTCGACGCGACGAGGAGCGCGCCGAGCGCCCACGCGGTCCACTCGCGATGCCTCCTGCGTCGCATGAGGGGCGCCGCGACTCCCGCCTCCGATCCTCCTTCCGCGATCCAGCGAAGCTGCAGAAGGACGTCGTGGGCGGTCTGCCAACGATCGTCCGGGTCCTTCGCCATGCAGACCTTGACGAGTCGCTCGAACGCCGGTGGCGTGAGCGGCTGGAACGAGGAGATCGGCTGCGGGTCGCGATCGACGATCGCCGCGATCAGCGATGTCTTCGTCTTCCCGTCAAAGGCGCGCCTGCCCGTCGCCATCTCATAGAGAAGGCCGCCGAGCGCGAAGATGTCGGTGCGCGCGTCCGCCTCGGCCCCCTCGAGCTGCTCGGGGGCCATGTACTGAAACGTCCCGATGATCGTCCCCTCGGCAGTGAGGGGGCGATGCTCGGTCGGTCCCGCCGT
>JBPPMG010000170.1:0-2594 GCA_051305935.1 Thermoanaerobaculia bacterium
CGGGATTCGAGCGCGCATCGAGCGTTTTCGGAGCGACGTGCGCTGGACGATCCTCCCGAGATTCCCCGAACCGGCCGACATGGAGAATCTCGCGATCTGGCTCGATCCTGCTCCAGCGGACGACCATGAGGGGGGGATCGCCGAAGCGATGGCCGCCGGCCGGCTTGTGGTCGCCACCCGCACGACGGCGAATACACAACGGCTGAACGAAGGGGAAGCGGGATTTCTCTTTCCACCCGCAGACCCGAACGAGGCCGTTCATGCGCTATTGGCTGCCATGTTCAAACCGGAAGCGGGCCGCCCGCGTCTGGCTGCCGCATCGCGTCACGCGGAGATCTTCCGCGCTTCCGCGCGCGCGGAGCGACTCCTGGCGATCTACGAGGGGTTGGAGCATCGGTGAAGCCGCTGATCGAGCTCGCAACCGCTGAACAGCGCCGCATACTGCAGGCCGCGTCGGCGATCGCCACCGAGGCGGGTATCGGAGCCGGGGTCGTTGGCGGGCCCGTTCGCGATGCGCTCCTCGGGAAGCCGGTCGGCGCCGTCGATGTCACACTCGAGGGCGGCGCCGCGGAGTTCGCGACTCGGCGCGCCGCCGTTCTCGGAGGCCGGATCCGTCAGTTCGACGAGTTCATGACGCTACGAATCGACCTTCCGTCGAAGGAGACGATCGACGTCGCCACCACGCGGGCCGAGGATTACCCGACGCCGGGAGCGCTCCCGCGTGTAAGGCCCGCCGGGCTCGTCGAAGACCTCCGTCGACGCGACTTCACCGTGAACGCGCTTGCGCTCGACCTGATCTCGGGATCGATCGAGGATCCGTTCGAAGGGGTTGCGGACCTCGAGCGCGGACTGCTGCGGGTGCTCCACGCGGGCAGCTTCCGCGACGACCCGACGCGGATGTTTCGGGCTGCTCGCCTTGCCGCGCGCCTGGGTTTCGAGCTCGAAGAGTCGACGGCTGCGCTGATGCAGGAAGCGCTGGCTGCGGAGGCCCTGGACTGCGTTTCCCGCGAGCGCAGGTGGCGCGAGCTGCGACTCGCGATGGAGGAGGCCGATCCGGCGGGTGCCCTATTCGAGCTCGCGAGCCGCGGAACACTCGATTCGCTGCTTGGAGCCCTACACCGGGGAGCGGCCCTGAAGGAGCGGCTGAAGGAAGCGGCGGCGATCATCGCAGACGAGCCTGAGCTCGATGCGGAGCTCCTGCTGCTGGCTGCCCTCGTTTCAAGGAATCCCGACATGAGGGGCTCCGCCCTGAGCCGGCGGCGCACTGACACTCTGAGAATCCTGATCGACCGGGAACGCTTCGCTGCCGGCATCGGATCGGGTGCGATCGGCGCGCGCGATCTCGCTGCCGCTCCCGGAGAGCTGCTGGCACTGCTCGAGCGGGATCCCGCTCTTCGCGATCCTGCCAGCCGCGAGCGGATCGCTCGCCGCATCGAGCGTCCCTTCCGCGGCCACGAGCTTGGCCTTCCCCCTGGTCCCCATCTCGGCCGCGCTTTCCGCGACACGCGCGAGGCGATCGCCTCGGGAAAGATCACGCGTGACGAGGCGCTTTCTTTTGCCAGGTCCCGGGCGTTGGAGTATCTTCGTGGCGAGGCTTCATGAACGGACTTCACCGCAAAACGGCAGCCCTGCTCGCACTGGGGACACTCTTCGCCCTCACGGCTTCGGCTGCTGAACCTCCGAGACAGACGACGATCAGCATCCCGGTCCCCGAGCTTTCGGACAGGGAGATGGTCAAGTATCACGTCGTGGAGCTCGCAGGGGCCACGCCCGTCGGAGACGACCTGCTCGTCGATGGGCGTCTTCCGAAGGTCCTGATCAACTTCACCGCCCGGCTGGAGGAGGTTTACCAGCGCCTCACCGTATTCGAGAACGCCGTCCTCGCTGTGGAGATGGAGGGTGATGGATGGCGGATGTCGAAGAAGGTGCGGATCCCGGCCCAGGCATTGGAAGGGTATCGCGAGTTTTTCACCACCCACGAGCTGGAGCAGTTCCGACCGTGGAGTGAGGGCGATCCGACGCGCGACCAGACCGTGCTGCGAATCGCGACCGGCGAGACCACCGTGGAGCGAAAGTGGGCTTCGACCGCGGTCATCCCCGAGCAGATCGAGCGGCTCCGCCTGGTCCTCGAGGACGTCGTGCGCGCACTCTCCGAAGATCGCGAAGTAACGAATCCCGTGGCGGGATACGAGGCGTCGGTCGGCGACGTTCTACTCGGAGACGATCAGAAGAGCTACCGGGTGATCGGCATTCTCCAGCAGGGAGAACTGCTCGAGTTGCAGAGCCTGACCGAGCCGGTTCGTCGCTTCGTAGCGAAGAAGGATCTGCACCTCTATTTCGTAGCCGCGGGCCCATCGCCGCCCAGATGAGCTCGGTCCGAATCAGCGGAGGCACGCTCCGCGGACGAAAAGTGCAGCTCCCCCGCGGGGAGTTGCGCCCGACCTCGTCGCGAGCGCGCGAGGCCTACTTCAATGTGATCGCGCCGAGCATCGAGGGCGCGCGATTTCTCGATCTCTTTTCAGGAACCGGCGTGTTTTCTCTGGAAGCGGCCTCGAGGGGGGCCGCTTCCATCGTGGCCGTCGACAGCTCGTCGC
>JBPPMG010000178.1:0-4710 GCA_051305935.1 Thermoanaerobaculia bacterium
GCATTTCCGGATCGAAGTTGTGCCCCGGTTCGTGCCGATCGCGGTTGCTCTGGAGCTCGTGTCCGAGATCCCGGAAGACTCACCGAGAGACTCCGGCGGCTCTCCTCGCGGTGTGATGCCAGTCGCTCGCATGCACTCTCCCTGGTCCTTGTAATTCGGAAGCCAGGCCCGATAGCGGATGGGGTCAGCGGATGCGCGCGAAGGTGTCGCGAAGGGGTCAGGCGAAGGCGAAGGGGTCAAGGCGAAGGGGTCAGTGCTTCGCAATTCTCTTGTTTGCACGATCGAAAGATAAGGTCTTGTTTTTAATGATTTGCGAGTCGGGTTGCCGCGAGCCCAGGATGCGTCGCTCGCCGAAAAGGCCGCGAAGCCGCGTCTGCAGTGAGTAGGACGATCTACTACTCGTAGCATTCAGAAGACCGAAGCTCTGAACCCATAGCCGCTGACCCCATAGCCGCATAGCCGAGATGGCCATGAGCCACTCGGAGCGCGGAGCGCGGCACGTCTGCGTCGCCTTCCTCGATCTCGACCACTTCAAGGCGAGCGGCGACCACGCGGCCGAGCGCTTCGAGCTCGAGATCACAGAGAGCAACGCCATGCAGAACCCGGAGATGGCGATCAAGATGCTCGTCGACCTGAAGGCGATGGGGCTGCGCATCTCGATCGACGACTTCGGCACCGGGTACTCGTCACTCAGCTACCTGCGCCGCTTCCCGATCGACAGCCTCAAGATCGACCAGTCGTTCGTGCGCGACATCGAGACGAACGAGAACGACGCGGCCATCGTCAGCGCCGTGACCCGCCATGGCGCACAAGCTGCGCCTCACCGTGATCGCTGAAGGCGTCGAGACCGAGAGCCAGTCGGAGTTCCTCCGCTCGCAGCAGTGCGAACAGATGCAGGGCTTCCTCTGTCGTTCAATCGAGCCCTGAACCCCTCAAATCGAGCCCGTACTCCCTCAGAATTCGTCGCGCGACGACCGCCTTGTGCACCTCGTCGGCGCCGTCGTAGATGCGCGCCGCGCGCTCGTGGCTGTACCAGAACGCGAGGGGCGTGTCGTCGGTGACACCCAACCCGCCGTGCACCTGGATCGCGCGATCCAGAACGCGCTGGAGAATGTTCGCGACGTAGAACTTGATGAGCGAGACGTCTGCGCGGTATTCGCCATGCTGCTCGATCTTCCATGCGGCCTGCAGCACCATCAGGCGCGCCGCTTCGATCTCCGCGCGCGACTCGGCGATCCACTCCTGCACGGTCTGCTTCGTGCCTAACGGCCGGCCCGGGGAGAGCTCCCGTTCAACCGCGTACCGGCACATCAGGTCGAGCGCCCGCTCGCAGACGCCGACCCAGCGTGTTGCGTGATGGATACGACCGGGACCGAGGCGCGACTGGGCGAGCTTGAACCCGGCGCCTCGCGGGCCGAGCAGGTTCTCGCCGGGCACGCGCACGCCGTGAAGCATGATCTCCCCGTGGCTCATCCATCCTGACCCGACGTGGCCCATCACCGAGATGTTGCGAATCAGCTCGAAGCCCTCGGCGTCGGTCGGGACGATGAACATACTGGCGCGCGCGTACGGGCTCACCTCGTCGGGATCGGAGACCGCCATCACGACGCCGAACGCCGCGCCGTCGGCCGCGGTCGCGAACCACTTGTGACCGCGCAATACCCAGTCGTCGCCGTCCTTCGTCGCCGTCGTGCTCATCCAGACGGGGTTCGAGCCCGCGTGCTCCGGCTCGGTCATCAGAAACGTGCTTCTGATCTCGCCACGAACCAGGGGAGCGAGCCAACGTTCCTTCTGTGCCGGCGTGCCAAAACCGTGCAGCAGCTCCATGTTGCCGACATCGGGCGCCGCGAAGTTGAACGCGTAGTGGCCGAGCGGATTGCGCCCGAGCTCCTCGGAGAGTTGCGCCTGTTCGAGCAGCGTCAGCCCCGCGCCGCCGAGCTCCTCGGGCATGTGAGGGGCGAAGATCCCGGTCTCGCGAGCGCGCGTTCGCACGGGAGCCATTTTCTCGTCGATGCCTGTCCAGCCGCGTGCCGAGATCTCGAGCTCGATCGGCTGCACCTCGCGATCGAGGAACTCGCGGGCGAGCTTGCGCAGTGTCGTGACACGTTCGGATATGGAGAAGTCCATGGGCTACCTCTTGCTGTCGCGTTTCAAGCTCGAGTGGTCGTTGCGCCGCAAAGCGGCACGTCGTGGTGGCTCATGCCAGCATCCCTCCGTCGACCGTCAGGCATGTCCCGGTCACGTACGCCGAGGCATCCGAGGCGAGATACAGAAACGCCGGGGCGATCTCTTCGGGCTCCGCGACACGGCCCTGGGGAATCGTCGGAAGGATACTCCTGAGCGCGTCCGCGTTGCTCGTGAGCGCCGAGGCGAACTTCGTCTCCGTCAGGCCTGGCAACACGGCGTTGACGCGGATCCCGAGTGGGGCGCACTCCTTGGCGAACGCGCGAGTCATGCTGATGATCGCGGCCTTCGTCACCGAGTAGATTCCCTGATACGGCGCAGGGCTCACGCCGTTGACCGACGCCGTGTTCAGGATGACGCCGCCGCCCTGCTCGCGCATCACGCGGCCCGCGAGCTGACACAGGTGAAAGAAGCCGGTCAGGTTGACGTCGACCGTCTTGGCAAGCATCGAATCGGGGGTGTCGAGAATGTGCCCGAAGTACGGGTTCGTCGCCGCGTTGTTCACGAAGATGTCGATGCGGCCGAGCGCCCGAACCACGCCGTCGACAAGTGCCTGACGCTGGTCGGCCTCGCCGACGTGGCAGGCGACTGCCGTGGCCTGCCCGCCGGCGTCGCGAATGCTCTGCGCGACGGCCTCACAGGCCTCGACCTTGCGGGATGTGATCACCACGTGCGCGCCCTGGTTCGCGAAGAGACGTGCGACGGCCTCGCCGATACCGCGGCTCGAACCGGTGACGACTGCGACCCTGCCTTCGAGGCGGAACGCGCGATCGGTGAGGAGTGTCGCCAGTCGCTCCTTGCGCGAATGCTTCGCGTCCCACTGGCGGATCACGCGCTGCGCCTGGTCGACGAGAATGTTCACCGCCTGGCCGAACGCAGCGAACCGTTCGTCGTTCGTCTGCCCCAGCTTGTAGCGGACGTAGATCTGCTGGGCGATGCCGGCGAGGCGAAACAGGCCGTAGACGTAGTAGTAGGTGAAGTCTTCGATCACGCGACCCGAGCGCTCGGCATAGCGGGCGACGACCTCGTCGCGGGTCATCATGCCGGGCACTGTGGTCGGCAGGCGGCGGATCGCCTTCAGCGGCTCCGAATCGCCGCGCTCGACCCAGTAGGCGAGCGAGGCGCCGAGGTCCATCAGCGGATCGCCGATCGACGCCATCTCCCAGTCGAGGACGCCGACGATGCGCGTGAGGTCGTCCGGATCGAGAACGACGTTGTCGAGTTTGAAATCGTTGTGAATCAGGCACGCGCCCGACGCGGCCGGCATGTGCTCCTCGAGCCATGTGATGACGCTCTCGCAGGTCGGCACGTCATCGGTGCGCGCCGCACGGTAGCGCTCGGACCAACCCTTGATCTGGCGCTCGACATAACCTTCGGGCTTGCCGAGATTCTCCAGGCCAGTCTCGACGAGGTCGATCGCGTGGAGGTCGGCGTGGATGTCGACGAGGTTCTCGCAGAGTGTGCGTGCCTCGTCCGGCGAGACCTCGCCGGGGAACTTGCGGCCGGGGATCTTTCCTTCCAGGTACTCCATCACGAAGAATGGCGTGCCTAACACTTCCGGGTCCTCGCAGACCGCGATCACCCTCGGGACCAGGGGGAAGTGGGGGCGGATGGCGGTCAGGATGCGTGCCTCCCTGACCATGTCGTGTGCGCTGGCGGCCTTCTTTCCCGGCGGGGCGCGGCGGACGACGAGAGCCCGATCACCCAACGAGACGCGGGCGGTCAGGTTCGAGACCCCTCCGGAGAAAACCTCCAGCGTGGCGCCGGTCGGGTCGGCGAAAGCGGGGTCGACGTTCGCGAGATAACGAAAAAGCGTGTCCCTGTCGAACAGTTCGGTCATTGCGATCGGCTCCGGTCCCGGATTTCAAAGCACATGGTATGCGACCGGAGATCGGGAAAGGCATTTCGCCTTTGACTCCACGGCGTGTGTGATTCCGAGCTCAATTCTCAATCCGGCTAATAGCCGCAAGCCTGTCCGTCTTTCCGTGACTCCGAAGCGCCGAAGTACACGCCACGCTTCGCGTCGCGCAGGATCGCCTGGTAGCCGCCGTATCCATCCACGTCGGTGCGCACGTCGTGCCCTTTGGCCTCGAGCGCACGCACGGTCTCCCACGGCCATTGGGGTCACACCTACAGCCATTGGCCATTGGGGTCAGGCCATTGGGGTCACCATTGGGGTCACACCTAAAGTATAAAAATCTCCTACTCCGGAGACTTTCGTGTCGGAGCCATTGGTAACCATTGGGGTCACCATTGGGGTCACACCTAAAGTATAAAAATCTCCCACTCCGGAGACTTTCGCCTCGGGCATTGCTCGATCGGACAGTCGGAGGAGCGTACGCGCCGAGCTCAGTCGGGGCTGACCGCCTGATCGCTTTTGAAACGACCCTGGGACGCCTCGAGCCGCCGCCTGATCCCGGCCACGAGGGTGCCGAACGCCTCGTCCAGCCGCTCGAGCTCTACGGCCTGGCGAGCCAGGTAGGCTGCGGCCTGCCCGGTGATCCCCATCCACTCGCCGATGGTCGC
>JBPPMG010000083.1:0-5935 GCA_051305935.1 Thermoanaerobaculia bacterium
GATGCTTCTGGTCAGCTCGCGCGGTTTCCGCGACCGCCTCCGCGGGTTCGCCGGCGCGGCGCCCGAAGGGGCTGCGACGACCGAGAACCTGGCCGATCAATTTGCCGCAATCCTGCTCGACGGGGTGCGGACCCGCTCTGGAGAATCCGAATGAAGTACGTGCTCTTCACTCTTTTCCTCGCAAGCACAGCCGCCCTCGCGCAGGACGCAGCGGTCCTGACACTTTCCGACGCGGTTCGCGCGGCTCTCGAAAACGCCCCGGCGGTGGAGGCCGCGATCGCGGCTGCCGACGCGGCGGCCGCGGGGGTAGGAGAGGCCGAAGCCGCTCTCGATCCTCAAGTCACGATCGCTGGATCAGTCTTCCGGCATGACGAGCCGATGATCGTGATGCCGATTCACGGTTTCGATCCAGCGACGATTCCACCCTTCGATCGAACTCTGATCCAGAGCTCGCTCAGCGGCACGTACCTTCTTTGGGATGGTGGCGCGGCGCGAAGCCGCGTCGATCAGGCGCGCTCGATGCGCGATGCGGCCGGCGTGGCAACGGAGGAGATCCGCGAACGGATCCTTCTGGCGACGGTAGCGGCGTACCTGGACGTTCTCGCTGGACAGCAAGAGCTGCAAGCCGAGGAGCAAAGGCTCGAATCGATCGAGGCGGAACGATCGCGGATTGCGCAGCTGAGCGAAGTCGGGCGGGCCGCAGCCGTGGAGGGCTACCGTGCCGATGCGTCGCTCGAGGCGGCGAGGGCGCGCCGGATCGACGTCGAGGCGCGGCTCTCCGTCGCACGGGCGTCGCTCGCTCGCCTGACCGGACTGGAAGTGCGCGACATCGTTGCCGCTCGAATCGACGCGGCGACCCCCGAAGCGGGCGTCCTGGCCGAGGAAGCGACGGGGTCGAGCGCGCGCATTCGCAGCCTTAGGGCCGCGATCGAAGCGCGGGCGGCCGGCGTTCGCGCGGCCGAGGGATCGCGGAAGCCGCAGGTGGCGGCCGCGGGGAACATCCTCGAGTACGGCTCCGGCGACGGCGATTTCACTCTCGAGTGGAACGCGGGGGTACAGCTTCGCTTCAATGCGTTCGACGGATCTGCAGCCGAGAGTCGTGTCGCGCGAGCACGGGCGGAGTTGAGGCGAGCGGAGGCGGACCTGGAGGTCGCGCGTCTCGACGTCCTCGGCCAGCTCGACGACGCCATGGCCGCGGTCCGCAGATCGAGCGCGCTCGTCACGAGTTACGAGTCGGCGATCCGCAGCCTCGCCGAAGTCGCGCGGGTCGAGCGGCTCCGTCTGGATAACGGCGTCGGGATCCAGGCCGAATACCTGCGGGCCGAGGCGGAGCTGGCGGGCGCGCGCGCGGCCCTTGCGGCCTCCACGCGGAGTCTCGGAATCGCGCAGACCGAATTGGCCCGCGTCACGGGAAGGCTCGATCCCGAGTGGATCGATGCGAATTTCAGGAGTGCAGAATGAATCGGAAAAAGGTCCTCGTCCTGGTCGTGCTGGTGGTCGTCGCGGCAGTTGCGGTCATCTGGTGGCTTTCGAGAGGTGACTCGGACGACGGAATGCTTCGCGCCTCGGGAACGGTGGAAGCGACCGAAGCGACCCTCGCGTTCGAGACGGGAGGGCGTATCGAAGGGATCGCGGTGCGCGAAGGGGAGCAGGTGAGTCAGGGGCAGGTCCTGGCCCGGCTCGACTCGGCCGAGATCGTGGCCCGCGCCGACCAGGCCGCGGCTCGCCTCGCGGCGGCGGCCGCGCAGCTCGAGGAGCTGCGAAGGGGATCGCGGCCGGAGGAGATCGCACAGGCGAGAGCCGGTGTGGCGGAGGCGCGTGAACGTCTCGCGGACGCGAGGCGCGACCGCGAGAAGTCCGCGACGCTCGAAGCGGGTGGAGCGATCAGCCCTGAGGCGCTCGAGAAAGCGAGAACGCAGGAGGGAGTTGCGGCGGCCCGCGTCCGGCAGGCGGAAGAACAACTCGCGCTGGTCCAGCAGGGGCCGCGAGCGGAACGGATCGCCGGGGGTGAAGCGGTCGTCGCCGAGACCGAGGGGGCGGTTGCCGCCGCGGCGGCAGCGACCGCGAGGACCGCGCTCGTCGCGCCTCACTCCGGAGTCGTCACGACGCGTCACCGCGAGCCGAACGAGATCGTCGCGCCCGGCCAGCCGGTGCTGACCGTCATGAATCCGGCCGATCGATGGGTCCGCATTTTCGTCCCGGAGAACCGCATCGGAGCCGTCAGCCTCGGCACCCCGGCGGAGATCCGCTCCGACACGTTCCCCGATCGCGCCTACCGGGGAGCTGTCGTCTTCATTTCGCCGGAGGCGGAGTTCACGCCCAAAGCCGTGCAGACGCCGGAGGAGCGCGTCCGGCTGGTTTACGCGGTGAAGGTCCGGATCGACGGCGACGCGGAATTGGAGCTCAAACCGGGGATGCCTGCGGACGTGACCCTGACCCCCGCGGGCGACGCCACGAGTGGGTGACGCGATGCACGCGATCGAAGTGGAGAATCTCTCGCGGAGTTTCCGCGGCCAGGTCGCCGTCGAAGACCTCGGCTTCGAGGTCGCTGGCGGTGAGCTCTTCGGCATCGTCGGCCCCGACGGCGCCGGGAAGACGACCACGCTGCGGATGCTTGCAGGAGTTCTCCGGCCGGGGGAAGGAGACGCGAGGATCCTCGGCACCTCGGTTCGTCGAGACCCGGAAGAGATCAAGCGGCACATCGCCTACATGCCGCAGCGTTTCGGGCTCTACTCCGATCTGACGGTCAGCGAGAACATCGCGTTCTACGCAGACCTCTTTCAGGTGCCGCGCGCGGAGCGCCCCGCCCGCCTCGAGCGCCT
The DNA here is from genome assembly GCA_051305935.1 of Thermoanaerobaculia bacterium. Classification (GTDB taxonomy): domain Bacteria; phylum Acidobacteriota; class Thermoanaerobaculia; order Gp7-AA8; family Gp7-AA8; genus JACPDH01. The sequence goes on from JBPPMG010000083.1 coordinate 2,823, forward strand.
CTTCGAGTTCTCGGGCCTCGGACCCTTCAGCGACAGGCTCGCCGGGAAGCTCTCGGGGGGGATGAAGCAGAAGCTCGGGCTTTCGTGCGCTCTGATCCACCAACCGCAGGTGCTCCTGCTCGATGAGCCGACCTTCGGCGTCGACCCGATCTCGAGGCGCGAGCTGTGGGTGATCATCCACGAGATGGTCGCCGCGGGAGTGACGGCGGTGGTCAGCACCTCCTATCTCGACGAGGCGGAACGCTTCGACCGGCTCGCGATGATTCACCGCGGCCGATCGCTCGCGATCGCCACTCCCTCGGAGCTGCGCGCGTCGTACCCCGGCGAGCTCGCCGCGATCCGCGTGACGAGGGCGCGGGAGGCTCGCGATGTCGTGAGCGCCCTTTCTTTCGTCGATCGCGCCCTCGTGTTCGGCGAGCGGCTCCACGTCTCGCTCCGCTCGTACGAGCAAGAAGCCCGCGCGACCGTCGAAGCGATGCGGGACGCCGGTTTCGAGCCCGCTGAGCCGGAGCGGATCGAGCCCGGCATGGAAGATGTCTTCATCCAGCGGATTCAGAACGCGGAGGCCGCGCGTGACGACGGCTGACGCGCTGAAGGTCGAGTCCCTTGGGAAAATGTTCGGCGACTTCACCGCCGTCGAGGACCTGAGCTTCGCGGTCCGGCCGGGGGAGGTCTTCGGATTTCTCGGACCGAACGGCGCGGGGAAGACGACGACGATCAAGATCCTGACGGGGCTTCTCGCGCCGAGCTCCGGCCGGGCGACCGTCGCCGGATTCGATGTTGCTTCCGCGCCGGAAGAGGTCCGCGCGCGCATCGGCTACATGTCGCAGCTCTTCTCTCTCTATCCCGACCTCACGGTCGCGGAGAACATCTCGTTCTTCGGAGGGTTGTACGGCGTCACGGGCGAGAGGCGGGAAGCGAGGCGCGACTGGGTGCTCGAGATGGCGCGCCTCGCAGACCGGAAAAAGCAGCTCGTGAGAGACCTCTCTCTCGGCTGGAAGCAGCGTCTCGCGCTCGGCTGCGCCGTCCTGCACGAACCGCCGATCCTTTTCCTGGACGAGCCGACCTCCGGCGTCGACCCGCTTTCGCGCCGCAGCTTCTGGGACCTGATCGCCGAGCTCGCAGCCGGCGGGACCACGATCCTCGTCACCACGCACTACATGGAAGAGGCGGAGTACTGCGACCGGCTGGCTCTGATGAACCGGGGGCGGCTGATCGCGCTCGACTCTCCCGAGGGGATCCGGAACATGCTGGATGCGCCACTGCTCGAGGTGGAGTCGGCGAGCTCGGTCGCGGCGCTCGAGGTGATCGAGCAAGCGGAGGGAGTCGTCCGGGCCTCGCTGTTCGGCCGGGCGATTCACGCTGTCGTCGGTTCGGCGGGAGAGGGTGAGCGCTCGATCCGCGCCGCCCTTCGCTCGGCCGGGATCGCTCTCGTTTCGATCCGTCCGATTGATCCTTCATTCGAGGACGTGTTCGTGTCGCTCATCGAGGCGAGCGGAGGGGTGGCGCATGACTGAGCGGCGATTCTCGCTGATGCGCCTGAAGGCGATTGCGGCGAAGGAGACGATCCAGATCCGCCGCGACCCGCGCAGTCTGCTTCTGGCCTTCGCGGTTCCCGTCCTTCTCCTGGTGATCTTCGGGTACGCGATCTCGTGGGACATCCGCCACATCGCCCTCGCCGTCCTCGACGAAGATCGATCGCCCGAGAGTCGGGAGCTCATCGACGCGTTTCAGGCCTCGGGGTACTTCGATCTGGAGCATCAACTCGAAAGTCCCGCCGAGATCGAGCGTCTCCTCGACCGCAACGATGCGCAGATCGTTCTCGTGATTCCTGCCGATTTCTCCGAACGGCTCGGGACACAATCTCCGCCGCAGGTTCAGGCGGTGGTGGACGGGAGCGATGCAAACACAGCCACGATCGTCATCGCGTACGCCGAGGCGATCACGATCCAGTACTCTTCGCGGCTTGCGGCGAGCGTGCGGCCGGCGCGGTTCCCGGTCGAGGTAGCCTCGCGCGTCTGGTACAACGAGGAGCTCCTGAGCCGGAACATGATCGTTCCCGGGCTGGTGGCGGTGATCATGTCGATCATCGCCGCACTTCTGACCTCGCTCACGATCGCCCGGGAGTGGGAGCGCGGGACGATGGAACAGCTCGCGTCGACGCCAGTCTCGAGGCTCGAGGTCGTCGTGGGCAAGCTGCTTCCTTACGTTGCGATCGGGCTGATCGACATCGCCGTCACCGTCGTTCTCGGCATCGCGCTATTCCAGGTCCCCTTCCGCGGCAGCGTGATCCTGCTTTTCGTCCTCTCCCTCCTCTTCCTGATCGGGGCGCTCGGATTCGGCATCTTCATCTCGGCGGTCGCCAAGTCCCAGATGCTGGCGACGCAGGCGGCGATGGTCGTCACGTACCTCCCGGCGCTGCTCCTCTCCGGATTCATGTTCTCCATCGACGCGATGCCGCCGCTGCTGCGCGCGATCACCTACCTGATCCCCGCGCGCTACTTCCTCGTCGTGACGCGCGGAATCTTCCTCAAGGGCGTCGGCGCGGATGTGCTGCGCACGCAGGCCGTGCTGATGGTCGTCTTCGCGATCGTCGGCCTTGGGCTCGCGGTCGCGAAGTTCAGAAAGGAGATCGATTGAGAGGCGGGTCGCTGCGCCGCATCCTGGAGCTCGTGCGCAAGGAGCTCCGGCAGATCTTCCGGGAGCCCCGGATGCGCGGGGTGCTGCTCGTCGCGCCCGTCATCCAGCTGCTGATGTTCGGCTACGCCGTTTCGACGGACGTGCGGAACACGAAGCTCTTCGTCGTCGACCACGACAGCACCGCGCTCTCCCGCAGCCTCGTCGACGCGCTCACGGCCTCCGGGTACTTTCAGCTCGCGGGCGCCTCCGAGGATCTGTCGGACCTCGTGTCGGCCCTCGACGGGGGAGATGCGATCGCCGCGATCGCGATCCCGCCCGGCTTCGCCCGCGACTTCGCGGCCCGGAAAGCGTCGATCCAGCTGATCGTCGACGGCTCGAACTCCAACGTCGCGACCATCGCCCTCGGTCATGCCGAGAGGATCACGATGATGTGGGGGCTTCGGGAGAGCGGCGGAAACGTCCGTCTCGCTTTT
>JBPPMG010000240.1:0-18819 GCA_051305935.1 Thermoanaerobaculia bacterium
CGGGATCGGAATGACGGACGGCGTGCCGATTCCTCGCTGCACTCGGTATCACGGCCACCGGGTGTCCGAGGTCACCCGACAAAGGCGGGGCTGGTGATAGTGTTTTCCGGCGCCCGAAGGCGCTGGAGGCAGACCTTGCTCAGAAAACCTGCAGTTCTGATCACCGGTGCGAGCGGAGAGATCGGCCATGGCCTGATCACCCAGCTCGTGCGGGATGGCAGTCGGACCATCATCACACTCGACCTCAAACCGCTCGAGCCCGAGCTCGGGCGCCTCGTCCAGCACGAGTTCTCCGGGTCGATCCTCGAGACGAACCTGCTCGAACGGATCCTCTCGGAGTTCGAGGTCGACCTCGTATTCCATCTCGCCGCGCTCCTCTCGACCCGCAGCGAGTTCACCCCCGTCACCGCGCACCAGGTGAACGTCGAGGGGACGATGAACCTGCTCGAGTTCGCGCAGAAGCAGGGTGAGTCGCACGGCCGTCCCGTCGTCTTCCTCTACCCCTCCTCGATCGCCATCTATGGCATGCCCGACCTCGCCGCGAAGGCGCGCGCGGGCCGCGTGAAGGAGGACGACTTCAACACGCCGAGCACGATGTACGGCTGCAACAAGCTGTACTGCGAGCAACTCGGCCGCTACTACGCGCGGCACTACAAGCAGCTCGCGGCCGAGCAGCTCGCCGGCAAAGTCGACTTCCGTTGCATCCGCTTCCCGGGGCTCATCTCCGCGGCTACCATCCCGTCGGGCGGCACGTCCGACTTCGCCCCCGAGATGATTCACGCCGCGGCGCAGGGGCAGCCGTACGCCTGCTTCGTTCGCCCCGACGCGCGGATCCCGTTCATGGCGATGCCCGATGGCGTCGCGGCACTCCTCGCGCTGGCGGCCGCACCGGCCGGGCGCCTAACGCGAACCTCGTACAACATCGGCGCCTTCAACCCCTCGGCCGCCGAGATCCAGGCGATCGTGGAAAAGGCGTTCCCGGGCGCGCAGATCACTACGAAAGTCGACGAGAAGCGGCAGGGCATCGTCGACTCGTGGCCAGCGGACGTCGACGACTCGGCCGCGCGCAACGACTGGGGCTTCGAGCCGAAGTACGGCCTCGAGGCGGCGTTCCACGACTACCTCATCCCACGGATTCGCGAGAGGTATCTGAAGACGTAGTGAGCGGAACACGATGAGGGCAGGCCGTGCTTGCGGCCTGCCGCGGTGCGAACGGCGCAGCAAGCGTCACATCGCGCTGCCGCAGTACTTGCAGTGCAGCGCGTCATCATCATGCCCTTCGCGTCCGCACGACGGGCACGCCTGCCGCGAGTGCCCCCGCTGAAAGCGCGATGCGGTGAGCTCCGAGGTGACGATGCCGGTCGGCACGGCGATGATCGCGTACCCGATCACCATCACGAGCGACGCCACCAGCTTCCCGAGCGGCGTCTGAGGTGCGAGATCGCCGTAGCCGACGGTCGTCAGCGTGACGATCGCCCAGTACATCGAGAGCGGAATGCTGGTGAAGCCGTTCGCCGGCCCCTCCACGATGTAGATCAGCGCGCCCATGAGCACCACGAGAGTGATCACAGTGAACAGGAACACCGAGATCTTTCTCCGGCTGGCGCGCAGCGCCGAGACGAGGACTCCTGCCTCGCTCAGGTACTCGGTCAGCTTCAGAACCCGGAAGACCCGCAGCAACCTGAGGATGCGGACGGTGAGAAACAGGTGCGCTCCGGGAACGAAGATCGTCAGCCAGGTCGGTACGATGGCGAGGAGGTCGATGATGCCGAGTGCGCTGCGGGCATAGGCGAGCGGTTTGCGCACGGCGAAGAGCCGCAGGATGTACTCGATCGTGAAGAGGACGGTGAACGCCATCTCGGCGGCAAAGAACTCCCGATGCCACCGCGCATCGAGAGTCGCGATGCTCTCCAACATCACGACACCGACGCTGGCCAGGATGCAGACGATCAACGCCACGTCGAACCCACGCCCGGCGCGCGTGTCGGACTCGAAGATCACGCTGTGCAGCCGCTGTCTCCAGTGCGAGCTCTCGTAAGTCACGGGCAACAGGATAGCCGAAGAGGACTGCGGGAGATGGCAGACGGGCCCCCACCGACTCGCGCGCTCGAGTTCCGAGCGGCCCTGGAGATCCGTCAGGCTGCGCGCCAGCCGACGAGCTTGACCTGCTCGAGCAGGCGCAGCGGCTCGGGAGATCCGCCGAGGAAGCGGCGCGACAGAATCCACGACCGGAGACGCCGCGGCAGGATTCCGAGCAGAGTCTCCGCGAACGCCACCGGTGCGACTGGCACTCGGAAGCGGCGGCCTGTTAGGCCGGCGAGCACGCGCAGATCGCGAAAGCCGGCGCGACGCAGCTCTCCCGCCAGCGTCCCGTAGGTGTACTCGCGGAGATGGAGTCCGCAGGCTTCGGTCGTGAAGTAGCGCGACACGTCGTGCGGACCGAGAAGGCGATTTGGAGTCACGCAGACGTACGCGCCGCCCGGAGCGAGCACCCGCATCATCTCGGCGAGGTGCTCCCGCAGGTCCTCCGGGTGGATGTGCTCGACGAAGTGACACGAGAACGCCAACTGCACGGAAGCGTCGGGGATCTCGTACGGAGGCCCGTCGGAGACCCGAACCTCGAGGCGAGGGTGCGCGTTCTGCCTCGACAGAATCGCGGTGGAGGCGTCGATCGCGATGGCGGAGAGTCCTTCTTCGGCAACGGCCGCCGCGAGGGAGCCCTCGCCCGCTCCGACCTCGAGAAACCGGTCGCCGGGACGCAGCAGCGGACGCAGCACGAGCATCTTGAGAGCGATCTCGTCAGGACGGTCACTCGGTCCGACGAGGTGAGGAAACTGGCGGAACAATTCGTCGTAGACCGAGGTGTAGAGACCGCGCCGCTCGTCGCGGGACGCGGACATCAGCTTTCTGGCGAACTCCTTCTCGAGGGCGAACTGCCTGGCGAGCGGACTGTTTCCGGCATCGGCGGAGTCGTGCGGCGATCTCGACATCGCCGGGCATGATACCCCGAGGTAAGTTCGCAAGCTCGACCCTTGGAAGCTCCGCGAACATTCCCAAAGTGCTTCCTTCCAACTCTACAGAAGACGGCGTACGTGCGAGTAGCCCCGCAGGCGGGCGCGTTCCGCACGAAGTGAACATGACCGGCGCGTAAGGCGGGCCGGCGCTCGTCCCCTCTCGACCGCCTGCTCACAGTTGTAACAACCATCCTGCAAACCTTCGGGCAGACCTCGCGTAGTACGTGTTAACCCGCGGGACATCCCGTACGTAGTTTGCGCATGAGGAGGTTGCCACCATGGATGCAGGCTTGGAGACGACGGAGTTGGACAGGACACGGAAGCTGATCCCGAGCATCGCGGTCGTGACGGTCGTCGCGGCGGTCATCACTCTCTTCTCGTTCATGAATCGCGAGAAGGCGCCCTCCGCCGGAGACGGCGGCAAGGTGGCTGCGGCCGGCGGCGTAACGGCCGCGGGCGCCGCGAGCGCCGGCGAGAAGAAGGGCAGCAAAGACGAGAAGAAGGAAAAGGCCCCTGTCCCGGTGAACGTGACCGAGATCTCCACGGGCGCGATCTCCTCCTACATCTCGGCGACCGCGAACCTGGTGGCGGAGAACGAGGTCAGGATCATCGGCGAAGCCGAGGGTCGCGTGACGCAGTTGCTCGTCGAGGAAGGCGACGTCGTCCAGAAGGGACAGACGCTCGCGGTCCTCAACCGGGACGACGCGGAGATCCTGATCGCGAAGTCGAAGGTCCGCGCCGAGAACGCCGGCGTCGCCTTCAACCGCGCGAAGGAGATGTACAACAAAGACTTGATGTCGAAGGGCGACTACGAGAAGACCGAGATGGAGAAGTCGGTCGCCGAGCAGGAGCTCGCCGAGGCGCAGTGGCGCTACTCGAAGACGACCATTCGTGCGCCGTTCGCCGGTCGCGTGACTTCGCGAAAGATCCAGGTCGGCACGCACGTCCGCCCGGGAGAGGAACTGTTCACGGTCACGGACTACGACCCGCTGATTGCGCTCATCTACATTCCGGAGACCGACGTGCTCGCGCTCGAGGAAGGCCGCGAGGTTCGCCTCAACCTCAAGGCCGACGAGGGCGTCGCCTTCAAAGGCCGCATCAGCCAGATCAGCCCGGTCGTCGACACCGCGACCGGCACCGTCAAGGTCAAGGTCGAGGCCATCAAGCCTCCGAAGACGGTCCGTCCCGGGTCGTTCGTCTCGGTGAACATCATCCGCGAAACCCGTGGCGCCGCGGTGCTCCTCCCGCGTGAGGCGGTCATCCGCGAGCTTCGCGACGCTCACGTCTTCGTGACGGACGGCAACAAGGCCACCAAGCGCGTCATCCAGCTCGGCATCGAGGAAGGCACGAACGTGCAGGTTCTCTCCGGCGTGAAGGCCGGGGAGAAGGTCATCATCGCGGGACAGGGCGGCCTGAAGGACGGGTCGCCGATCAAAGTCCTCGACACGCCGAAGAAGAGCTGAGCCCGCCCCCGCCGCGAGGAGCTGAACGCATGCGACTGATCGACTTTTCCCTCAAGCGTCGCGTGACCGTGTCGATGTGCGCGGTGGCGCTGGTCATCTTCGGCGTCGTCTCGTACTTCCGGCTGCCGATCAACCTGCTCCCCGACATCTCGTACCCGAGCCTGACGGTCGAGACGCGATTCCCGGGAGCCGCGCCGGCAGAGGTCGAGGCGCTGGTCACGCGGCAGATCGAGGAAGTCGTCGGCATCATCGGCGGCGTTCAGCGCATGTCGTCGACCTCCCGTCCCGGTCTCTCGCAGGTCACGCTCGAGTTCGACTGGGGCCGGAACATGGACTTCGCGGCCCTCGACGTGCGCCAGAAGCTCGACATGATCCTGCTACCGCGCGACGTCGAGAAGCCGGTCATCCTTCGCTTCGATCCCGCCAACGACCCGATCATGCGTATGTACATCGCGGGCGGGCGCGACCTCTACCAGCTCCGCTACGTCGCCGAGGAGGTGCTCAAGAAAGACCTCGAGTCGACCGACGGCGTCGCCGCGATCAAGGTCAACGGCGGCTACGAGGAAGAGATCGAAGTCCGCGTCGACGAGGGCAAGCTCGCGCTCCTCGGCCTCACGATCCAGGACGTGAACCTCAAGCTCGGTCGCGAGAACGTCAACCAGGCGGGGGGGAGCCTCTACGAAGAAGAGGCCCGCTACCTCGTCCGCGCGCGCAACGAGTTCGAGAATCTCGACGACATCCTCGAGACGGTCGTCGTCGTGCGCGACGGGCGCAACGTGACGATGGCCGACATCGCCACGGTCGAGCGCACGCACAAGCGGCGCGCCGTCATCACGCGGTTCGACGGGAAGGAAGCGGTCGAGCTCGCGATGTACAAGGAAGGTAACGCGAACGTGGTCCAGGTCGCGCGCTCGGTGCGCAACCGGATCGAGAACGTTCGCAAGGAGCTCCCCGATGGCATCGAGATGACCACGGGGGGCGACCAGTCGCGCTTCATCCAGGCCTCGGTCGACGAGGTGCTCAGCAACGCGCTGCTCGGCGGAATCATCGCGATCCTCGTCCTCCTGCTTTTCCTGAAAGACCTGCGCAGCACGATCATCATCGGCATTTCGATCCCGGTATCGATCGTCGCGACCTTCTTCCTGATGTACCGCACGGGGACGTCGCTCAACATCATGTCGCTAGGTGGGCTCGCGTTAGGCGTCGGCATGCTCGTCGACAACGCGATCGTCGTGCTCGAGGCGATTTTCAAGAAGCGCGAGGCGGGAGCCTCGCCTCTCGCCGCAGCGCACGCGGGGGCGAGCGAGGTCGGCATGGCGGTCATCGCCTCCACCCTGACGACGGTCGCCGTGTTCCTGCCGGTCGTCTTCCTCGAGGGGATCGCTGCGCAGCTCTTCCGCGACCAGGCGCTGACGGTCTCGTTCTCACTGATCGCCTCCCTCGCGGTGTCGCTGACGCTGATCCCGATGATGGCCGCGCTCGTCCCGATGAAGGGCAAGGCCGCGACCGAGGCTCCGGTCGTCGCGACGGAGAAGGTTCCCCTGCGTCAGAGACTCTCTTCGTGGTGGATCGCCACCCGCGACGACGTCAACGCACAGCCCGCGGTCTGGAAATCGCGCATCAGGGCCGCGTGGGCGAAGGATGCGGGACTCGTGAAGCGTATCCTCCGCGTCCTCCTGCTGGTGCCTCGCACCCTCGTGTGGGTGCTCGTGAAGCTCTTCCAGCTCGTCGCATTCGTGCTGCGCTACGCGATCATGTTGGTTCGCTTCGTCGCGAACGGCCTCTACAACGCGGGGCGTTTCGTTTCGCGCCCGATCGCGAAGGTATTCGACGCATCGATGAGTGCCCTGACGACCTTCTACCCGAAGGCACTTGGCCGCGCCCTCGACGCGCCGTTGGCGATCCTCGGTGCGATCCTGATCGTCTTCGTGGGCGCCGTCTTCATGATTCCGCAGTTAGGCCTGGACCTCATTCCGGCGTTCTCGCAGGGCGAGTTCTTCTTCCGCGTCGAGCTTCCCGAAGGGACGCCGATCGAGGCGACCGACCGCTACATCGACTCGGTGCAATCCGTGCTGGAGACGAACCCGCACGTCCAGAGCTACTCGTCAATCGCCGGCGGCGCCGGCCTTTCGCTCTCCAACACGGGCACGGAAGGCGAAAACGCGGCGCGCATCCAGGTCCAGATGAAGGAAGGGACCACTCCGGAGCAGGAAGAGCTGGTCATCGACGAACTGCGCGAGAAGCTCTCTGCGAGCGACATCGCGCGCTTCAAGTTCGAGCGGCCGACGCTCTTCACGTTCCGCACTCCGATCGAGGTCGAAGTCTACGGCGACAACATCGAAGAGCTTTTCGCCGCGGCCGCCGAGGTCCGCAGGGCGATCAGCGAGGTGCCGGGTCTCGTCGACATCAAGACGACCGCGGAGCTCGGCAACCCTGAGCTGCAGGTCACGTTCAATCGCGGCCAGCTCGCGCAGCTCGGCCTGAACCTCTCCGACGTCACGACGACGGTGCGCAACAAGGTGCAGGGCGAGGTTGCGACACGCTTCACCGAGGGAGATCGCGAGATCGACATCCAGGTGCGGTCGGTCGATCTCGGCGCGGCATCGGTCGACGACGTCCGCGAGATGATCGTCGGGCAGATCGACGGCCGGCCGATCTTTCTCAAGTCGGTTGCCGACATCAAGCTGGCCTCGGGGCCGAGCGAAGTCCGCCGCATCGGCCAGAAGCGCGCGGCGGTGATCTCCGCGAACCTGTCGGGACGCGACATGGGAGCTGTCGCGGCCGACATCCGGGCCGAGCTCGCGACGCTCGCGCTCCCGGCGGGGGTCACAGCCTCGTTGAGCGGACAGGAAGAAGAGATGCAGCGGTCGATGCGGTCGCTGATGATGGCGATGGCGCTCGCGATCTTCCTCGTCTACATCGTGATGGCCTCGCAGTTCGAGTCGCTGGTGCACCCGTTCGTGATCATCTTCACGCTGCCGCTGGGGCTGATCGGCGTCGTCGCTGCGCTCGCGCTCACGGGTCGGTCGATCAGCATCGTCGCGCTCATCGGTGCGGTCATGCTCGCAGGCATCGTCGTGAACAACGCGATCGTCCTGATCGACACCGTCAACCAGAACCGTCGCAGGGGCGTGGAGAAGCGCGCCGCGATCGTCGAGGCGGGCCTGACGAGAATCCGGCCGATCCTGATGACGTCGCTGACGACGATCCTCGGACTCCTTCCGATGGCGCTGGGAATCGGCGACGGCGCCGAGCTGCGCGCGCCTCTTGCGATCACGGTGATCGGCGGCCTAACAGTCGCAACGCTCTTCACGCTCATCGTGATTCCGGTCGTCTATTCGGTCGTCGACAGGAAGAAGTACGCCGTCGATGCCGAGCTCACGCGTCCGGACGAGGATGAGGTGGGGCTCGGGGCGCCCGAGGTGGTGCGATGAACCTCCCGAAGCTGGCGGTCGGGAGGCCGGTCACCACGATCATGGTGCTCCTCTGCGTGGTGATCCTGGCGGGAATCGCGCTCTCGCGGATGAAGCTCGCCTACCTTCCGGAGGTCGACGCGCCGTTCATCCAGGTGCAGATCCCGTATCCGAACTCCAACCCGACACAGGTCGAGAAGGAGATCACCAAGCCGGTCGAGGAAGTGCTCGCGACGCTGCCCGACGTCAAATCGCTCAATGCGAGCTCGTCGGCCGACATGGCCCGGTTCTTCGTCGAGTTCGACTGGGGTCAGGACATCGACGTCGTGCGGATGCTCGTCAGCGAGAAGATGGACGCGATCAAGCCGTCGCTTCCGCCCGGCGCCGGCGAGATCCTGATCTTCTCCTTCAACACGAGCGACATCCCGGTCTTCCAGGCGCGCCTGTCGGCGCAGGGAGTCGATCTGTCGAAGAACTACGACCTGATCGAAGCGCGGGTACTCAACAGGCTGCGACGCGTACCCGGCGTGGCGCGCGTCGACCTGAACGGCGTGGAGCCCCGCGAGATCAGCATCGATCTCGTGCTCGACAGAATCAAGGAGCACAACGTCGACGTCAGCGGGCTGATCCGGACGCTTCAGGGCGCGTCGTCGAACATGGTCCTCGGCCAGGTCAACGACAAGGGAATGCGCTACACCGTTCGCGCGCTCGGCCAGTTCGCGACGGTCGAGGAGATCGAAAACCTCGTCATCAACGAGCGCGGGCTTCGCGTCCGTGACATCGCGGTCGTGACCTACGAGGAGCCGCCTCTGACGTACGGGCGGCATCTCGACGGGAAGTACGCCGTCGCGCTCGAGGCCTACAAGGAGTCGACGGCGAACACCGTCGACGTCGTGCGCGGCATCATCAAAGTGATCAACGAGGACATCGCGAACGACGACCTGCTGCAGGGAATCAACCTGTTCATGTGGGACAACCAGGCCGAGGAGATCGTCGGCGGGATCCAGGGCATCTCGAAGGCAGGAGCCGTCGGGGGCCTTCTCGCGGTGCTGATTCTCTACTTCTTCCTGCGGCGCCTCGCGTCGACGCTGATCGTATCGATCTCGATTCCTTTCTCGATCCTGGCGGCGATCGGTGTCATGTATTTCATGGGCAAGACGCTGAACGTGCTGTCGATGATGGGGCTGATGCTGGGAGTCGGCATGCTGATCGACAACGCGATCGTCGTCCTCGAGTCGATCGATCGCAGGCAGCGGACCGAGCGCGACACGACGAAAGCCTCGCTCGAAGGCGCGTCCGCGGTCGCGATGGCAGTCGTCGCATCGACCGCGACGTCGCTGATCGTCTTCCTGCCGCTCATCGTCGGCGGAAAGAGCGAGCTGACGGTCTGGCTCGGCGAGGTGGGCATCGCGATCTCGCTCGCGCTCGTCTGCTCGCTGGGATCGGCGCTGCTGCTGATCCCGCTGGTCGCGGCGCATTTCCTCAAGTACCGGGAACCGAAACCGAATCCGACCATCACCTGGCTGGAGGACCACTACGCGGGCGCGCTTGGATGGACGATCAACCATCGCTGGTGGACAGCCGCGATTCTCCTCGGAGTGATCGCCCTTACGGTCGTGCCGCTGGCAACCGGACTGGTCAAGACCGGCATGTTCGCGGCGGTGAAGAACGAGCGGCTCTACATGCGGTACGAGTTCGCCGACTTCACCTACAAGTCCGATGCGGAGCGATCCGTCGACATCGTCGAGAAGTACCTGAACGACAACGCGAAGGAGTTCGAAGTCGGCGGACTCTACAGCTGGTTTACGGAAAACGAGGCCGCCACCACCATCACCCTCGCCCGCGAGGGAATGACGGACGACGAGCTCAAGGAGCTGCGCAAGAAGGTCCGCGAAAAGTTGCCGGAGATCGCCGGCGTCAAGATCGTATTCGACGACGACTCGGAGTCGGGAGGAAGCGCGACGAGCTTCGCGGTGAAGTTCTTCGGGCAGGACTCCGAGGTTCTCCAGGGGCTCGCGGAGGAAGCGGAGCGGAGGCTCGCGACGATCGAGGGCATCGCCGACGTGAACCAGGGTGGCAGCGATTCGCGACAGGAGATCCAGGTCGTGATCGATCGCGACAAGGCAGCGCGGCTCGGCCTTACGGCGCAGGACGTGTCGGACATCTTCGGCTTCACTCTCGGCGGCATGCGCCTGAACCGCTTCAACGCTGGGAGCAAGGAAGTCGAGACCTGGCTCGCGCTGCGGATCGAGGACCGGACGAACGTCGAGGACATGCGAAACATGCAGGTCCCGGGCGGCGACGGCCGGCCCGTATTGTTAGGCGACATCGCGCAGTTCTACGTCGTCAGCAGACAGGACGAGATCCGTCGCGAGGACCGGAAGGTCCGGATGGCGGTGCGGGCCGTCTACGAAGGAGAGGACTGGAACAAGGCGAAGCAGGCGGTGACGGCGCAGATGGACGCGTTCGAGATGCCGCCCGGCTACTCCTGGTCGTGGGACGATCGCACGCTCGAGAGCGACACGCAGGGGCGCGACATGGGCATCAACATGCTCCTTGCGCTGGCCCTCGTGTACATCGTCATGGCGTCGCTCTTCGAGTCGCTCGCGCAGCCGTTCGCGATCCTGTTCTCGATTCTCTTCGGCCTTCCGGGCGCGATCTGGATGCTCGGCATCACGAGGACGCCGCTCAACATCATGGCGCAGATCGGGTTCCTCATTCTGATGGGAATCGTCGTGAACAACGGAATCGTGCTGCTCGATCATCTGAACAGGTTGAGGCGCGAAGGCGTCGATCGGCACGAGGCGATCCTGATGGCGGGCCGAGACCGTCTGCGCCCGATCCTGATGACCGCCTTGACGACGATCATCAGTCTCCTGCCGCTCGCGATCGGCGGCTCGAACGTCAGCGGGCTCTTCTACTTCCCGCTCGCACGCACGATTATGGGAGGGCTGCTGAGCTCGACCGTGCTGACGCTCCTCATCCTTCCCTACCTCGACCTCGTCGTCGAAGAAGGAGCCGAGAAGCTGCGCGCGTTCTGGCGAACGTCGAATCCGAAGAAGGTGACCATCGCCGAGCCCGCGAGCACCGAGGCCGCAACCGCGTGAAGGATCGGGGTCAGGATTGCGCTCACGAAGCGAACGCGAAGCCTGATCCCATTTCCTTCGCCCGGTACATCGCCTTGTCCGCGCGCTTGATCAGCGCGTCGGCGGTCACGCCGTCTCGCGGGTAGATGGCGATTCCGAGACTGGCCTTGACGCCCACGCTGAGGGAAGGCTGCGCATTGGGCAAGTCGCACGGCGCTTCGATCGCAGCGATGATCTTCTTCGCGATGAGCGCGACGTCGGCTTCGTCCGGGACCTCCATCAGGAGGTAGAGGAACTCGTCACCGCCAAAGCGACAGACCGTGTCGTCGCTCCGCGTGCTCGCCCTGAGTCGCGAGGCAATCGTGCGCAGCACGTTGTCGCCGGCGTCGTGCCCGTGCGTGTCGTTGATCAGCTTGAATTCGTCCAGGTCGACGAAAATCACTGCCAGCGGCCGGAAATGTCGCGCTACCTGTGCAATTCCGTGCTCGAGACGATCGCAAAACAGCGCGCGATTCGGCAGTCCCGTCAGTACGTCGTGGAGCGCTGCATGACGAGCCGCCACCCCCTGCTCGCTCGCGGCAGCCAGTCGGCTTTCCAGCGCGTCACGTTCACGAACCTCGCTCTCGAGAGCGGAGTTCACTCGCTCGAGCTTCGCTGATGCGTCGTGGACCCTGGCTTCGACGACCTCACTCTTCTCGAGCGCGGCCTCGACCCCGGGGCGGGGACCCTGCTCCGCCAACTCATGCTTGAGGGCACTGTTGACCGACGACAGCTCTTCGGCCGCCTCGACCACGAGATCTCGCACTTCCTCGCTCTTGCCAAGGACGTCTGTCAGGGCGCTGGCAGCCTGAACGTCGTTCGCAGGCTGGGGGTTCGACATGATGCGCATAGAGTTCTTCGTCTTTCGGCCGTCGAGCTTCGGAGGTTGCGGAGGCTTGCGTCAGCTTCCGCACAGCGGAATCGCGCAGCGCCGCGGACGGAGGCTCCGTCACTCGCGCGCGCAGCCGCCGCGGCTCCTCGGTTAGCGTGTGAGTTACCGACGAGTGCGGACTCGAGCCCGCGAACAACTCTCAGCGCCGGCGACCACGCCAGTAAAAGCCGCCACCGCCGAAGAGAAGAAGCAGCACAACGATGATGATGATGGTATTCATGAGTTCCGCCTTTCTTGTGCAACACGACAACACTAGGCGCAGTGGCGGTCACCTGGGAAGCGCACTTACTACCCGGAGCTCCAACCGTCGCCGGTAATAACTACCTGCTCTACGGGGAAAGCTGCGTCGAGCGCGGAAACAGCTGCGAGCAGGGAGGAAGCCTGCGCGGAACATGATCACCGAGGTGTGCAGCACTTCGCGGCGTGAACGTGGTATACGGAAATCGGTTGCCGCCACTCGCGGCCACGAAGGATGGTGCACTGTGGGAGATTCCTCACCGAAGTCCAAGAACAAACAGAAGCAGCAGCACGACACGAAAAAGAAGAACGACGCGGACGACGCCAGGGCCAAGCAGGCCCCTCCCGCCCCGACGATCCCCACAAAGAAGGGCGGCAAGTAGGCCGGGCAAGCAGCGAAAGCCATCATTCCGAACGCCCCCGAGCACAGTGCCGTAAGCCTAACTTGAACGATTTGTGGGCGAGGGGCCTGCGGTAACGTGCCGAGGTCGCTTCTGCGGAAGCACTCGAGGTACGTTCTGCAGATTCCTCGCCTCGCTTCCAGAAGGCCAGGACCACGCGAATGGTCCGCGGCGTTCTGCGAGTGACCAAACCGCTTCGTGGCTGTGGCCGCCCCGCAAGCGTGCGGCCTGACGTCGAGTGGAGTAGAGTCGGGCGTTGGCGGAGACGAACGCGAAGCCACGGCTCGTGCTCCTCCTTCAGGATTGAGTGCATGGCAGGACGCGAGCAGTCGAGCCACGAAGTCGTTCCACACACGGGCCTGATCCAGGCAGGCGCCACGCTGGCTTCGTGGGTGATCGGCCTGATGGTGTTGCTCGGCTCCGTTCGCGCCGACGCCGCTCGCACGATTTCGTTCGCAGGATTGACGTGGGAGGTGCGCTCGGGCACCGGGGCCCCGGGCAACGGCTGCTGGAGCGATGACCCTGCCAGCGTCTGGGTCGACGGCTCCGGTCTACTCCATCTCAAGATCCGCCAGCTTCCCGACGGCAGGTGGTGCCAGGCCGAGGTGAGTGCGCGAAGTATTGCTGACTACGGAGCGCACCTTTTCTGGACGAACTCCCGGATCGACGTGCTCAGCCCCACGACAGTCCTCGGGCTTTTCCTGTACGCCGACGATCACCACGAGATCGATATCGAGGCGACGCGATCCTTCGGCTCGAGCTACAACCTCCTGTACGTGCTCCAGCCTTACTATCCCGGCGCGCCCCGGAGCTCCTACCGCACATCCTTCGCGTTGAACGGACCGGAGCTGGACTCCTACTCGTCGCATCGCCTCACCTGGTCGAGCGACAGGTCCGTCGTGTTCGGAAGCTGGCACGGTCACTGCGCGAGCGCGCCCTGCGGAGGCGAGATCGCGGCGTGGACCTACTCGGGGCCAAATACCCCCACGAACGACTGGCTTCTCCAGCCCACCATCAATCTCTGGATCAACGGCGCGAACCCTTCGTCCCCCCAGGAAGTGATCATCGGAGATTACAGCGGTCCGCAGGTGCCTCGTCCGACCGTGGTCACAGGTCCCGAAAGCGCGGTCACCTCCACGAGCGCCACGCTTTCCGGCACCGTGAATCCCAACGGGTGGAGCTCCATCGGCTGGTTCCAGTACGGGACGTCCACTTCCTACTCTTCGACTACGGAAGCGAGCGGGCAATCCGTCGGCAGCGGTACCGCGGAGGCACCGATCTCGAAAGCCGTCAGCGGGCTCGCTTGCGGAACGCTGTATCACTTCCGCGCGGTCGGCAGGAATGTCGCGGGCGACGCATATGGCCCGGATCGCACGTTCACCACTGGTACGTGTCCCGCTCCGACCGCAACGACGACCTTCGCCAACCAGGCAGGGCCGACGTTCGCCACGCTGAACGGCAGCGTCAACCCTAACGGTGCGTCGACGACGATCACGTTCGAGTATGGGTTGACCACGTCGTACGGCAGTACGTCGGCAGCGCAGATCGTGACCGGCACGACCTCGCGCGCCGTGTCAATGGTCGTTGCCCCGCTCGCGTGCAACACGACCTACCACTTCCGTGTTCGCGCAACGAATCCCGGCGGAACGACTTACGGATCGGACAAGGTATTCTCGGCCACTGCGTGCGGGGAGACCCCTCCGAGGCGGCGGCCGGTCCGCCGTTGAGGGTAGCCACCACGAGGGCAGCGTCAGTATCCGCGCTATGGATTGCCGGCGGCCGCTGCGCATCTGCGCACATCACAGGGCTGTCTGCCCCTCGTAGATTTCGTTGGCCCAACCCCTGATCCTAGTCAGCGGTGATCATCAACACGTGCTGCGTTTCATTGTCGGTCACGCTTACGAAGGCCCAATAGGGGCTGGCGTCTCCGACGGGACTGATCCGGATGTGAAACAAGTTTCGCGCTTCGGTATCGCCCGCCAGCACGTTTTCGAGGTTGTGAACAGCGACCGATGCGGGACTTAGGTCAATAAGGCCTGAGGTAGAGGTAGCACCATCGGACAGTGTCACCGGGATTGAAGCGATAGTATTGCCGTTCTCTCCGACCATCTCGACAAGAAAGGCACGACCGCCCTGTGAGGTTGCATCGTAGATGCGGAGCGACGATCGAACCGCTGCGCCCGCCGGTACGCCCGGAAACATGACTGCCGTCGTGAAGTAGTCGCTTTCTCGCACGACGGGAACTGCGAATCCTGTTGGTTGCGCACGGCGCGTCACTTCCAGGACTCGTGCCGAAAAGAAAACGTCGACGGCCAGGTGTTCAGGAACATAAAGGAACGCACCTGCGTCGATTCGCTCTCCGGTCTGTAGCCCGATGGTTCGCTGCGACTTCGCAGGAAGCTGCGGGTCCGGGCAGCCCTGTTGACACAGTTGCGTCTGAAGCGTCTGGATGTCCTCGGACGACTCGTTCGCAGCCCACACCTCGCCGATCCAGACCGTTCCGTAAGCGCCAGGCACTGTCGCTCCCGCTGCGAACGCTAGTGGGACGAGCACCCGCTGTCGTTCACCGGACTGCGATTGCGCTGCGACGACGGAAGCCGGCGCGAGAGCCACAGCCAGCCAGAACAAAACGAGTTTCGACCTCATGGGCAAATTCCTTGATTCCAGTATAGCGTTCGGGCGTTCGACGAGTTTGATGTTGCTGGAAGCTTCCAAGATCCGCTGTAGCCTGGCGGGCAGGAAATCGGCTGCGTAAGAGAGGCGTGCGAAAAGCAACCGAACTCCGAAGCCTTGAACCCATCCGTTAACATCCGTTAGGGCGCATCTGTCCAGTCCAAGCTTGTTCTTCTTCGAATCGCTTCAAAGATTTCACCATTCCATCGGTAAAAGGTGACCACGTAACAAACGGAGCAGCCTACACCCTTACATGAAGGGCAATCTCTAGACCTTCGTTGCTCGCACAGCGTGGTGCCGTCGATGCCTCGTTTCCCGATGCCTCCGTGATCGCGGTCCCCACATGGGATCGTCGCAAGCAGCTTCGGCGAACCCGATGCGGCCGTGAAAACCTGGAGCTCTGTGAAGAAGCCGTTGCCGCCCCAGTACAAGGCTAACAACACGGAACTCTCTGCCTTTCCGTCACCCGATCGGTACGAGCACAGAGCCAGCCGAAAGAGTAGATGCAAACACGATCATGCCGACGATCGCAGTGATTCTTCTCAAAGCTGCCTCCATTTCGCTACCTACCTCGGCGAGGGAGATTCGCGAATCCAACGGTGGCCCGCGCTGCCTGAACCGGCTACCGAGATTGGGTGCGGCGCGTCGAAGTCCGCTCGAGCGCGAGTTGGGCCGCCCGGCCAGGCCACAGCTACTTGATCGCGACCTTTGCAGCGTACTGCGTGACGCCCGCCGCCTTGCCGTTCTCGTTCCTGGTCTTCTTCAGCAATACGTCGGCTGACGTACCGTCGCTGTCGACCGTGCAGGTAAGGCGATACTCGAACCCGGATCCGCTCGAGCTTTCTTCTCCCCAGACCTTTTCCGATTTTTCGCCAGCCTTGACTTCGAGCGTCTCGACGACGACTTTCTCGTGACTCGGAATCATGACAAGCGTAGCGATACAAATGAACGTGCCGCCTGCTTCGCTCGGGGCCACGTTCGCCTCGAGCCGCCCGACTTCGGCATGAACAGTTGCAGCGATCATCGTGAGCACCACGCAGAGCACGAGTAGGCGAATCTGCCTCTTCATCGAACAATCTCCTTTAGAGATTCAGATGTTACCCGGTTTCCGTTTATCAGGCGGCCCACCGCCAGCGCTAAGCCGCTTCGATCCGACCGCGCAGTTCGTTCAGTTTACAACACATCGTGTGGCTCGTTGATGTCGGCTCGAGCGCGTTAGCCGGCGGTCCTGGCAACCAACCGAGCCGAATGGCGCAACCGGTTCCACCAAGTGGCCAGCCGTGGCGGACGACGAAAGGTACAGAGTGAATTCCTCTCAGTTCGAAGTATCCGAGGTATCGAAAAGGACGTCGAGCCGGCCGTCACCATCGATATCGCCTGCCCAAATCACCGTGGGTGCACGTTCTTACGCCCACCGCATCTGATCCCCACCCCCGGGGGCTAGGTCTTCCAATGAGCTGGCCGGGACGAGCCTACTCCTCTGCGGAGAGCATCGCAACGAACGCTCCTCGGTACGGCGCCCTTGGACGGCGATGCGTTCCGCGGTTGGCTACCTCGGGTTCGGTCGAGCTGCCACCCATCATCTTCGAGCATTCGAATCACGCAATGGCGGGAACGAGGACTGGAGCCAGCGGGTGATAGAGTTTCGTCATGAGCCACTTTTCCGGGAATCAGCGTCCACAGTGTCACGTGCAACCGAAGGTCGACGTGCCCGGCGGCGACGATGAGTAGGTGTTCGTGCATCGCTCTCGCGGTTTCGCTCGCGCTCGCGGCATTTGCGACCTCGGTCAGTGCGCAGTCGACTGAAACCAGGAGTCCGACCCACGTGGACGGCTACGAGCAGGTGCTGGTTCCCTTCGATACGATGCAGCTGCCCGGGCAACACGGCAGCGTGTGGTTCGCGGAGCTGTTTGTGAGGAATGACTCGAACGAGCCGGTTAATCTCTTCCCTGAGCACTGTTTCTGGATCGGTTCCGAAGTGCCATGTGGGCATCGAATCGACGTTCCCGCGGAGACGAGCATGCTCGTCGACACACTCGACCACGACTCCGCGTCGCGGCCCGGAGTGCTGCTCTACGTGCCCGAGGGGAACGTCGGGGACATCCACTTCAACCTGCGCGTCGGGGATGCTTCCCGACAGAGCGAGAATGCGGGAACGGAGATCCCGATCGTCCGCGAGAGGAATCTGTTGTCAGGCACGGCGACGATGCTGAATGTCCCGATTTCAGAGGGCTTTCGCGTTCGCCTTCGTGTCTATGTCGTCGATGAGGCGGGCGCCGCATTCGTTGTCAGGGTTTTCCGTGAGGGCACGAACGAGCTTCTCGCAAGCTATGGGTCTTCGATGCACTTTCCGACCGACCCTCCGTTTCCACCCCGCACTCCGGCGACGTTCGATCTCACGCCCGCGCTCGCCGAAATTCGCCCGGCGGACGCTTCGCGTGTCCGGATCACGATCGAGCGCACCTGGCCGCAGGGCCTGCCGTTCTGGCCGTTGCTCAGCGTGACCAATGACATTACTCAACAGATCACTGTGATCACGCCACAGTAGCAGGATGAACCGCGACCCTGATGAATTGGACATGAGCCCGGTCTAAGGTGTCCGATTGCAGATTCAGGGGGTCAGCAGATGGCAGATGGGGTCATACCTTCGGACTTCTGTCACGTTCAACAGGGAAGACGTAGGCGAAAAGCAACCGAACTCCGAAGCTTCGACCCTATCTCCTATCTGCGCTAGTTAGGCCGCCGCCGCCGGAAGACGTTCCACCACGGCACCTTGCTGGAGTGCGCGCGCCGAGGATCGGCGGCGCCCATGTTAGATGGCCGACCAGCCGAGGAGCGTCTTGCGAAATTCGACGAGCAGATACTTCTGCTCGGCTGTGACCGGCATCTTCCGGTGGCTTGAACTGAGTCTTACGGTTAGAGGATCTTGAACCCACGCACGAAACCGCTCGACGCTCTCTTCGTCCAGTTGCTTCGTGAGTCTCTCGAGAATGGCGATGTGACTGGACAACTGTTGATTCGGAGTTGGTTCGGCCTGGTTCAGCTTCGCTCTCAGCCATGCGAGCTGAGCGTCTCGGTAAGCGAGCTGTTCGATGAGATCCAGGTCTAGCCGAGTCGTGAACTCGGTCCATGCCGAACTCGTGGAGGGAACGAAGCCGGAAATTGCAGCACCTGTCCGGTGGTACAACACATAGTCATCATCGCCGAAGGCCGGGACAACCATGAGGGCGACGATCAGAGCGAGCAGTTGGGCACGATATCTCATGCTTGACGGTCTCCGTTTCGAAGTGAATGCGGGGATTGATACGTCTGTCGGACCCCGGCCGTCTAACGTCTGCTGCTAAGCGGTTTCTACGCGCCTGCGCTGCCGTAACAGATTACCAAAACTCTGAGCGGCGCGTAGCAATCCGCTGCATCCGCTTAGTTCGGCTGCCGCGCGGCGCCGATGCACCCTACTCCTGCTCGACGGAAAAATGGTTTTGGGTGAGATTGAACATGACCTTGACTGGCTTTCCATGAAGTGTGGCCGGTTCAAACTGCCACTGGCGGAGGGCCGCCTTTACGGCCTCCGCCCGAGCGCCGGACGCTCCACGAAGAACCT
>JBPPMG010000249.1:0-6621 GCA_051305935.1 Thermoanaerobaculia bacterium
CTCGGCGTCGATGTTGTAGGCGAGATCGAAGCGGATCGGGCCGACCGGGGTCCGATAGAAGATTCCGGCACCGACGGCGTAGCGAAGGTAATCCATGTCTACCGTGCTCACGAGCCTCCAGACCTGGCCGACGTCGACGAAGCCCGCGACGCCGAGCGACTCCGTCAGCGGATAGCGCAGCTCGATGTTCCCGATGAGCATGGCGTTTCCTCCCTGCGGAGTGAAGGCCAGCTGTGAATTGGGGTCGTCGAAGATCGTGGCCCCGGGAGGATCGGGTTCCCCGTCCAGCCCGTACTCTCCGAGGATACCCAACTCGTCGAGTCGGAAGCCTCGATGGGAATTCTCGCCGCCCCCGAAAAAGCGCTCCGAGTAAGGAACCGGGTTGATCGGATCGTCGAGGTTGCTTCGGGGCTCGATCGCTCCCACACGCGCGGAAAGCGCAAGCGTTGCCTTCCCGATCGGTTGATACCAGTTCCCCTGAAGGTATCCCTTCAGGAACTGCGGTTCGGCGCTGAACACGGGGAAGGCGTACTCGACTGAGCCGAGAACGAGGAATCCGCGCCTCGGGTCGAGCACGTCATTGCGCCGGTCCCAGAAGACGGTCTGCGTCACGCTCGCGATCGTGTCTTCCTTTTCTTCCTGTCCGATGATGATGATCTGGTCCTCGCACTCCCGCTCGTCGAGCGAATCGACGCACGTGTAATCGACGAGGCGATAGTCGTAACGAAACGAGACACGAAGATCACTGCGCAGAAGCTTCGAGAGCTCGATGAACATGCCGCTTTTCTCCAGCAGCACCTTCTCGTCCTTGAGTTCGTCGTCCTGGAACACGCTCACCTGGGTCGGCAGATCGAGATTGAAGGTGAAAGGTTCCTGGAACGTCAGGACCACCTTCTGTCTCGGCTCCGAGTAGATGGCCTCGAGCCCGAGGTAGCGGCCCGAACCGAACAGGTTCCGGTGGGACAGTGTGCCCGAGATCCGAAAGTCGTCGTCGATGGAGTAACCGACCGAGCCCGTGAGCCGCACCGCCCTCCCCTCTTCCACCCGGATCTCGATATTGCGATCCGGGCTCGTTCCCGCGGCCGGCATGGGAGTGATGGAGATGCGCCCGAAGATCGCGAGCTTGCTGAGCTCGCGCTGCGCCTGGTTGAGTGTTGCGACACTGAGGGGAAGACCCCGCTTGAGCAGCCTGCTGGTTCTGATGCGGACGACCCTGTCGTCGGTGTAGGTGTTGCCCACGACCGACACCTCGCCAATGCGGAAGCGGGCTCCCTCGAACACGCGGAAGACGAGGTCCGCCTCGCTCCGGTCTTCCGAGTAGGTCGCATCGGGCTCGACGCGTGATTCGGGATATCCCGCCGCGTCGTACGCGCTCTGGAGCGAGACCATGTCGAGCGCGATGTTCCGTGGGTTGGTCGCCTCGCCGGCCTTCGACCTCAACGACGGAAGGCGTGATCCATCGATCGCGTAGTTGCCTTCGATCGCCACGGTACGGTTTGTCGTCTTGGGCCCCTCGACGATCGGGAAGATGACCTCGAGTTTCCCGTCGCCGAGCTCGACGACCCTCGCCGTCTCGGTCTTCACGTCGAGGAAGCCCTGCGAGCGATAGAACGCCTCGATCGCATCGCGATCGTCTTCGAGAGTCGTTCTGGTGACTCCCACTCCCTGACGGAGAAAAAGCGCGGCCGCCCGCTGCAGAAGGGACGGACGGTTCGTCTCGACCACTTTCGCGATCTGATCATCCGGCACACCGTCGTTGCCGAGGAAGCTGACTTTCTCGATGATGAACTTCGCGCCCGGCTTCGCGATGAATGTGATGTTGAGCTTGTCCTTCGTGCGCTCTTCGGCGATCTCGATCTCGGCCTGGTAGTAGCCTTTCTGCTGGTAGTACTCGAGCATCTCATCGACCGCGCGGTCGACGTCGTCGGCCGCGTATGCAGAGCGGTTGCCGCTTGGCAGCATTCGCCGGAGCGCACGGCGATTGTCTCCTTCGAGCTTCACCACGACGACCGGGCCGACGTTGACGTCGTAGGTGAGATCCATCGCCCTTGCTTCCGCCGAATACACCTCCTCCGCTACACGGACCTCGGCGGCGCGATGTCCCTGCTTGACGAGGCGCTGACGCAGTTCCTCGCCCCAGTCGCGGGCCCGCCTGCTCGAGTAGATCTCGCCCGACCGCCTCCCGAACAGTTCTAGAATGCCGGCTTCGCTGAACGGCGCGAGTAGACCCTCGAATCGAACTTTCCCGACCGAAGCTCGCGGTCCCATCGTCACGAAGAAGGTGACCGAGGCGCCTCGCGTGTCCCGTCGGAAGTCGGTCGCGGGATCGACCACGGCCTCGACGAAGCCGCGGCGGCTCAGCGAGAGCTGCATCGCGGTGGCGCTCCGGTCGACGGCGCTGAGACTCAGGACGTCTCCAACCTGGACGACCACCTGCCCTCTTACGTTGTCCTGCTCCTTCGCGAGCCCATCGATCGCCACTGTCTCGATCTTGTAGTTGACGAAGACGAGGAAAGTCACAGCGACACGTCCGTCGTCGAGGCGGGCCGCGTCGACACGGATGTCCCTGAACTGCCCGGTCGCGTAGAGCGCGTGAATGGAACGATCGACCTCGAGTGGATCGAGCGGCTCCCCTTCCTGCACGAGTACGATTGGCCCGAGCTTGTCGGTGTCGATCTGGGTATCGGCTTGAAAGCCGACGCTCGCGACCTCGCTGCCGTAGTACGAGATCGCCGGCTCCTGCGCCAGCAAAGCGTGACCCGCGACGGCAAGCGCCAGCGCGAGAAGCAGCATTCCGGTGCGTGCGCTCACCATTGGCCCGCGAACCTCCGGCGGAACGTCAGGTCGACGGCGTTGATGACGAAGCTCGTGTCCTTGGTGCTGTCGCGCGTGAACTGAAGGACCAGGTTGTTCGAAACGCGCCACTCGATGATCTCGATGTCTTCGCCCTTGTCGTCCAGCGAGTAGGTGACGATCGCGCGGAGCTCGCGCGAGATCATCTTGTCGAGAGTGACCTGCGGCTTGTCGGTCGACAACCCCTCGATGCGCACCGAGTCGGCAAACGGAACGGCAGACGAGAGGACTCCGGCGACGCTCGCGTCGACGAGAGTGTTTCGCGCGTCGGTGAACGTCGAGCTCGTCGACGATCCGCTTTCCTGCGGAACCCCACCGCCGAGCAGCGTGAGCAGCGTCAGATCCGCGACAGGAGGGTCGCTCGTTACGGTCGCCTCCAGCCGGTCGAGCGTCCCCGTCAGGTTCACCGTGACGTCGTACTCGCCCTGGTATCGCCCCTCGGCCGAGATGTCGATGTACGGATCGGTGCGAAACGGATTCTGGAAGTCGATCGTTCCGCGGGCGATGCGATACTCGACGTCGCGCAGCTCGAACGTCCCGCCTTCGTCGAGCGCGATGCGCCCCACGGCCACGGGACGAGCGAGCGTCCCGGTGACGCGCAGCTCGCCGGAGCCAGTGATGTCTGCGAGGTTGTTCCTCACCGCGATCGAGCGCGGCCTGAGCTCCACGTCGAGCCCGAGGAGAACGTCCTCCTGCCAGGGCGCCGCGATCGCGTCGATCGTCAGCTTGCGGTCGAGAAACAGATCGGTGATCGCCTTGTTGATGTCGACCTTCTTCGAGTAGAGCAGCTTGTGGAGCTCCACGGTCCCGTTGACCCGAATCTTCTCGGCGAGATCCCCCGTGATGATCAGGTCGCAGTTGCCGCCGATGGTGAGGTTCGGTGTCACCCGCGCCGAGAAGTTCTCTCCACGAACGGAGACACGAAGCTGCAAACGCCCCTTCGCGTCGCGATCGATCGAGCCTCCAGCCGTGACCCTGCCTGTTCCGACGATCGCGTTGAAGGCGTCGATCTTCATGCCGCGCCCGCTCAGCACGAGCACGGCGTTCACCTGCTTCAACGGCTGCGGGATGTCGGGGACGCGAATCTCTCCTCCCCGCATCTCCGCCGTGCCGCGGAGCTCCACGTTGTCCAGCGGGCCCGTGACGCTCAGCGCGACATTGATCGCCCCGCTCATCCGGAAGTCGGGAAGCACGTAGTTCAGAAGGTCCGCGCTCAGCGTCCCGTTGACCTCGAGATTCGCCCGCTGCTCCTTGAAGGACACCGAGCCGTCGACGGCGAACGGGGCGTCGTCGATCGCAATCCGGAAATTATCGAGCGCCAGCGCTCCATCGACGAACGAGAACGTGGCGGGCTGCGGTGTGCGGATTCGATGAGGTCCCGCGGCGATGTCGACGTCGACCAGCCTTCCGGTGATCGAGGCCTTGGAGATGTCGTTGGTGTTTCCGCGAACTTCGATCTCGAGGGCCGCGCTTCCGGAAGTGGCGAGGTCATATTTCCTCGACAGCGCCACGAGAACCGGCGCACCAGCATCGACGACGGCGCGCACGGACCCGACGAGCTCTCCGGTCCCGGCATCGACCGTGCCGGAGCCCTTGATCGACGCAAGTTGTCCGAGCCGCCCTTCGATCGTGAAGCCCTGCGGCTTGATCGCGACGAAGAGATCGTTAGGCGGCGCGTCGGGATCGGCCTCGTACCCAAGGATGTGCCCGCCTTCAAGTCGCGCGTCGATGGCGATCTCGGGATTCTTGAAGGTACCGGCGCCGCTCGAGGTGAGAACCAGCATCCCGCTAACCATCTCGTCGAGGTCGGGCCAGCCCTTCAACTTCGAGAGATCGATCCCTTTCGTCTGGAGCACGTATTCGAAGCGTCCGGCAGCGATGTCATACGAGAACTCGCCGTCGAAACGTCCCGCGGTGCCCCGGGCCATGAGGTCGCGCACGTGCATCGAGCCCTGGTCGAACTCGATCTCTCCCGACACGACCTCGATCGGTTCGCCTGCGAGCGTCGCGCCTCGCAGCGAGAGTGACCCTCTGCCCCTCAGCTCGGTCAGCTTGCCCTCGAGTGACATCGTGCCGGTCAGGGCGCCTTCGATCGGCGGCTTCCCGTCCTCGCTGAAGAACGCGTACGCCGAAGCCACCGGGAAGTTATGCAGCCCGATCCGGCCCTCGATCTCGAGCCCCTTCTCCTCGGGTGTCCATCCGAGCACCCCGTCGATACTCGCGCGCGCGCTGCCGTCGACGATCTCGAGCGACTCGAAGAGCACGGTGCCCCGACTCGGCTTCCCCGTCACGCGGAGCCCACCCGTCGCCGCGCCCCGAATCGGCAGCTTCAACCCGACGGCGTCGAGGGCGCGCGTCGCGGGGTATCGCACGGCGTCGACCGTCAGGCTGAACGTTGGCTCGCCCCCCGGCGGCAGGCCGATCGAGTCACGCAGGGTGATCGTCCCGCCTTCGGCCGCGAACTGAGCTCGCCGGAAAACGACCGTGCTCGCCACCGCGTCGTAGCGCAGGTCGACGTCCGCGTCGCCCAGCTCGGCGCCCGCCCACGTGAAGCCCTGGGCGACCACACGCCCGTCGACCACGGGTTGTTTCAGCGTCCCTCCGAGATGCGCGCGGATCGTCCCGTTGCCCGCGATGCCGAAGAGCTTCCAGTCCTTCTCGCCGAGCGAGCGCGCGATGTCGGCGGTGATCCGGTCGAGCTCCCGGATGTCGCGGGCGCGAATGTCAGCGTCGATCGACGCCTCCAGCCCCTCGAGCGCGAACCCCCCGGTGATCGTCGCCGACGTCGCGCCGGTCTCGATCTGCAACGGCTCGAACGTCAGCCTTCGATTCGCCACTCGGTAGCGCGCGCTTCCCTCGATCGGCACCGCGTAGAGAGCGCGCGTCGAACCGTCGCGTTCGACTTCGATCTCCGCCGTCCCCTCGCCGCTTCCCGCGAGCACGTCCTTGCCTCGCCAGCGGTAGACGAGCTTCCCGTCCGCGTGCCCCATCAGCCCCGACGAGCCGATTCCCCAGACTTCGAGCAGCTGTTCGACACGAACGTCCTTGTGCTCGACCTCGAAAAGGTTGTCCGCGTCGGCCGCCGGAATCGTGAGAGCGACGCTCGCGTCGCCACCCGCGAACCGGGCCTTCTCGATCGCCACCTCGATGTTTCCGCCTTCGATGCGGAAACGTCCGTCGATCTTCTCCGCCTTGTAGATGTCGTACCGCGCGGCGCCCGAATGGAACGTTCCCGCGATCTCGATCTTCTCTTTCCCACGGACCGTGATCGCCGAGACGACGCGGCCGTCCATGCTGATCTCAGGCGGGAGCCCGAGCGGCCCGCGCAGCCGAGCGAGCTCGGCGCGGACGTTTGCCGCGAGATCGACACCGCCTGATTCTCCGAACGTGACCGTTCCGCGCCCGAAGACGTCGAGCACTCCACTCTTCGCCTCGATCGACGTGATCGTCAGGGCGCGGGCGTCAGCGGCGAGGTCAGCCGTGACCGCCATGAGCGGGAGATGGATCTTGCCCGCGACAAGCCGGAACTCTCCGCTCTTGACGAGGGCCCGCAGCGACTCGAGGTGCTTGCCGGGACGAACCTCCGCGTCGACCTTTCCGAGCGTGACCCTCAGGCCGGCGTCACGATCGACGAACTCGACGGCAGCGCGCTCGAGCAGAATCCTGCGAATGTCGACCTTCGGCGGTTCGCTCTCGCTCTTCGACTTCCACGCCGGCAGGTTGAACCCGCCGCCGTCCGCTGCAGGCATTCGCTCGATCGAGACCGAG
>JBPPMG010000271.1:0-8533 GCA_051305935.1 Thermoanaerobaculia bacterium
ACGACGCTACATATCGTGGCCATCTGGATCGCCTGAGAAAGCACCTCCGAGATTCCGGTGATCCCCGGAAGTCGGAGATGGGCGGGGAGAGATCGCCCCAAAAGGAAACTTTCGAGGTGTGACCCCCGATGGGAACCGTCCATCCGACGTCGTCGACGTGATGGCCGCGGTGCGTTCGCATCCCGCATCTGACGCTCTGCGCACACCAGAACTCTCTGGAACTCCGTCGATGCGGGAGCGATCGCGCAACCGATCGGGAGTTCGGGCGTGCCCGTGCCCGGCTCTCCCGCCCTCATCGCGATAAACTGCGTTCGAAGATGCACGATTCGACGACAAATATGAGGGGACCGAAGGAAGTTCGAAGCTCTGTCCCCATCTGCATCTGCGTGGCTACGAACACATCAGCGATCTCGAACCGAAGCTGGAAAAATTCATGCAGGCGCAATTGCCTGCCATCAAGACGTTTACTGCATCTCACATTCGAGGGCTGATTCGGCGAAAGGTTTTCACGCAGGCAGACGTCACAGATGTGCTGCGGCAGTTCTATCGGATGCGATATGCGCAATTGAGTGATGAGGCCATTCGACAGACTCTCGCGAGAGGACTTGGTCGATGAAGGTAGAAGAGAGTATTCGACTCTGGGAGTTGTCTCGGCCCGCGGATTGGTACGTCAGCATCGTTTCCGAATCAGGCTACCGAGCAAGACATGTTGGTGAGTCGGTGATCCTTGAAGCACCATACGAACCGAACCGTTTTGAAAGGCTTGGTTCACTGTTAGAAAGCGAAGCGCCATTGACTAGGATGTCCCGAAGTGTTTGGGCAGACTGGGAGGAGGAGGACTTTCGCCATTCCGAACTCTTGGTCTTGTCCTTTCCGAAACTCGAAATCGATGGCTTTTACGAAGACATCAAGTGCTCGCACTGCGAGCGGGGGACGGCCCCTCGCGACTACGGCAGAAGGGTTCGATCCCTGAACACGAGGCACAAAGTCGCGATCGCGGGAATCTGGGCTGTTGTCGTTCACAGGTCAGTCAAGGAACGCGCCGGAGCCGATCTACACGGATTTACTTTCGTTCCATTCGATGAAGCGGGTGAGTACTTCTATCTAAAGGCTGCCGGCGAAATCCAGCAGCAGAGGATCGGATTGAAGGACGGAATCAACATTCGCGAGGCTTGCCCAGTTTGTGGACGGTATCAATATGACGTCTTCGTCGGGCCATTGCGGTATCGCCGCGAGGGATGGAACGGCGATGATGTTGTCTACAGTTACTTCAACGACACGTTCCTTTTCACGCCGCGCGCATACGAGCTGTTGCGTTCCTTCGAAAGCGGTGTGGAACGGGCGGAGCCTGTCTATCTCGAATGACCGCCTCCGGTGGAATCCCCCCGCTTTCGTTGGCCCGCGCGACACGGGCGCTGCAATGCCCGCGGAATAGGAATGCGATTGTTGCGGGCAGCAACGCCCGCGCCGCGCTCGGGCGCTTACAGCTCGATCGTTCCCCCCGCCCGTCCTCGCGGTCGTGTAAGCAGAAGGGGTCAAAGCTTCCTTCTTCTGACAACACAACGTCCCGACAATGGAACGGGCGGCCTTTCAGCCGCCCGTCGTCATTTCATAGCAATCGTGATCTCTAGAACGTCGCGTCGAGGAACGGGCGCAGCTTCTTCGAGCGTGACGGGTGGCGCAGCTTGCGGAGCGCCTTCGACTCGATCTGACGGATGCGCTCGCGCGTGACGTTGAACGAGCGGCCGACTTCCTCGAGTGTGTGCTCGGAGCCGTCGCCGACGCCGAAGCGCATCTTCAGCACCTGCTCCTCACGCGGGGTGAGCGTGCGGAGGACGCGTGCCGTCTGGTCCTTCAGGTTCGCCACGATGACGTGATCGATCGGGGAGACCGCGCTACGGTCCTCGATGAAGTCTCCCAGATGCGAATCTTCCTCTTCGCCGATCGGCGTTTCGAGGGAGATCGGCTCCTGCGCGATCTTCATGATTTTGCGGACCTTCGACACCGGCATGTCCATCCGGTCGGCGATTTCCTCGGCCGTCGGCTCGCGGCCGAGCTCCTGGACGAGCGCACGCGAGGTGCGCGTGAGCTTGTTGATCGTCTCGATCATGTGGACCGGGATGCGGATCGTCCTCGCCTGGTCAGCGATCGCGCGGGTGATCGCCTGGCGGATCCACCACGTCGCGTAGGTCGAGAACTTGTAGCCGCGGCGATACTCGAACTTCTCGACCGCCTTCATCAGGCCGATGTTGCCTTCCTGGATGAGGTCGAGGAACTGGAGGCCCCGGTTCGTGTACTTCTTCGCGATCGAGACGACGAGGCGCAGGTTCGCGACGATCAGTTCCTGCTTCGCCCCCTCGGCCTCGACCTCGCCGCCCGCGATCTCGCGGACCGTGCGGCGGATCTCCTCGTGGTTGCACGCATAGAGCGTCTCGATCTCGCCGAGCTTCTCCTGGTACTTGGTGATTCGCTTCTTGTAGAAGTCGCGGCGCGAGCGTTCCTTCTCGCGCTTGAGAACGGCTTCGTCCTTGCGGATGACCGAGGCGACCTGTCCAAACTCGGAGTCGATGTCGCGCAGCTTGTTGATCATCCGGTTTCGCGTCGCCGGAGTGAAGTCGACGAGGCGGAGGTTGTCGGCGAGGTCGCGGCCCCACTTGTCGAGGCTCTTCTCGACGAGCGCCTGGGCCTTCTTGGTCTTCGCCTCGGACTGCTTCGAGTGGGCGTCCTTGATCTTCTTGTCGAGCTTTGCGATCTGCTCGAAGATCTTCATGATCTCGCCGATCTTGTTGATCGTCTTCGCGTCGTTCGGGTCGATGATGTCGATCTCGTCCGGCGTGGCGAGGTCGATCATCTCCTTGATGACCTTCGGATCCTTCTTGGCGGCCTCGTAGATCTTGACGATCTCGTCGAGGATGATCCGGTTCTGCGAGAGGGCCTTGAACACGCGGCGCTCGCCGTGCTCGATCCTCTTCGCGATCTCGACTTCGCCTTCGCGGTCGAGCAGTTTGACCGTGCCCATCTCGCGCAGGTACATG
The DNA here is from genome assembly GCA_051305935.1 of Thermoanaerobaculia bacterium. Taxonomy (GTDB): domain Bacteria; phylum Acidobacteriota; class Thermoanaerobaculia; order Gp7-AA8; family Gp7-AA8; genus JACPDH01. Next base: position 3,036 of record JBPPMG010000271.1, read on the forward strand.
CGCACCGGGTCGTTGGTCTTGTCGATGACGCTGGCGGGCGGGGCGACGACTTCGGGCGGCGCTTCTTCGCGAGCCTCCGCGGGCTCCTTCTCGCCGCTCTCTTCCTTGACGACTGGAATGGGCCGTTCGGCGTCGTCGACGACTTCAATTCCGAGGTCGGCGAGACGGATGTAGATCTCGTCGAGCTCCTCGGGAACACTCGTGAGCTCTTCGGGAAGAATCTCGTAAATCTCGTCGTAGAGGAGGAAGCCCTTGTCTTTGCCGAGGGATACGAGCTGCTTCACCTCGGGGTGCTTCTCCTCGATTGCGAGGTCTCCGACGTTCTCCTCGAGGATCTCCAGCTCCAGGTCAGACTGTCTTGATCGAGCCATCTTGCGTCTCGTTCCTCCGTGTCAATCAGAAGCTGTGGAGTCCCCGCGTGTCGGGGACTGGGATTACCTTCGCAGGAACCAGCAGCGCCGGCGAGCGCCTGATGCGGGATTTGCCAATGTCAGCGTGGGAACCGGTCACGGATTCAGATCGCTCGGCGAAGGTCACACAAGTAATCACCCGGTTCGGGCAAATATTTCAACGCAAGAGGGATGTACGTTAGTTCCGGCGGGGAGTTTTGCCTGCGCGAGAGAGTTCACGCTTCGTTGGGTACGCACCCATCCTGCGATCGTGTCCCCGGCCTCCCTTCTCCGCCCCCCTGGCTGTTGCCAGTCCGGAAAACAGTCGCTGTTCAAGGTGGGTCCGAAGGGTTGGGAAAGCAAGGGCTTAGGGGCAAATAGAGAGCTGAGAGCTGAGAATCGGACGAATCCGGCTCGTGAATCAGCGGCGCACGACGTCCCGGAAGCGTTTCGTCAGCTCCATTTTCTCCGAAAGGAGCGGCTCGATCGGCTCCTCACCAGCCTGGATCCTGTGCTGGAGCTCCTCCAGGCGCGCCTCGATCCAGCCTCTCTCCATCGGCGCGATGATCTGCGCCAACTGGGCGGGGAGAGTCTCCGGCCAGTGGACGACCTCCGCCAGAAGGGCATTCTCGTCCTCGCCCCGAAGTCGGGTACCCAGCTCGTTGAAGTCGATGGTGCCGGCAACGCGCAGCGCTGACCATTCGCGAAAGACTGCCCGGCAGCGCGGATCGCCGAAGAACTCCTCCCGAATGCGTGAGACGAGATCAGGCGGGACGACGTCCTGAACGAGCGCCGCGAGCAGGTGCTTCTCGCCCGAGGTGTTGCGCGAGGAGCCCGAAGCCTGTCTCGTCGGGGCGACGGCGGCGGATGGGCCCTTCACCCGGTCCCAGACCGTCTCGAAGCGAAGGCGGAGCCAGTCGGCCGTCTTCTGTGCCGCGTCGTTGCGCGAGACTCCGCTCATCGAGGCGAGAATCGGCGCCAGGGCGGCAAGCTTCTCCTCTTTCGCGGCGCTGGACATCGCCGCGGGGTCGGGGGCCCAGGTCTCGAGGGCAAAGTCGATCAGCGGCTTCGACGTCGAGATCTCCTCGATGTAGCGATCGACTCCGAACTCGCGAATGAACGTGTCGGGATCGTAGCCGCGCCCGACGTTGAACACCTCGACGTGAAGGCCCGAGGCGAGCAGCACCGGCGCGGCCTTGAGCGTCGCGTTGCGGCCCGCATCGTCGCCGTCATAGCAGACGACGATCCGCTTCGTGTAGCGCGCGACGAGCGACGCTTGTCCCGGCGTGAGCGACGTTCCCATCGAAGCCACCACACCCGGCACTCCCGCGTCATCGAGCGAAATGCAGTCGAAGTAGCCCTCGACGAGAATCGCGCGGTCGAGGCGGCGAATGTTCTGCTTCGCCCGGTGGAGGTTGTAGAGCAGTTGCGACTTGTTGAAGACCGTCGACTCCGGCGAGTTCAGGTACTTCGGGTCGCTGCCGTCGAGCGTCCTGCCGCCGAAGCCGATCACGGTGCCCACTTCGGAGTGAATCGGGATCATCAGGCGGTTGCGGAATCGATCGTAGAAGCCCGAGCCGGTCTTGCGCGGCACGACGAGGCCTGCCTTCTCCAGTTTCTCGCCGGGATACTTGCGACCGAGACGCGTCAGGAGGTAGTCCCACGAGTCGGGCGCGTAGCCGAGGCCGTACTTCGAGCGAACCTCGGCGCTCACGCCGCGCTTGTCGAGATACTCCTGCGCCGTGTTCGGCGTCCATCCGAGCGACTGGTGAAACGCGGCGCTCGCTTCCTCGAGGAGCTCGAGGAGCTCTTCCTTGTCGTTGTCTCGCGTCTTCGTCGTCGCGCGTCGCGGGAGCGTGATGCCAACTCGGTTGGCCACGTACTCCACCGCTTCCGGGAAGGTGAACCGCTCGGTGAGCATCACGAACTTGAAGACGTCGCCTCCGACGCCGCAGCCGAAGCAGTGGAAGAAGCCGCGGGAGCGGTCGACGTTGAACGACGGGGTCTTCTCGCGGTGGAACGGGCAGAGACCCTTGTGCGAGCGCCCCGCGGCCTTGAGTGGAGTGACCTGAGAGATCACGTCGACGATGTCGGCCGCTTCGCGAACCTGCGCGATGATCGTGTCGTTGAGGTCGATGAAGGACATGCCAGGTCGCCGGAAGTGTATCGCGTCGATCTGAGTTCAGGATCAGAGCACAAAGGTCATAGGTCAGAGGTCATAGGTCAAAGGTCATAGGTCATAGCAGGCAAGGGATCTCTAGTGGCGACAGACGCAGCCGTCGCCCCTGGGCGCTCGCGACAGAAGTGCAGTCCCGGGCACTTGCTGCCTGCTTTGGCCTCTGGCCTTGGGCCTATGGCCTGCCTTTACACGTCCAGTGTTGCGATCGTGGCGCCGTCGCCGCCTTCGCGCTCGCCGCCGGGCCGCTGGGCGCGGACGCCGGGGTGGGAGCGCAGGTGATCGCGCAGCGCGCGCCGCAGCGTTCCGGTGCCGAAGCCGTGGATCAGCCTGACGGCTCGCCGACCCGCGAGCAATGCCTTGTCGATGAAGCGGTCGGCCTCCTCGATGGCGTCTTCCACGCGAAAGCCGACGAGATTGAGCTCGGCCTCCGCCTCGGGCGACTCCGAGACGTCGTCGCGCGAGAGCGGCCGGTCGCTCGAGGCCGACTCCCTGCGAACGCCCTCGACGAAAGCGAGGTCAGACGCGGAGACCTGCATCTTCTTCGATCCGGCGCGGATCGTGACCTTCGTGCCGGAGATCTCGCGGACTTCGCCCTCGATCCCAAGCGGCCGGTGCCGGACCTTGTCGCCGATCGCCAGCGTGCGATCGGAGGAGGGGAGCGCGCTTGCTCGCTGCTCGAGGGCCCGTGTGAGCTCGGCGGCGACGCCGTCGGGGCGAAGCTTCTCGCGCTGCTTCACGTCGAGCGCGCGAATCGCCTTGAGCTCCTCGGAGACGCGCGAGCGCACTTCGCGCTTGAGCGTTTCGATCTCGTCGCGATAGGTCTCGGCGAGCTTCGCCCGCTCGCGATTCGTCGCGTCGAGCTTCTGCTGCAAGTCGGCGAGCTGCGCGTCGAGCGATTCGTTCTTCGCGCGCAGCTCGTCGCGCGCGGCGAGCATCTCGTCGGTGCGCTGCTGCAGTTCGCGGATCAGGCGATCCATGTCGCCGTAACGCCCGCCGAGCTTCTCGCGTGCCGATTCGATGATGGAGGCGGGGAGCCCGATGCGTTCGGCAGTTTCGATCGCGCGGCTCCGGCCGGGCACGCCCGGGATGAGCCGGAACGTGGGCAAACCCGACTCGACGTCGAACTCCATCGCCGCGTTCTCGACGCGCGAGTCGGTGAGCGCGAAGCTCTTGAGCGCGCCGATGTGCGTCGTGACGACCAGCGGGCAGCCAGTCTCGAGGAAATGCTCGATGACTGCTGCGGACAGCGCCGCGCCCTCCTCGGGATCTGTGCCCGAGCCGAGCTCGTCGATCAGCGCGAGCGACTGCTTCGTCGCGAGGCGCATGATCGACTTCAGCCGAAGCAGGTAGGCCGAAAACGTCGAACGATGCTCGAGCACATCCTGGTCGTCGCCGATCAGCACGCAGAGGCGATCGACGACGGGGATGATCGTTCCCTCGCCGGCGGGAACGGGAAGGCCGGACATCGCCATGGCGACGACGAGGCCTGCGGTCTTGAGCGCGACCGTCTTGCCGCCGGCGTTCGGGCCGCTGATGAGGAGTGCGGATCGGCCGCCGCCGAGATTGAATGAGGTGGGCACGATCGCGATGCCCCGAGGCTGTTCACCGAACGCGGACTCGCGCAAGTCGGCAAGGCGCTCGTCGAGAAGCGGGTGCCGGCCATCGACGAGGCGGAGCTCGCCGGTCGTCGAGAACTCGGGGCGCGACGCGTCGAGCATCGCGAAGACGACGGCGCAGGCCTGGATCGCGTCGAACTCGCCGGCCGTCCGCACCGCGCGCTGGATCGGCGCGGCGAAGTCGAAGAGCTTCTGCCCGATCATCCGCATGATCCGAGCGATCTCTTCGCGCTCGTGGATCAGGAGATCGGCGAGCTCGTTGTTCGGCTCGACGATCGAGAGCGGCTCGACGAAGAACGAGGCGCCCGAGCCTGAGCGCTCGTGCAGGATTCCCTGGACCTCGCTGCGCCGGTCCGCGCGGACCGGGATGCAGTAGCGGTCCCCGCGAATCGTGATGATCTCGTCCTGGATCGCGTCGGGATGCGTGTGCATCAGTCCCTGAAGCGTCTTCTGGATCGCCGCGCGCTTCGCGATGATCTTCGATCTGAGCGAACGGAGCTCGGGGGAGGCGTCTTCGCGAAGTTTGCCGTCGCGGGTAAAAAACTTACCGACGGTCTCGATGACCGGCGACAGGTCGTCGATCGTCTCGGCGAGCTCGCGGAGATGCGGATATCCGTCGTCGCGAAGGAACGTCTCGCGGACCACCTGCGCGGCCTGACAGGCGCGGAGTGCGTGCCACGACTCCTCGAGCTCGGGAACAGTTTCGCGATCGAAGAGCTCCGTGACCGACGAGAGGCCCGAGAGCGGAAGAAGCCCGTCGGACGAGTTGTGCCGCACCATCTCGGCGAGGCGCGCCTGGCCGAGCTCGCACTCGGCGACGTCGCTCCCGGGACGGCGGCGAAGCAGTGAAACACGCCCCGGATCACTTCTGGCTTCGAGGGCGATGAGTTGGAGGATCGCGCCGAACTCGAGCGTCTCGAGCGCTGGGTCGAGTGAATCTTCGTTGAGGAATCCGCGGGTCATGGGGCTCCGGTACTGCGAATGGGAAAAAGAAAAAGGGGCTCGGACGAGCCCCTTTCTGAAACGTTGTCGAATCGCGTCGACCTAGTAGCTGGTACGACGATCCTCGGCAAGCTTGCGGAGAACCTTCTTGCGGGCAGCGATCGCTTTACGCTTTCGCTTCTCGCTCGGCTTCTCGTAATGCTGGCGCTTCTTGAGCTCGGACAGAATGCCCGACTTCTCACACTTCCGCTTGAAGCGGCGAAGTGCGTTTTCGAACGACTCGTCCTCTTTTACGTGAACCAGAGGCACTGGATATCCCCCCCTTCTCGCGCTCCCCCGGGAGCTGGGTGACCTATATTTTAGGTGGCGCGC
>JBPPMG010000320.1:0-7629 GCA_051305935.1 Thermoanaerobaculia bacterium
CACCTGCACGAGCAGCTTGCCGATGTTCTCGCCGTGAAACAGGCCCAGAAAGGCCTGAGGGGCGTTGTCGATTCCCTCGACGACCGTCTCGCGGTACTTGAGTCGCCCTTCGCGCAGCCACGCGCTGGCGTCGCGAAGGAAATCGGGCATCCGGTTCGCGTGGTCGCGGACGATCATCCCGCGCAGCGTCGCGCGCTTCCAGAGCAGCGGCGCGATGTCGAGCCCGTGATGCTGTCTCCTCTCGTTGTAGTGCGAGATCAGCCCGACGAGCGCGACGCGGCCGCCGATCTTCAAGTTGCGCATCGCCGCCTCGCCGACTGCGCCGCCGACATTCTCGACGTAGACATCGATTCCGTCGGGACAGGTCTTCGCGAGTGCGGCGTCGAGATCGGAGGCGGTCTTGTAGTTGATGCACGCGTCGAAGCCGAGCTCGCTCGTTACCCATCGGCGCTTTTCGTCCGAACCGGCGACACCGACGACGCGGCAACCCTGCAGCTTCGCCATCTGCCCCGCGGCTGACCCGACCGCTCCTGCTGCAGCGGAAACTACGACAGTCTCACCGCTCTTCACCGCCGCGATATCCATCACGGTGACGTACGCAGTGAGCCCCGGCATACCGAGGACGCCGAGAGCCGTCGAGATCGGGGCGAGATTCGGGTCGAGCTTGCGGAGATCGCTACCGTCGGAAATCCAGTACGTCTGCCAGCCACCGAAGCCCAGAACGAAGTCACCAGCGGCAAAGCCGTCGACGTGCGACTCGACGATCTGGCCGACAGTGGCGCCGACCATCACCTGGCCGAAGTCGACCGGCTCGGTGTAGGTCGCGGTGTCGTTCATCCGCGCGCGCATGTACGGATCGAGCGAGAGCCAGATCGTGCGGCAGAGAATCTCGCCCTTCAGCGGCGTGGGAATGCCGTGTTGAACTCGCCGGAAGTTGCTCTCGTGCGGCTCGCCGGCGGGCCGGCTTCGGAACAGGATCTGCGTGTTCATACCCCAAGTATAGGAGCCTCGAAGCCGAAGGTCAGCGTGCCCTCGACTCGAGCTCCGTTGCGACCTCGTCGAAGGCGATTCCCTCGCTCACGAGCAGCGCGAGAAGGTGGAAGACGAGATCGGCCGACTCCGAGACGATCCGATCGCGCCCTTCCGACGCCGCCGCGATGATCACCTCGGCGCTCTCCTCTCCGATCTTCTTCAGAATCTTCGTCCTGCCACCGCGAAAGAGCTTCGCGCTGTAGGAGCCTTCCGGCATGTCCAGCTTCCGCTGCCGCAGTACGTCCTCGAGCGCTGCCAGAGAGAATCGAGAGGCTCCGAAACACGACCTCGCCCCGGTGTGACACGCCGGGCCCCGAGGCTCGACATCGAGGAGGATCGCGTCGCCGTCGCAGTCGGGCGTCATGCTCACGACGCGTTGCGTGTTCCCCGACGTCGCGCCCTTGTGCCAGAGCTCCTGACGGCTGCGGCTCCAGAGCCAGGTCTCGCCTGTCTCGAGCGTGCGGCGAAGCGACTCGCGATTCATGTACGCGAGCGTCAGCACCTCCCCGCTGCGCGCGTCTCGGATGATCGCCGGCACGAGGCCGGAGGGATCGAAGGTGATGGTGTCTGGATCGAACATTCGTGGCTCCAGGAGGTTGTTAGTTGTTAGTTATTGAAAGGCGAGAGGCGAGGAGGCGAAAGGCGAGGAGGCGACAGTAGGCAGACGAACACGCTGATGGAACGTGATGCGCCTGCTCATCGCGCCTCGTGATCGTCCCTCGCCTCTCGCCTCATCGCCTCATCGCCTTTCGCCTTTCGCCTCATCGCCTTGTCGCCTTGTCGCCCGCTCATCGCCTCTCGCCTCTCGCCTACCGCCTGACTCCGATACCACTTTGCGCGAGATACTCCTTCAGCGCTCCGATCGACATCGTGCCGTCGTGGAAGAGTGACGCGGCGAGAAGGGCTGACGCTCCGCCGGACTCGATCGCTTCGCGGAAGTGCTCGAAGCGGCCCGCGCCGCCGGAGGCGATGACGCCGATGCCGGACACGCCCGAAGCGGTGCGCACCAGTTCGCAGTCGAATCCGCTCTGCGTGCCGTCCCGGTCGATCGAGGTGAGAAGCAACTCTCCCGCGCCGAGCTCCGCGGCTCGGCGGCACCAGTCGACGGCGTCGATCCCGGTACTCCGTGAGCCCGCGTGGGTGACGACTTCCCAGCCCCCCTCGCGGGGACGCGCGTCGCAGGCGATGACGACCGCCTGCACGCCGAACTCCGACGCGCATCGCTCGATGAGCGCAGGGTCCGCGACCGCGGCCGAATTGATGGCGACCCGATCGGCTCCGGCGCGAAGCAGGCGCCGGAAGTCGTCGACCGACTTCACCCCCCCCCCGATCGTCAGCGGGACGAAGAGCTGATCGGCGACCCGCCTAACCGTCTCGAGCGACGCCTCGCGCTCCTCCGCAGTGGCCGAGATGTCGAGCATGACGAGCTCGTCCGCTCCTTCGGCCTCGTAACGACGCGCGCACTCGACGACGTCGCCCGCGTCACGGATGTCTCGAAAGCGAACACCCTTGACGACGCGCCCCCCGCGGACGTCGAGGCACGGGATGATCCTCGCCAGCAGCGGACGCGTCAACGCGGCCATCCGCGCCTCCGTGAAGCCGAAGACCCGCTCCTGAAGCGCCCGCCCGACGATCACGCCACTCGCCGCCCCGGCTTGCGCGAGCATCGTGACGTCGTCGAGCCGTGCGACGCCGCCCGAGGCGAGGATCCGCATCGACGTCCGCGCGGCAAGGTCGCGATAGAGATCGAACGCGGGGCCGGTCATCGCGCCATCGCGACTGACGTCGGTCACGAGAATCTCCTCGATACCAGCCGACTCGAGACCGCGAAGAACGTCGTCGAGCTCCGCGGTGTGCGCGTGCTCCCATCCCGCAATGCGAATCTCTCCGTCGAGCAGATCCAGCGCGACGACGATGCGTTCCGCGCCGACCTGATCGATCGCGCGTCGAAGCTCCAGCGGCTCGCGGACAGCCATCGTCCCGACGACGACGCGGGATGCTCCTCCGCCGATTGCCCGCTCCACGTCGGCTGCGCTCCTGATTCCACCACCGACCTGGACTTCGTAGCGCGACGCCAGCGGCGAGACGAGATCGGCGACCGTGAAGGCTCCGCTTCGCGCCCCTTCCAGGTCGACGACATGAATCCGCGTTCCTTCGGGCGCGCCCCACGACGCGACTACCTCTTCGGCCGCGCCGTAGCGAGTGACGTCGCTGTAGTTCCCGCGCAGCAGACGTACGACCTCCCCGCCGAGGATGTCGATCGAAGGGATGACCTCAAAGGCCGGACCGTCGGGGCGGCCTAACTTCGCGATGTCGATGCTGGTCAAGGCTTCACTCATATCGCCTCCCTCAGGCACCCGCGCAGTAGTTGTGAAGCAATCGCAGCCCCGCAACCGATGACTTCTCCGGGTGAAACTGAACTCCGGCGACGCGCTCGTTGCGCACCGCGACATTGAAAACTCCGCCATACTCCGCCGTCGCGATCTGCTGCCCCGCGTCCACACCGACCGCGCGGTACGAATGTACGAAGTAGAACGCCGAGCCTCGCGGAACTCCGTCGAAAAGCGGATCGTTCGCGCTCTCCACCTGGTTCCATCCGATCTTCGGCACGCGCACACCTTCACCAAATCGCTCAACTCGTCCTCGGCAGAAGCCGAGCCCATTCCAGCTCCCCATCTCTTCCGATTGCTCGAACAGGAGCTGGTGCCCAAGGCAGACGCCAAGCAGTGACGCGCCGGAGGCGACTGCTTCGCGGAGCGCGTCGGCGACGCCACTCCGTTCGAGCCAGCCGATCGCCGCGGCGAAACTGCCGACACCCGGAAGCACGATGCGCCGCGCCACGGCGATCGCCGCAGGATCGGCCGAGATCACGAGCTCCGCTCCGACATGCCGAAGCCCTCTCGCGATCGAGTCGAGGTTGGAGAAGGGAGAGTCGATGAGGTGGATCACAACACTCCCTTCGTGCTCGGCACGTCCGTCCCGACCACTTCCTTCGCCTCGCGCAGCGCGATCGCGAACGCTTTGAAGATCGCCTCGGCGGCGTGATGCCCATTGCGTCCGCGGATGAGGTCGACGTGGATGTTGCACGCGCACGCATTCGCGAACGACTTGAAGAACTCCTCCACCAGCGCGAACGGAAAGTCACGGTGGACGAGCAGCATCTCCTTGTCGATCGGAGCTTCGAAGACGAGGAACGGCCGCCCCGCGAAGTCGACGACGACGCGTGCCAGCGCCTCGTCTAGCGGCACGTAGGCATGCCCGAACCGGCGGACGCCGATCTTGTCGCCGAGCGCGACGCGGAACGCCTCGCCGAGCACGAGGCCGACGTCTTCGACCGTGTGGTGGTAGTCGATGTGCACGTCGCCCTTCGCCTCCACGTTCATCTCGATGCGGCCGTGGCGCGAGATCACGTCGAGCATGTGCGTGAGAAAGCCGACCGGAGTCTCGAGACTCGATTCGCCTGCGCCATCGAGGTCGAGAGTCACGGAGACTTCGGTCTCCTTCGTGCTGCGGCTGATCGTCGAGGTTCTGCTCATCTGCGTCGTCCTTTCCATTTCCATCATCGAGCCGGCGAGTCCGCGGCCGCGCCCAGCACGCGAGCGATCGCGTCGAGGAAGCGGTCATTCTGTTCGGCGGTGCCGATCGACACGCGGAGGCAGCCGCTCATCCTCGGATAACGGGAGATGTTCCGGACCAGCACGCCGCGTGCGGCGAGCCCGGCGAAGATCGTGTCCGCATCGCTGGAAGCGCGGAAGGCGACGAAGTTCGCGCGGCTGGGAAAGACCTCGACCTCGTGCATCGACGCGAGGCGCGAGATTACCCGGGCTCGCTCGCGGAGGGTCCCGTCGACCCGCTCCCGCATGATCGGCTCGTTCTCGAGCGCGACGAGGGCAGCCTCCTGGCTGAAGACGTTGAGGTTGTACGGGAGCTTCACCTTGCGCATCTCCGCGCAGAGCTCCGGCGTCGACTCGAGCCAGCCGATGCGAAGCCCTGCGAGCCCCCACGCCTTCGAGAAGGTCGACAGCGTCACGAGACGGTCGGAGGGGGGCGGCGCGCCGTCGTCCCAGAACTCGCCGTAAGCGCGGTCGAGGAGCACGAGAGCCCCACTGCCGAGAAGCGCTTCGAGATCCCCCGGAGCGAGCACGCCGCCCGTCGGGTTGTTAGGCGAGCAGGCCACGACGAGCGCCGGCTCGTCTCCGCGGGCAGCCGCGTCGAGCATCGCACGGAGCGGCAGCGTGCCGCTTCGCGGATCGATGTCGACGCGGACGACCTCGCCACCGAAGACGAGGGCGAGCTTCTCGTAGAGCGGAAACGTCGGTGTCGGGACGACGACACGACGGCCCGGCGCAATGAGCGTCGCCATCGCGACCATGAGAAGCTCGTTCGACCCGTTGCCGACGAGCACGTTCTCCCGCGCCAACCCGCCTCGCCTCGCGATCGCGTCGCGAAGCTCGAGGGCCTCGAAGTCCGGGTAGACGTTCCAGCTCCTGCGCAGTACGCGCTGCGTAACGGCGCTCTTCAGTTCCTCCGGGAAGTCGAGCGCTCCCTCGTTCTGGTCGAGCTTGTCGCGGGCGACGCGCGGCTCGAGCGTGTAGGCGGTCGTCGCGCGCACCGATTCCTTCACGAAGTCGATGCCCGACAGAGCTCGTGTTTCGATCTCGATCTCTTCCACACTCATCGGACGGCCTCCTGTCTGAGTCGTTCCCTGGCAGTCGGGGAAACCCCGAGTCTCGCGCGCACCGACTCCGCGTGCAGCGGCAAGCCTTCGAACTCCGCAAGCGTCACCGCGGCCGGGCCGATCGTCTCGACGGTTGCGGGCCCGAGCGTCACGATCGTGCGGCGCCGCACGAAGTCGGAGACGCCGAGCGACGAGCTGAAGCGTGCGGCGCCCGCCGTCGGAAGCACGTGATTGGATCCGGCAACGTAGTCGCCAAGCGCGACCGCGGAGAACGGGCCGACGAAGATCGCGGCGCAGTTGCGAACGCGGTCGACGACGCACCTCGCGTCGCGCGCCTGGACTGAGAGGTGCTCCGGCGCGATCGCGTCGGCGAGAGCCGCGGCGTCGTCGATCGAGGATGCAATGAGGATCGCGCCGAAGACATCGATCGCGGCGCGTGCAGCCGCGGCGTCACAGGAGAGGCGACGCTCGACTTCCCTGGCGACTTCCTCGCCGAGCGCGCGGCTCGTCGTGATGCAGACCGCAAGAGAGTCGGCGCCGTGCTCCGCCTGGGCGAGCATGTCGGCCGCGATCAGCCTCGCATCGGCCGTCTCGTCCGCAACGACGACGATCTCGCTCGGCCCCGCGGGCAGATCGATTCCGACGGCGTCGCGCACGAGCTCCTTTGCCGCTGCGACGAAGCGGTTCCCGGGTCCGACGATCTTGTCCACGCGCCGCAGCGACTCGGTTCCGAAGGCGAGCGCCGCGATTCCCGCTGCTCCGCCGCAACGATAGATCGCCGCAATGCCAAGCTTCGTGCAGACACGTTGAAACTCCTCGCGCGCTGCGACGCGCGGCGTCGTCGCCACGACGATCTCTCCGACACCCGCAATCCGCGCCGGAATCGCGCACATGATCAGCGTCGAGAGATACACCGCAGCGCCACCCGGCACGTAGATGCCGACTCGCCCGAGCGGGTGCGACTCCTGACGCAGCTCTCCCGCCACATCGGACTTGATGCGCACGCCGCGTTGCAGGTTGTGAAACGCCTCGATCCGGGCAATGGCCAGCTCGATCGCCACTTCGAGCTCCGGCTCAGCGCGCCCTTGGCCGGGCGTCATGGCGAGCGATTGCGGCGCAAGCTCCACCCCGTCGAGTTCCGCGAGCAGCGCCGCTACTTCGGCGTCGCCTCCCGACCGTACTCGCGCGAGTATCGCCGCCGCGATCTCACGAGCCTCGCCTGCGCTCCTGCCTCGCTCGCGCTCCAGCGACGCGAGCCACGTTGCTCCCGCATCCTTGTTCAGCTCGATGATTCGCATGTCATCTCCTCTTCTTCGTTCTTCGCCAGCGCCGCCACTCGCGACACGAATTCGCGCACCCGCGCCGGGTCGAGCCGGAACGTCTCGCGATTGACGATCAGGCGTGCGCTGATCTCGGCGATCGTTTCGATCGGCTCGAGGCCATGCACGCGGATCGTCGTGCCCGTCTCGACGAGATCGACGATGTAGGGCGCGAGGCCAAGCACCGCCGCGAGCTCGACCGAGCCGGCGAGCGCGACCACTTCGCCGGCGACCCTGCGTCGCAGGAGCCACCCGCGCGTGAAGCGCGGATACTTCGTTGCCACGACCGGTCGCGGCAACGAGTCCAGCGGTGCCGCTCCGGGCGCTGCGATCAGCATCAGGCGACAGCGGCCGAGATCGAGCGCGAGCGGCTCGAGCACGTCCGGCCGCTGCTCGAGCAACTGGTCGAGTCCCGCGATGCCGGCGTCGGCCGCGCCCTGCTCGACGTAGACGGCAACGTCCGCGTCCTTGACCAGGATCCACTCGATCCCCCCGCGCGCGAACACGAGCCTGCGCGAGGCGAGTTCCGCGTCGCACGGCACGTCGAATCCCGCCTCACCGAGGCGCTCGATGAGCGGGTCGAGCAGCCTCCCTTTCGGC
>JBPPMG010000323.1:0-27239 GCA_051305935.1 Thermoanaerobaculia bacterium
CGATGGCGCGTTTTGGCGATTGTTAATCCCGTTCCTTCACCGATACCGGTCCGTTCTCGGTGGAGAGGCGGACGATAGGGGTCGCTCCCCCGAAACGGACGATCTTCTCCTCGTCCTCGTCGTCGTCATGCCACGACTTCGCCATTGCACCGCAGAGCGCCTCGGGGCAGTGCATGGGCGAGCGGCCGGCCGAGCGGATCTCGACGCCGGAGGAGAACCCGCGAGGGACGGCGAGTGTGAGCGGACCGTTCACGCTCGAGGCCTCGAGCGACTGGCCCATCCAGGTCCCACCCGTGAGCCGCACCGTCACGGGGCCGTTGGTCGCCCTCAGCGTGACTTCACCCGACGCGTCGTCGAGTGAAAGCGGACCATTCTTCGTCGTGGCATTGATCGTTCCGGCGACCCTGTCGAGCGAGATCGGGCCGTTCTTCGCATCGAGGTCGAGCGTGCCCTCGAAGTCGCTGACGTCGACCGGGCCGTTCGTCGACGAGGCTCGCAGAGTGCCTCCCATCGGCGCGCGGACGATGAAGTAGGCGACCCAGTTCCCGCCGGAAGGGCCGTCGACCGAGAGCGTGTCACCCGACCTCTCGAGCTTGATCTGCGAAAGAGCGCTGCTGCCCATCGATGAGCTCGCCGCGCGGCAAAGTGTCACCGAGAATCCGCGGCTGTTGCCCCCGCGGACAGAGACTCCGCCGTTTTTCGCCGCTTCGATCGCGAGCGACGAGCCGGCGATTTCGATCGTCTCCGACGACACTTCCGGGCGCTCGCCGTCGATGCGGACCTGCCAGTCCTCACACGACTGCATCGCGCTGCTGCCACCGGTGGAGATGCTCACGCCGCGGTGACGACCGGCGAACGCGCTTAGAGAAAGGATCAGACAAAACGCCACGAGAACCAGACCGCGCAGGCGGGGCAAAGCAACCATGATTTCTCCTCCTTCGTTGTTCACCACACATAGACAACGCCCGCGGGAATCGGTTAGCACGGGAAAGGCGAAAGGCGAGAGGCGAGAGGCGAAGAGCGGGCCAAAGCCAGGGTAGGTGAGGGTCTGACACCTACAAACGAGTCTGCAGTTTGGATTAGGCTCGACCGCTCCACCTGGCGTGCGCGTGCAGCGGTCATCCCGAGCGAAGCGAGGGATCTGCAAGACGATTTCTTCTGACCGCTTCCGCAGCAGTGATGGTGATTCCGGACTCGGATCAAAATGGCGGTTGAGGAAGCGGTCAATTAGATGTCTAGCAGATCCCTCGCTTCGCTCGGGATGACAACCTCGACACCGACCAGCCCCGTCTAACAACTAACAACCAACGTCCTCGGTGTACGATCCCCCAATGCCGTCTCCCCGCACCCCCGTGTTCCGCGCGCGCGGCATTCGCAAGGTCTATCAGATGGGCGAGGTGCAGGTGGAAGCGCTTCGCTCGATCGATCTGGACCTCTACGAGGGGGAGCTCGTGGTCCTGCTTGGCGCTTCGGGCAGCGGCAAGTCGACTCTCCTCAACATCCTCGGCGGGCTCGACGTGCCCACCGCCGGCGAGGTGGTCTACCGAAGCCACGACCTGACGGTCGACGACGATCGCGCGCTCACGGCCTACCGGCGCGAGCACGTCGGCTTCGTCTTCCAGTTCTACAACCTCATCCCGAGCCTGACCGCCCTCGAGAACGTGGCGCTCGTCACGGAGATCGCCGAGTCGCCGATGCCGCCCGAGGAGGCGCTTGCGCTCGTCGGCCTCAGCGAGCGGCTCAACCACTTCCCGGCGCAGCTCTCGGGCGGCGAACAGCAACGCGTCGCGATCGCGCGCGCCGTAGCGAAGCGCCCCGAGGTGCTGCTCTGTGACGAGCCGACCGGCGCGCTCGACTATCAGACGGGGAAGATGGTGCTCGAGGTGATCGAGCATGTGAACAAGTCGCTCGGAACGACGACGGCCGTGATCACGCACAACGCGGCGATCGCGGCGATGGCCGACAGGGTCGTCCACATGCGCTCCGGTGAGATCACGCACATCGACGAGAACGCGACGAAGCTGTCGCCCGCGGAGCTGAGCTGGTGAAGCTGCGCGCGATCGACCGGAAGATCCTGCGCGACATCGTGCACCTGCGCGGCCAGGTCCTGGCGGTCGCGGCGGTCGTGATGTGCGGGATCGCGACCTTCGTCGCGATGTGGACGGCGCACCGGTCGCTGAAGCTCTCGCAGGAGGCCTACTACCGCACGCACCGGTTTCCCGACGTCTTCGCGTCGGCGCGACGCGCGCCCGACTCGCTCGCGCGAAAGATCGCCGCGATCGAGGGAGTGGCCGCGGTGCGCACGCGGATCGTCGTCGACGTGACGCTCGACGTCCCGAGGCTCGAGGAACCGGCGACCGGGCGGCTCGTGTCGATCCCGGAGCACCGCGTCCCGATGCTGAGCGATCTGTTCCTCCGCGAAGGGCGCTGGGTCGATCCGATGCGTCCCGACGAGGTGATCGCGAGCGAGAGCTTCGCCACGGCGAACGCGTTGCGCCCCGGGGACACGGTTGCCGGCGTCGTCAACGGAAGGTGGCGGCGTCTCGAGATCGTCGGGATCGCGATCTCTCCCGAGTTCGTGTACGAGATCCGCAACGTCGACATCTTTCCGGACAATCGGCGCTTCGGCGTGCTCTGGATCGGCCACGAGGCTCTGTCGAACGCGTACGACATGGAGGACGCCTTCAACGACGTCGCGATCGCCCTCGCGCCCGGCGGCAGCGAGCGGGAGGTGATCGCGCGCGTCGACGACATCCTCGCTCGATGGGGGAGCACCGGCGCCTACGGTCGCGACGAGCAGATCGCGCATCGATTCCTCTCCGACGAGATCGCGCAGAGCCGCGTTTCCGGCACCGTGATGCCCGCGATCTTTCTCGGTGTCGCCGCGTTTCTCGTGCACATGGTGCTCACGCGGCTCGTGCAGACGCAGCGCGACCAGATCGCGGTGCTGAAGGCGTTCGGCTATTCGAGCCTCGACGTCGCGCTCCACTATCTGAAGCTCGCCGCCGTCGTCATCGCGATCGGCACGGTTCTCGGTATCGGTCTCGGCATCTGGCTCGCGCGCGGGATGGGGCGCCTCTACGCGGAGTTCTACCACCTGCCGACGCTGGAGTTCGACGTCGACGCGCGAACCCTGCTGCTCGCCTTCGTGATCAGCGCGCTCGCGGCGTCCCTCGGCGCGCTCTCCGCCGTGCGCGGAGCGCTGAAGCTCCCGCCGGCCGAGGCGATGCGACCCGAGGCGCCTCCGGTGTTTCACCCGGGGGTGCTCGAGCGGCTCGGGCTGATGAAGCGGCTGCCGCCGTCGGGCCGGATCATCGCGCGCAATCTCGCGCGGCGGCGCATGAAGGCGTTCCTGTCGATCTGCGGCGTCGCGATGGCGGTCGCGATCCTCGTCGTCGGCAGGTTCATGTTCGACGCCATCTCGCTGATGATGCAGCGGCAGTTCTCCGAGATTCAGCGCGAGGACGTCACTGTCTCGTTCTACGAGCCGAGATCGCACGCGACGCGCCACGACCTCGAGCATCTTCCCGGCGTCCTGAGCGTCGAGACGTTTCGCGCCGTTCCCGTCCGGTTCGTGAACGAACATCGATCGAAGCGCGCGGCGATCTTCGGCATCGACGGAGACGGCTCGCTGCGACGGCTGATCGACAGCAAGGGGCGCGCGATCGACGTGCCCGCGGAGGGGCTCGCGATGAACGCGACGCTCGCCGAGATCCTCGGGGTCGAGGCCGGTGACTCGCTTCGAGTCGAGGTCCTCGAGGGACGGCGGCGCGTCGACACCGTGCGGGTCAGCCGGCTCGTCGACGAGCTGATCGGGTCGTCGGTCTACATGGACGCGGAGGCGCTCGCGCGGCTCACCGGTGAGAGCCGGACGATCTCGGGAGCCTACCTCGCCGTCGACAGTCAGCGCCTGCCGGAGCTGAACGAGCAGCTGAAGCGGACGCCGGCGGTCGCGGGCGTGTCCTTGCGCGAGACGGTGATCGAGAGCTTCGAGAAGACGATCGCGCAGAGCCTCACGATCACGACGACGATGCTCATCCTCTTCGCGAGCGTGATCGCGGTTGGCGTCGTATACAACGGCGCGAGGATCGCGCTCTCCGAGCGCGGGCGCGAGCTCGCGAGCCTGCGCGTTCTCGGGTTTACGCGCGGCGAAGTGAGCGCGATGCTGCTCGGGGAGCAGGCTCTGCTCACGCTGCTCGCGATCCCGTTCGGCGGCGCCATCGGCTACGGCTTCTGCGCGCTCATCGCGAGCGCGATGACTTCGGAGCTCTACCGCATCCCGCTCGTCGTCAGCAGCAAGACCTGGGCATTTGCCGTACTGGTGATCGCGGCCGCGTCGGTGGGCTCCGCGCTTCTGGTGCATCGTAGAATCAGGACACTCGACCTGGTCGAGGTCCTCAAGACGAGGGAGTGATCGATGAGCAGGAAACGGCTCTACGTCGCAGTGGGAATCGTCGTCCTGGCGCTGGCAGTGTTCGTGGCGATGCGCCCGGAGCCGGTGCGTGTGGAGACGGCGGCGGTTGTGCGCGGACCGCTGGAAGTGACGATCGACGAGAAAGGCGAGACGCGCGTGCGCGACCGTTTTACGATTGCGGCTCCCGCTACCGGCGACCTCGAGCGGATCGAGATCCGCGAAGGCGCGCGCGTGAAAAAGGGCGACGTCCTGGCCCGCCTCGTGCCGCCGCCGCTCGACGCGCGCCAGCGGAGCGAGCTGCAGGCGTCGGTGTCGGCGGCTGGCGCGGCGGCACAAAGCGCACGGGCGATGGCGGAGGCAGCGGAATCGGCGTGGGATCTCGCAAAGCGCGATCTCGAGCGGGTGACGAAGCTTGCGACGGATGGGATCGCGTCGGCGGAGGATCTGGACAGGGCGCGTTCCGCGGAGGACTCGGCGAGACGCGAGCTCGACGGCGCGCGGCATCGCGCGAGGGCCGCGGCCTACGAGCTCGACGCGACGAAGGCCGGATTGCTATCGCTCGCGTCCGGCGGTGGAAATCGCGCGATCGAGCTTCGCGCTCCAGCGGATGGCGAGGTGCTCTCGATTCCCGACCGCAGCGCGCGGGTCGTGCGCGCGGGCGAGACGTTGATGGCGATCGGCAACTCTCGCGAGATCGAGATCGTCGTCGAGGTGCTCTCCGCCGATGCAGTGCGGATCCGTCCCGGCAACGCGATCCGCATCGAGGACTGGGGCGGCGACCCTCCGCTCGCAGGAAAGGTGAAGGTCGTCGAGCCGGGCGGCTTCCGGAAGATCTCTGCGCTCGGCATCGAAGAGCAGCGCGTGCGCGTCGTCGGCGACGTCGGCAACGCGCCCGCGGAGCTCGGAGACGCCTACCGCATCGAGGCGAAGATCGTGATCTGGAGCGCGGCGTCGGTGCTCAAAGTGCCGGTGAGCGCGCTCGCGCGGAAGGACAGCGGCTGGAGCGTCTTCCTCGTCGATAAGGGCCGTGCGAAGTCGGTGCCTGTGAAGATTGGACAACGGGGACGCAGCGAAGCGGAGGTAGTGGAGGGCCTGGCCGACGGCGCGGTCGTCGTCGTGCATCCCGGAAACGAGCTCACCGACGGCGCGCGCGTCGAGGTGGAGTGACGAGGAAAGGCAAAAGGCGAGAGGCGAAAGGCGAGAGGCGAGAGCAGAGAGCAGAGCTTATGCCCGAAGCCCGGCACACACTAACTCGGCTCGCTGCGCTGCTTCTTCTAACAACTAACAACTAACAACTCCCTCACTCCCACTCGCTACGCAATCTCGACGAGCGTGATCGCGAAGGTGAGGGCGTAGCCGGCGAGTGGGTGGTTGCCGTCGAGGGTCACCGACTTTTCGTCGAATGCCGTGATCACGAGCTGCGCGCGCTCTCCCTCCTGCGTCACGAGCTCGAGCATCTGGCCGATCTCCGGCTCCATCCCTTTCGGAAGCTGGTCTCTCTCGACGCCGATCACCATCTCGTCGCTTCGCTCGCCGTACGCTTCTGCCGCGGGAATGCGCACCTCGCGCGACTCGCCGACCGTCATCCCCTGGACCGCGGCGTCGAAGCCGTCGATGATGCCGCCGCCGCCGAGCGTGAACTCGAGCGGGTCGCCGCCGTCGGACGAGTCGAAGACCTGTCCGTCGTCGAGTTTGCCGGTGTAGTGGACCTTGACGGTGTCGCCGTTCTTTGCGCTCATGCGGTTCGCTCCTTGCGTTGCAGGCGGGCCGCATCGATGCCGGCACGCGTTGGATTTCAACACGAAACAGTTGCGAGCGCGGGGGATTCCCATTCAACACGGGGCGAGAGGCGAGAGGCGAGAGGTGATGAGCAGGCGGAGATCAGCGCTGCGTGTTGGTCCGCAGGACCGAGTCAATCGATCGTTTCTACGCACATTCCCGTTGCCGCGTAGCGGCAGCCGAATTTAGCCCCCGGTCGAAGACCGGGGGAACGGTCGGCACACAATCGAAACGCGCCGCGTAGCGGCGCCAGAACTCCAGCGTCGCTACGCGACGCGCTCACGCTTCCGTGACCCTCCCCCCGGCTGCCGCCGGGGGCTAAGATCGGCCGTCGCTACGCGACGAGCGACCCCGGATTCCCCACCGCTCTGCGCCCGCTTCGCGCTCACCGATTTTCCTCGCATGGGGCGGGCCCTCGAATCTCGCGGCCACCGACCTGCAACCTCTCTGCACGCTAGCCCGCTTGCGGCCGATACCTTGCCATCAGCTCCTCGAATCTCGGATCGTGGCGCAGCGGGTCGAGGTCGGGGTCGTTCTCCATCCAGCCGTAGAACGGGGCGCCTCCGCCGATCGTCGTCTCGAGGCACTGAAGCGCGTCGTCGACCCTTCCCAGGCCGGCGTAAACACAGGCTGCGTTGTAGGAGATGATCGCCTCGTCGGGATCGATCGCCAGGGCGCGCGCGACCCAGTCAGCCGCGCGATCGGGCTCGCCGAGCTCGGCGAAGACGGCCGCGCCCATGGTCCACGCGCGCGTGTCTTCCGGATGCTGCCGCACGCGCGACTTTGCCGCCTCGACACACTCGATGTCGGCGTTGCGCGCCCGCCGCTCCTCTCCCAGCTTCCGCGAAGCCATGCCGAGCAGATACCACGAATCGTAGGCCTCGGGCTGCAACGCGCACGCGTTCTCGAACTGCTTAGCAGCCTCGGCGTGCCGGCCTAACGAGAACATGACGCGTCCCTTGATGTAGTGCGCGTCGTAGTTCGACGAATCGATGGCGATCGCGGCGTCGAGCTCCAGGGTGGCCTCGTCGTTTCTCCCCGTGAGAGAGAGCGCGAGCCCGCGGGCGACGTGCGCCTCGGCGAGTTGCGGCGCGAGTTCAATCGCTTTCGCGCTCGCCTCCTCGGCGTCGCGCACCGCGTCGGCGCCCGCGCCGAAGTATTGTCTGAGAAACGACGAACAGTTCGCGATCCCGGCCCACGCGCGCGCATAGCCGGGGTCGATCTCGATCGCGCGCAGGAAGCTGTGGCGCGCGACCTCGAATCCCTTACGGCGGTGCTGATGAAAGAAGCGGCGGCCCTGCAGGTAGAGCTCCCAGGCCTCTGTGCTCTCCGTCGGCGGGGCGCCGCTCGCGGCTCGTCCGGTCAGCTCGAGCTCGAGCGCTTCCGCGATGTGGCGCGCAATTTCGTCCTCGATCGCGAGCGCGTCGCGCAGATCGCGGTCCCAGCGCTCGTACCAGAGCTGGTAGCCGTCCGTCGCGTTGACGAGCTGCGCAGAGATGCGGACGCGATCGCCCGCGCGCCGGACGCTGCCTTCGAGCACCGTCCGAACGTTCAGCTTCTCGCCGATCTCGCGCACGTCGACGAGCGATCCCTTGAAGCGGAAGGACGACGTTCGGGACGCGACCCGGAGCTGCGGAATCGATCGCAACGCGCCGATGATCTCCTCGGCAATTCCGTCGCAGAGGTACTCCTGATCCTTCGTCGGGCTCATGTCGGCGAAAGGGAGTACCGCGATCGACGTCGCGGAGTTCCGCACCCCCTTGCGCCTTGCGGTGATCGCGCCCGAATCGACGTCGGTCTCCAGTTGCTGCAGGTCCGCAATCAGCTCCTCGGCGCTCTGGTAGCGCGCGCGCGGGAGCTTCTCGATGGCGCGAGTCACGATCGAGTCGAGCCGCCTCGGAAGGCTCGCAACGACAGCGCTCGGAAGCGGGGGAGTATCGCTCAGGATCGCGTTGATCGAGAGTGAGCTTTCACTACGCGCGAACGGTGAGATGCCCGTCGCCATCTCGTAGAGCACGACCCCGAGCGACCAGAGGTCCGTGCGCAGGTCGATCTCTTCGCCGCGTAGCTGCTCGGGAGACATGTAGGCGAGCGTGCCGAAGGCGCGGCCCGCCTCCTCTTCGCGAAGCGCGCCTCGCAACTTCGCGATGCCGAAGTCGAGCAGTTTCACCGTGTCGCGCGCGGCGATCATCACGTTCGCCGGCTTCACGTCGCGATGGACGATCAGCTCATCGTGCGCGGCCGACAGAGCGCGGGCGATCTGGATGGCGATCGAGACGGCACGCTTCACCTCGAGCGGCCCTGCGGTGAGGATCCGGTCGAGCGTCCGGCCGCCGTAGTAGGCCATCGCGATGAAGACGTGGCCGTCGCCCGTCTCGTCGACCTCGAAGATCGTGCAGATGTTCGGATGGTCGATCGACGAGGCGGCCCGCGCCTCGCGCATGAAGCGATCGCGAGCCTCGCGGTCGCCGATCAGGTCCGAGCCGAGGAACTTGAGCGCGACGACCCTGTCCAAACGCGGGTCGCGCGCCTTCCAGACCACACCACCGCCGCCGGAGCCGATCTGTTCGAGCAGCTCATAGTGGCCAACGCGCTGGACGTCGGTGGTCGCGCCTTCCACGGCTCAAACGTATGTCCGGTGGCGGACCCGCGCCGGTGACGTGGATCGCGCAAGCGTGTGCGAAGTGAGCAATTCGGTGACGGGCGCCTGGCGAAGCGCCGTCGCAGCACTCAGCACTCAGCACTTGGTGTGCTTGCTCTGACCTCTGACTTTTGGCCTCTGGCCTGCCTCACAGGTCTTCCGCTGGAGCTACGTTGTCGGGCATCTTCAGCAATTCGTACCCCTCAGAGCGCGCCACGTAGGTCGCTACCGTCAGGTCGCCGGTCACGTTCAAGGTCGTCCTGCACATGTCGAGCAGGCGGTCGACGCCGAGGATGATCGCGATCAGCTCGGGGTTGATTCCGACAGTCGAGAGGATGACGACGACGAAGGGGATCGAGCCCGAGGGAACTCCCGCGGTTCCGATGCCGCCGAGGATCGCCAGGTAGAGGACGGTGAGCTGCTGCGTGATCGTCAAATCGACGCCGGCGAGCTGGGCGAGGAAGAGGACCGTCACGCCCTCGAAGAGCGCCGTGCCGTTCTGGTTCGCCGTCGCTCCGACCGTCAGCACGAAGCTGTTGATCTCTCGCGGGACGCCGAGGTTCTCCTCGGAGACTTTCATCGCCGTAGGAAGCGTCGCGTTCGACGACGACGTCGAGAAAGCGGTGATGATCACGGTCCTGATCCGTTTGAAGAACTCGAGCGGATTGATGCGCGAGAAGATTGCAACTGCCGCCGAATAGACACCGAACATGTGGATCGCGAGCCCGAGCAGAACGGTGCCGACATACCAGCCGAGGCTCGTGAGGAGACCGAAACCGAAGCTCGCCGTCATGTTGAAAAGCAGGCAGAAGACGGCGTACGGCGCGAGGCGCATCACGAGCTGAATGCACTTCACGATCGCGTCGAAGACGCCATCGAGGAACCCGATGACCGGCTTCGCCTTTTCCTCGGGGATCAGCGTCAGCGCGACGCCGAAGAAGAGGGCGAAGAACATGATGCCGAGCATGTCGGGCGTGTCCTTCGCGGCCGACGCGACGGGATTCGTGGGCACGAGCGTCTTGACCGTCTTCATCAGGCCCGAATCGCCGGTACCTTTCGCCCCTTCGAGCGAGGTCTCGACGCGCGACGCGGCTTCCTTGCCGTACTTCTCCTGCAGCTGAGCCCGGATTTCCGGGTCGATGCGCTCGCCGGGGCGGATGACGTTGGAGACGGTGAGGCCGATCACGACGGAGATCGCCGAGATGATCACCGTGTAGACGAGACACTTCACGCCGACCCGGCCGATCTTCCGGATGTCGCCGAGCCCTGCGATGCCGACGACGAGAGATGAGAAGACCAGTGGCACGACGAGCAGGAGCAGCAGGCGAAGGAAGAGCGTCCCGATCGGCTCGGCAATCCACGCCGTGAGCGTTTTCAGGAGCTCGGAGTCCTCGCCCAGGAGCGCGTTCGCCCCACCGCCGGCTGCGGCTCCAGCGACGAGCCCGATGAGGATTCGCGTATGAAGCGGCATCGCGCGGCGTTCGGTCGGTTCAGTCATGCGATGTAGAGATTACCGCAAACACGTAGGGGCGACCCGGTGGGTCGCCCGTATTTTCGTCGGGCACGAAAAGGGGTGACGCACCGCGTCGCCCCTGCAGAAGACCTTTGCGCCTTCGGCGACGCGCAGGCAGGAGTGTCTGCGCCACACCGAATGCGACAGTGCTCATTCTTCCTGCTTCTTCGATGCGAGGATGACCTCGCGCCCAGTCAGGTAGAGCAGAATGGTGATGATGGTGAACGGGATCATCGAGAGCAGGTCCGCGTTCGCCCCGTTGTAGAACGGATTGTTGGCCCTTGCCCAGTTCGTCAGGTTCGCGTCGAAATTCGGCGTCAGTCCCGCGGTCGACGCGATGACGATGCCGGCGATCGCGCCGCCCGCGATGTAGCCCGAGGCCATCAGCACGCCGGGGCTCTTGTCCCCTTCGGCCTGCAGCTCTTCCTCGGTGAGGTTCTCGTGTCCCGGCTTTTTCGCGAGGTAGCGGTCGACACCCCAGCGGACGAGGCCGCCGACGAGAATCGGCGTCGACGACGAGAGCGGCAGGTAGACGCCGACCGCGAACGCGAGCGACGGGATGCCCGACATCTCGAGCACGACCGCGATCATCACGCCGAGCAGGACCAGGCCCCACGGCAGTTGCCGGTTGAGGATGCCCTTGATGATGTACGACATCAGCGTCGCTTTTGGCGCGTCGAACTTCGCGACCTGCGTTCCGTCGGGACGCGTGTTGTGGGCGCCGTTGATGCCCGGGTCGACGAGCCAGACCGCGTTACCCTGCGCGTTCATCAGGTACTTGCCAGTGAGCCCCTTCGCGTCGTCCTGGTGGTGGTAGACGAAGTACTCGTTCGTGTCGCTCGACGCCTGCGGCCCTTCGATCTTCTCCTTCTTCTCGAGTTGGGTTACGTCGGCGTGGATGCCCGAGTCGGCCTTCACCGGCACGTAGACCGTTGCCGCGGAGTTCAGCTTGAGGAGAATCGGGCCGAGGATGAGGGCCGAGGCGAGCGAGCCGATCAGGATCGCGATCTGCTGCGACCGCGGCGTGGCGCCGACGAGGAAGCCGGTCTTGAGGCTCTGCGACACGGTGCCGCCATTCGACGACGCGATGCAGACGATCGCGCCGATCGACAGCGCGCTCACGTAGTACCCGGCGCCCTCCCATCCCATCATCAGGAAGATCAGGCAGGTTCCAAGCAGTGTGGCAACAGTCATTCCGGAGATCGGATTCGACGATGAGCCGATCTCGCCCGTCAGGCGCGACGAGACGGTCACGAAGAGGAAACCGAAGACGACAATGAGAATCGCCGATCCGATGCGGCCGGCCCAGCTTTCGGTGCCGGAATACAGAGGCGTTGCCAGTGCGATGACCGCGATCAGGGCGAGGCAGCCGATCAGCACGAACTTCATTGACAGGTCTTTCTCGGTCCGGAGCCTCGGGCCGGTCTCGAGCTTGGCGGCGCCGAAGTCCTTCAGCCCGTCGCGCATGCCGCGCCAGATCATCGGCAGAGCGCGGAACACGCTGATGATGCCGCCCGCCGCGACCGCGCCGGCGCCGATGTAGAGGACGTAGGCGCCGCGAATCTCCGACGCCGACATCTCGTTGATCGGCATCGTCCCCGGCGGAATGATCGCGGTGTGTCCTTCACCGAAGAAGGCGATCATCGGGATCAGCACCAGGTATGCGAGCACGCCGCCCGCGCACATGATCGACGCGATGCGAGGCCCGATGATGTAGCCGACGCCAAGGAGCGCCGGCGAGATCTCCGCGCCGATCGATGCCGCCTTGAACGGTGCGCCGAAGACCTTCTCCGGGATGTCACGCCAGCCCTTGAACGCGACCATTGCCGTCTGGTAGACGAGTCCCAGGGCGAAACCGGCGAAGATCGTCTTCGCACCCAGCGCCGCCTTCCCTTTGCCAGTGACGAAGATCGCCTTCTCGGTCTCGGATGCGTTGTCGCGTGACAGATCCGAAGCTCCGGCCTTGAGAACCTCGGCGCACGCTGTGCCTTCGGGGTACTTGAGTATGCCGTGTTGCTGCACGATGAGCGCGCGCCGCAATGGGATCATCATCAGGATGCCGAGCAGCCCGCCGAGGATCGCGACGAGCGTCACTCGCATGATCTCGAGGTCGAAACCGAGGATCAGGATTGCCGGCATCGTAACGCCGACGCCGAACGCGATCGACTCGCCCGCGGAGCCCGCGGTTTGCACGATGTTGTTTTCGAGGATCGTCGCGTCGCGGGCGCCGAGCTTGTGGAGGATCTTGAAGAGCGTGATCGAGATGACGCCGACGGGAATCGACGCGCTCACCGTCAGGCCAACCTTCAGCACGAGGTAGAGCGACGAGGCGCCGAAGATCATGCCGAGTACTGTCCCGACGATGATCGGCAGGAGCGAGAACTCGGGGATGTTCCGGTCCGCCGGAATGTACGGCTCGAATCCGTGCAGTTTCGATTTCTGGTCGATCGCGGTCATTCAGCCTCTCCGAACATACTGAAGTTGTAGCGAAGGCCTCCGGCCTTCGCCCGGGTTTCGAGTACCAGCGGTATCCGTTGTGCGGGCGAGGCGGGACGCCTCGCCTACGATGAGTATCGGATTGTAAGGGACACCGGGGTGGGAGCAAAACGGTGACGAAGTCTGTAGGCAAGGCGTCCCGCCTTGCCCGTCTCACGCACCTCGTCCGTTCAATGCGGAGCGGTGAAGGCCGGAGGCCTTCGCTACGACTTCGTCTTCACCTTGTGCTGCGCCAGCTTATCCGGCACGGTGTTGTCGAGCGCCGACTCGCCTTCGCCAATGACCCGGTGGGGCTCCGGAAGGTGTAGCTCCTCTTTCGCGGCCTTCGGGAACGCGAGCGAGGCGCCGATCGATCCGGCGATCACGACCACGACCACGATGAGCGAAACCATGATCGGGATGTGGAAGAAGCCCGAGATCAGCATCTTCACGCCGATGAAGAAGAGGACGAACGAGAGGCCGATCTTCAGCAGATGGAACTTGTCGATGATCCCCGCGAGGAAGAAGTACATCGAGCGGAGCCCGAGGATCGCGAAGATGTTCGACGTGTAGACGATGAAGGGATCGAGCGTCACGCCGAAGATCGCGGGAATCGAGTCGAGCGCGAAGACGACGTCGGTCGTCTCGATGACGACGAGGACGATGAAGAGCGGTGTCGCCGTCCAGGCGAAGTTCTTCAGGCCGGGCTTTTCGTCGTCGGAAAACTCGGCCTCGATCAGGCTCGAATGGACGAAGAAGTGATCCTCGTGGAACCTGTTCGTCACCGGCAGGAATCGCTGGATGACTTTGATGAGCGGGTTCGCCTCGGGATCGATGTCCTCGTCGGTGTGGAACGCCATCTTGATGCCGGTGTACACGAGGAAGGCGCCGAAGATGTAGATGATCCAGTGGAAGCGCTGGATGAGCATCGTTCCCCCGACGATCATCCCCGCGCGCAGGACGAGCGCGCCGAGGATGCCCCAGAAGAGAACGCGGTGCTGCAGCTCTTTCGGCACGCGGAAGTAGGCGAGCACGACGACGAAGACAAAGATGTTGTCGACCGAGAGCGCAAGCTCGATGAGGTACCCGGTGAAGAACTCCAGCGCGGGCTGCGGGCCCTTTATGAGGTACATGCCGGCGCCGAAGGCGCTCGCGAGCGTGGCCCAGACGGCGCACCAGATCCCGGCCTCCTTGACCGACACGGCGTGCGCCTTGCGGTGGAAGAGCCCGAGGTCGAGTGCGAGCAGACAGAGAATGAAGGCCGTAAAACCGATCCAGGGGAGGAGCGCTGTCATGCGGTGGGTGCTCCGGGTGCCGAGGGAAATGGCTCGACGACCATTGCGATGCGGAAGCGGTCGCGAAGCGGGTCGTGGATCCGCGCGAGGATGAGCCGGCCGTCGTGGTAGTGCCAGACGGCGGCGTGCGTCGCGCGAAGGTGGGCCGTGACCTCGTGGTCAGGCGTGGTCACGACGGCTTCCGGCTGATGGAACTGGTCCGTGATGGCGTCGACCGCGATCCGGAACTTCTCTTCGAAATCGAGCATCGCGAAGTCGTACGCGGCGTCGGTCAGCTGGTGGCGATCGGCCGAGACCGCGGCCGTGAGCTCGATGCGCGGGATCCGCGCGCCCCCGTCCTCGGCGGCGCGAGACTCGAACGCGGCCGCGTCGGGGATCACGGTTTCGGCCCGATCCTCCGCCGGGTGGCGTAGCGCCTCGAGCGTCGACTCCATCGGGGCGCTCCAGTCGACCTCGCGCAGTTTCGCCGCGAGGTGGCGCACGTCGGCCAGGAAGATGGCGCGGAAGTGCAGCTTCTCCTTCCGCTCCTTCCAGCTGTGGATCACCGCGGGGATGAAGGAGATCGCGATGACGCTGAGGATGACGATCTCGATGTGTTTGTCGACGTTCGGGATCATCCGGCCGAGCAGGTAGCCGGTCATCGTCATCGAGATGACCCAGCCGATGCCGCCGAAGACGTTGAAGAGCGCGAAGCGGCGGTACTCCATTCCGGCGACGCCCGCGACGACCGGCGCGAACGTTCGGATGATCGGCACGAAGCGCGCGATGACGATCGTCTTCCCCCCGTGCTTCTCGTAGAAGAGACGCGTCTTGATCAGGTGCGCGCGCCGGAAGAATCGCGAGTCACCGCGGCGGTAGAGCGCCGGGCCCATCCTGCGACCGATGAGGTATCCGGTTGCGTCTCCCGTGATCGCCGCCACGATGAGAAGGGCGTTCAGCAGGAGGATGTCGAGATCGCCTTTCGACGCGAAGAGCCCCGCGGTGACGAGCAGCGAGTCGCCCGGCAGGAAGAAGCCGAACATCAGGCCCGTCTCGGTGAAGACGATCGCGAAGAGGCCGACGTAGCCGCCCCAGCGGATCAGCTGCTGCGGATCGGTCAAAAACGACAGGAGCTCTCGGAGTTCTTGCATGCGTCAGGCGAGGCGGCCGGGTGCAACTCTAGCCGACCTGCCCCGAGAAGCGAATGACGATCACGATTGTTCCCCGTGACCTCCGACACGAAGAGGCTGGACGTCTGCCCGTTCCGAGGGTGGCTGCCGGCGTCGGGACATGTAGGATTGCGCTGCTCATGTCTCGTCCGGTCGTCCTGCGAACGCTCCCCGCGCACGTTGCGCTGTCGCGCTCGAGGCTTGCCGCGCTGGTCGGCCGTCCGGGCAGCGCACTCCTCGAAGGCTGGAGTGACGAAGGCGATCCGTGGCAGATTGCCCTTCCCTGGCCGGAAGAGATCCGCGAAGCTCGCGACGGCGCGCCCGAGACGTGGCGCGAGCTCCTGGGCGCCATCTCCCCGCGAACCTCGTGTTCTGGTGCCGATTCGGACACGCTCTTTCTCGGCGGCTGGGTCGGGTTCGTCTCCTACGAGGCAGGCGCCTCGCACGAGGCCGCGTTGCCGCGCGCCGACTCGGTCGCCGAACCGCTTGCCTGGTTTGCGCGACACTCCGCGGGTCTCGCGATTCGCGGCGACTCCGCCTTCGTCTTCGCGCCGGACGGCGAGATCGACGCGCGGAGCAGCGAGCTCGAGGCGTTGCTGCGCGATGCGGCGGGGCTTACCCCCTCGATCGACGGCGCGAGCGGGACTCCTGTTGACGACTCGCTCGGCGGACGTGACTACCAGGAGGGCGTCGCTGCGATTCGCCGGATGATCCGCGACGGTGACGTCTACCAGGTAAACCTGACGCGCCGCCTTACCGTTCGCGCCTCACTCGACCCGCGCGCGGTCTACCTTGCGCTCACGCGCGACGGCATTCCCCGATGCGCAGCGCTGCTCGCCGGGGACGGCTGGGCGGTCGCGAGCGCGTCGCCCGAAGTCTTCCTGCGCCACGACAGCGGTCGCGGCGTCGCCGAATCGCGCCCGATCAAGGGAACAATCCGCCGGCGCGGCGACGACTCCGCGGAGATCGCCGCGCTCCTGGGGAGCGCGAAGGACATCGCCGAACATCTCATGATCGTCGACCTCGTTCGGAACGACCTCGGCAAGGTCGCGCCTCCGGGCCGCGTCTCGGTTCCGCATTACCTCACCGTGAGGACGATTCCGCATCTGCACCATCTCGAGTCGACGGTGCGGGCAGACGGGCTCGGCGACACGAACATCGCCCAGCTCTTCGACGCGCTTTTCCCGGGGGGCTCGATCACCGGCGCGCCGAAGCGCGCCGCGGTCGCGGCGATTCGCGGGCTCGAACCGTGCGCGCGGGGCGTCTACACCGGCGCGATCGGCTTCGTCGGTGAGAACGGCGTTTCCGAGTTCAGCGTGGCGATCCGAACGGCGGTGATCACCGCAACGGAGACTCGCTATCATGCAGGGGGAGGGATCGTGTGGGATTCCGACGCGCGCGCCGAAGATGACGAATCGCGCGCAAAGTCGGTCGGATTCCTCCGCGCTCTCGGGCTCGAGGAGACGGAATGACGAAGACGATCACGATCCCGCTCGATGCGCCGGCGCTGGCGCGAGGCGTCGGCTTCTTCGAGACGATCCTCGTCGTCCGCGGGGAGCCGGTCCTTCTCGACGAGCACTGGCGACGGCTCGCGTCAGGCGCGGAATCGCTCCGATTTCCCTCGCCGTCGCGCGAAGCGTTCGAGCGCGAGGCGCGGCGTGCGGCCGCGGCGGTGGCCGCGATGAAGGAGGCCTCCGCGCGCGTCTCGTGGCTCGCAATCGGCGCCGACGTGCAGGACCCGCGCTCGTGGAAACTCGTGTCGCTCTCGGGCCCGATCCCTGAGGCGACGCTCCGGCGACGGCGGCGCGGACGCGTGATCGTGCTCGGGAAACACATCCCGCGACCGACGCCCGGACTCAAGACCGTCTCCTACGTCCCGAGCGTGCTCGGCCTGCGCGAGGCGCACGAGAAGAACGCGGACGAGGCGCTCTTCACCGACGCGCGAGGAAGGATTCTCGAGGGAACGACGAGCAACGTCTTCGCGGTAAAGGACGACGTGTTGATCACGCCTCCGGTCTCGGCGGGGCTGCTTCCCGGCGTGATGCGCGCCTGGGTGATCACGCGCGCGACGGTCGCGGGACTCGAGGTCCGCGAGCGCCTCCTGACGCGCGCCGACCTTCTCGCCGGCTCGTTCCTGACCGGAAGCCTCACGAAGCTCGCCCCGATCCGCTTCGTCGACGGCGAGCGCGCCGCCGAAGCCGGTGACCTCTGCCGTGCGCTGGCGAAGGCGTTCGAAACCGAGCAGTGCGCCATGTAGGCAAGGCGTCCCGCCTTGCCCGCGTTGCGCAAACCGAGTGAGTCGCGATGCAGCGAAGGCGCGCGCGCCTTCGCTGCAATCGCCTATCATTGTCCTGCCCCGGTATGGACGAGAGCCACCAGACCGAATCCGTTAACCCGGACGAGCCGGTCGTCGACCTCGCGGTCCTGGCCTCCGGCACGTTCGTCGCGTCGCGCTACGAGATCGAGCGCCTGCTCGGAACCGGCGGGTTCGCGCGAGTCTACGCCGCGCGCGACGTCGAGCTCGGCCAGCGCATCGCGATCAAGATCCTCCGCTCCGACCGGATCACCCCTGCGACGCTCGCGCGCCTTCGTCGCGAAGTCTCGATCGCGCGCGAGATTCCGCGAGACACGCTCGTCCGCGTCTACGACCTCGGGCAGGATGGCGAGCACACGTTCCTCACCATGGAGCTCGTCGAAGGGGAGACACTGCGCGATCTCACGCGCCGTGGCCCACTTGCGGTCAACGAAATAGCACGGCTCGCCGAGCCGATCCTCGACGCGCTCGGCACGTTGCATGCGGCCGGCGTGGTGCATCGCGACCTCAAACCGGCGAATATCCTGCTCACGCCGGGAGGCGAGGTAAAGCTCGCCGACTTCGGGCTCGCGCGCCGGTGGGAAGGGGGCGAGAAAGTCACACGCACGGAGGCGCTCGTCGGGACGCTCGAGTACGTCGCGCCGGAGCAGGCGTTAGGTAAGCAGCTCGACGGTCGCGCCGACCTCTACGCCTTCGGCGTACTCCTGTTCGAAATGTTGACGGGCAAGCTTCCGCTCGAGGCGGCGACGAACCTCGGCACCGTGATGGCGCACATCGTCACCACGGCGCCCGACGTGCGCACGATACGGCACGATGTGCCGCCATGGCTCGCGGAGCTCATCCAAAGGCTGATGGAGAAAGAGCCAGCGGCACGTCCGCAGACGGCGACCGAGGTGCTCGAGACAATCCGGGCGCGCAAGCGCGATCTCGGATGGCGTTGGAGGCGAAGCCGCGCGCGGGTAACGATCTATCTGCTCTTTGCTGCCGCAATTCTCGCGAGCGGATTGTGGATGTGGAATGCTCACTGGAGCGCGTTCGACCATATCGAGAGTGACGCCAAAGGCGATCTGGTGGCGATCGATCGTGGAGGGCGCGTGCGGTGGGCAAACGCGGATCTCGCTCCCGGGCGCTCCGCGGTAGCGGTGAATCTCACAGGAACCGACGCGGTCGTGGTCGCCGTCCCGCGCCCAACGGGAGAGCTACTGCCCCTCGAAGAGAGTCACAAGATGCGCGTCTACTCCGCAGCCACGGGCGAAGTGATGAGAGACTTCACCGTGTTCAGCGCGGCGGACAGGTTTCCGCTCGACCCGATGTTCGGGCCGGCTGCCATGAGCGCGATCGACCCGGATCACGATGGTCGCGAGGACGTGCTGGTGACCTTTACGCATACGCCCTATTGGCCGAGCTACTCGGTCTATGTCGACCCGCGGACCGGCTTCTCGACCGCGATCCTTATCGCATCCGGTCACCATCGCCTTGCCGGAATGGCGGACATCGACGGTGACGGAGTCGACGAGCTCTTCTTCAGCGGTCCGAACAACCGCATGGGGTGGTTCACCGGGATCGCGGCGGTGAAGCTCGTGAGGCCTTCAGGCCCGGTTGTTCGAGTGTTGTCGCCCTGGATCGAGGCCGGAACGCCCGACGCGGAGTACGCACGGACATCAGGCGACTCGCTGTTTTGGTACAGCCTCCAGCCTCGAATGGCCGTCTATTCCTGCGGTTTGTCCGCGGCGGACTCCGCGCGGCGCGTCCTGAAGTTCGACTGTGGTTCGGACTGGCGTTTCGAGCTGGGATACGACGGCTTTTTGTCGGGCACGTCCTCGACACTCGCACCGCAGGCGCGGATGGCCGCTCGGGCCGCGGCCTACGACGAGTTGCGGAATGCCCTGCGCACTGGCACCCAGGAGGCATTCGGGGATGCGATTCGGCTTGCGCATCAGGCTCGCGAGAAGGCGACGGTCGCGAATGATGCAAACCTCGTCGAGTGGATCTCGACGAACGAGGCGATCCTGCTCGCGCGCGCGGGTCGTTCGGACGAGGCGGAAGCGATGTTCGACGCACTAGTCAGGACGAGCGACGCTCCTTCAGAAATCTGTTGGCAGGCTGGAATCGTTTTCGAGCAGCAGGGCGAACTCGAGCGCGCGGTGCGGTTTCATCGCCAGGGAATTGCGGCGGGGACGAACGGCGTCTGGAAAGGACGCGTCGCATCCGACCACCTCGAGTCACTCCTGCTCGTGCTCGCGCAGCAGGAGCGCTGGAACGAGGCGAGAGCTGATCTCGTGAGGTACGAGGCAACGTACCCGGAGGGCCATCACACCCTGCCGTATCTGCGGGCCTTCATCGATTGGAGGAGCGGGTCGCCTTTGAAGCGCGCGCTCGACGTAAACCCCAGTCAGCCCGAGCTCTTCAACTACACAATCTTCGAGGCTCGTTGGGCCGCGGGCGTTCCAGACGCCACCGCCTTCCTGCGCGAGTTGAACGACTTTCGAAAGGTCAAACCTGCCCCCGCGTACCTATACGAGTCCCTCGAGTCCGAGATCCTCGCGAAAATGGGCCGATCCGACGAAGCGAAGGCGCTCGCGGCAAAGGCCCTCGCGGACACGGCCGCGGCCGCGAAGACGGAACCCATCGCAAGGGCGCACGTGAAGTTGGTAAGTGAGCGAGCTTTGCGGATGCGATGAAGTCACCTGGCTCCCGCCCTGTCTTTCGGCGGGTGAGTTTCGAGGATTCGCGGGACGCGGGCCCGACGAGAACCGACTGCCTCATCTCGCCGCGAAGCGGCGAGTGGACGGTTAGCTCGGGGCGTGAGCCCCGAGAACTGCGCGGCAGAATGAACACCGAGCCGCGAAGCGGCGACGCGATGGCTAGCTCGGGGCGTGAGCCCCGAGAACACCGTTCACCCCGCGAGCCAGCGTTCGTCGAATTCGAGTCCCGCCTCACGCAGGATCCTTCGCATCTCGTCCGCGTAGGACACGCGTCGGTGATGTTCCTCCTGCCGCTCGATGTAACGCATCACGTTCGGCACGGCGGTAGGGCTGACGCTGAACGCGCCATAGCCGGTCTGCCAGTGGA
Organism: Thermoanaerobaculia bacterium; assembly: GCA_051305935.1. GTDB lineage: Bacteria > Acidobacteriota > Thermoanaerobaculia > Gp7-AA8 > Gp7-AA8 > JACPDH01. The sequence continues at coordinate 20,652 of JBPPMG010000323.1, forward strand.
ACTTTCGCGATCGTGGGAACGATTCGTGAATCCAACCGGAGGAGTTCGACTTCAAGTCGCGAATCAAGTTCGCGGGAGCGAGCTTTGGCGGGACGTCGAGGAGGAGATGCACGTGGTCCTCGACGCCACCGATCATCAAAGGGTGCGCACCGAGGTTGCGCGCGATGCCGCCCAGATAAGCGTGAAGGCGGGGATGGATCTCCGGCGTTATGGACGGAACGCGATCGCGCGTCCCGAAGACGACGTGGAGTTTGATGCAGCGAAATGTCGATGCCATGGCGTACTCAGCGCCATGCGTAAGTCCGGAGGCGATGATACCTCGGGAAAGCGGGGGGCGAGAAGAGGAGGGGGGTCGGTGTCGTCAGACAGTTCTATCGCCGCTTCGCGGCTGGTACTGCATGTCGGCCCCCGTTCTCGGGGCTCACGCCCCGAGCTAACCGTCGGTACGCCGCTTCGCGGCGGAGAGCGGGCGCAGTCCACGGGGCCGCGAAGCGGCCGGCAGATGGTTAGCTCGGCGCGTGAGCGCCGAGAAGGGCGCGTGAGCCCCGAGAAACCGCGGCAAACCCCCCACGTCGAGCCGCGAAGCGGCGACGACTACATCCTCACCCGCACCCCGAGCTCCCACCGCCGCGGCTCGAGCACCATGCGGGTGTCACCGTAGCCGAACTCGGGGTGGTTGTAGCCTTCCTCGACGAGCAGGGTGTCCTGGTTGTCGAAGAGGTTGTAGACGTCTGCGAAGAAGTCGACGACCACGCCGCGCGGGAGCTTCCAGGGATAGCGCAGGCGCAGGTCGACGGTGTAGTAGTCGGGCTGCGTCTTCTCGCCGGTGCGCGCGTAGGTTCCGTCGGGGCGCTTGTGGTTCATGATGATGTTGTAGCTCGTCGGCCGGAAGATGTCGGCCTCGGTGTAATGCGCGCCGCTCGACCAGTAGAGGAGCGCGCCTAACTCCAGCCTGATCGGCGTGCGGTACGAGCCGAAAAGCTTGACCTGGTGGTCGATCGAGCCGGGGAGGGAGCCCCACATGTAGTCCAGTCGCGGGTCGAGGTTGAGGAAGTCGCCCTGCAGGTCGGTGTTCGCGTCGGAGTTGCTGTTCCCCTTCGCGTCCTTCCACGAGTATTGGATCGACCCGCCCCAGGTCGCGCTGAAGGCGCGCTCGAGCGAGAGATCGAGGCCCCACGTCTCGCGCTTCGCCCCTACGAGGTTCGCGATGAAGTAGTTCGCGCCGACCGGGCCCTCGGGGCCGAATCCGAACTGCTGCGGCGTCAGTGCAAGCTCTCCCGCCGCCGCCTCGTTGAAGTAGACCGGGTCGTAGTCTTCGATGATGTTGCCGTCGCGACGGTAGTAGGCCTGCGCCATGAAGCCGACGGTCGGCGAAAGGTTCAGGCCCCAGGTCAGCGCGTACTCGTCCTGGTGCTGGTTCTCGAGGTTAGGCGCGAAGACGGCGTCCCGGCTGCGCGTGATTGAGCCGCGGGTGCGATAGTCGAACCAGTCGCTGCCGATGAAGATCTGCTCGGCCTGCACCGTGCCCGAGAGGTTTCCGGCGAACCGGACGATCGGGCTCAGAAGCGGATCGTAGTAGCGGCCGTAGAAGAACGAGAGACGCTGGCGGCCGTCGCCCTTTACGTCCCATGCGACGCCGATCCGGGGCGAGAAGACCGGATCCATGTCGACGATCGTCGAACCGTCCGACGCGATGTACTTCCAGTCCTCGATACGCAGTCCGGCCCGGACGTTGAACCGGCCCGCGGTCCAGTCGTCCTCGAGGTAGGCGTTCCAGTTCTCCGACTCGACCTTGTTCACGCCGACCCGGACGTCGCTGACCCGGAGGTAGTTGATTCCGTCGAGGTTGTTCGCCGAGGAGGTGAATGAAACTGCGCCAAGCTCCGCAGCGGTGATGACGCCATCCTTGTTCGCATCGACGAAGGAGAACGCGGCGGACGACGGCTGCTCCTGCAACGAGCGGAGGATGTAGTCGAACTCCCCCTGAGGGAAGATGCCGCTGCTGACGGTCTCCGCGAACGTCATGCCGTTGTAGACGGGTGCGAGCGACGTGAGGGAGTAGCCGTCGAGCAGGTGATTCGACAGCTCTTCGGTCCAGTCGTAGTACTGCACGCCGGCGCGCAGCACATGCGACCCGCGCGCGTGGAAGCTCCACGTGACCGCTGGGGTGACCTGCACGCGCTCGGTATCGAGCGTCGACTCGCCGCCACTCGAGCCCAGGTTGCGCTGGTATGCGGGAACCTCCGTCCCGGGAGCGTAAAGGATCGTGTTTGACGGGCCGAGCCCCGGATTTGCGGGCTTGTTCTCGCTCGTTCGGTCGAAGAATCCGGCGGCAATGTCGAGAAGCCAACTGTTGTCAATCACGCGAACGTACTGCGCGTTCAGAAGTGTCGGCGTTTCCTCGGTGATCGTGTACGTGTTCGGGGGCGCGTTGACGTCCTTCGATCCGCTCGTGTCGCGCTGGTCGGCGTAGTAGAAGGCACTGATCGAGTCGTTCGCCGATGGGGTGAGTGACGTCTTGACGAAGAAGTTCGTCCGCTCGAAGCGGTACGTCGAGGTCTGCGGGGTCGGCGTGGCGGAGCTCGAGAGCTCGATTTCGCCGTCGGAGTCGCGCTTCTGCGCGGAAAGGAAGAACGACATGTGGTCGCGCACGACCGGTCCACCGAGAGTGAGCGCGTAGTCCTGCTGGTTGTCGCGCGCGCTCTGAAGCCTGTCGTCGCCGGTCTCGTAGTCGGCGTACCACGACGGGTCGCGCATGTAGAAGTTCGCCGACCCGTGGAACTCGTTCGATCCCGACTTCGTGACGACGTTGCCGAGGAATCCCTTCGACCCGAAGGTGTCGGCGGCGATGCCCGAGGTGATGAACTGGCCTTCGAGGATGACCTCGTTGTTGAAATCGAGTGAGGCGCCGCTGTTGCCGAGGTCGGAGACGTTGAAGCCTTCGAGGAGATGGATGTTGTCGCGCGAGCCGGGGTTTCCGCCGCGGTCGTTGTAGTTGTTGCCCGCCTTCGAGGCCGGATCGATCGGCGTCTCCGTGCCGCCGCCGTTCGCGATGACGCCGATGCCGGGCACGAGCTGAGCGTACGCCAGGTAGTCGCGCCCGACGGGAATCCGCTCGACCTCCTCGAGCGTGACGTGCTTCGAAACCATCGCGGTGTTGGTCGGAACGAGCGGGGCGGGGAAGAGGACCACGATCGATTCGGCGATCGCTTCGACTGTGAGCGTGAGCGTGAGCCTGCTCGTCTCGTTCTGCCGGACTTCGACTCGACGAGTGCTCTGTACGAGGCCGTCCCGAGCGGCGGTGATCTCGTAAATGCCGGGAGGGAGCGATCCGACGACGGCCGTGCCGCGCGAGTCGGAGATCGCGCTTCGTTGCCCGGGCGCGCCGACGGCTCGAACCTCGACAGCTGCACCGGCGATCGCCGCGCCGGAGGAATCGACGACACTTAACCGGACGCTACCGGTGTTTGCGCCATGGGCGACGCCTGCATGCAACACGAAAACTGCGATGAGGACGGGCCAGATCCGCATTCGGTTCGCTCCTGACTCAGTTTGTGAGTCGAAGGTAGCATGATCGGAGGTGATCCGGCTGTGTGTGTGAGTTGTCACGCGGGGCCGTGAGGCCTCGACGAGCGGCAGATTCCGTTCGGCCTTACCGGACCTCTATGCCTGCAGACTGAAAGGCGTGAAGTTCGTGTCGCGGTCGTAGTAGTCCTCGTTCTCGGCCCTCTTGAGGAACGCGACGATCCGGTAGGTGATCGGGGTGTTGACGACTTCCCAGGCCGATTTCAGCAGGTAGTTGGTGAAGAGGACGGTGACGATCTGCTTGGTCGTCCAGACGCCGGTGAAGGCGAGAGGGTAGAAGATGAGCGAGTCGACGAGCTCACCCGCCAGCGTCGATCCGATCGTGCGCATCCAGAGGTGCTTGCCCGACGTCCAGATCTTCATCTTCGCGAGCACGTAGGAATTGGTGAACTCGCCCGCCCAGAAGGCGACGAGCGAGGAGCAGGCGATCCGCCACGTGGAGCCGAACGCTTTCTCGTAGACGTCCTGGCCCGGCCATCCCGGATCGGGCGGGAGGTTCACGATCACCCAGCTCATGCCGGAGGCGAAGATGAGCGCGGCGAACCCGGCCCATACGACTTTTCGCGCCCTTGCGTACCCATAAACCTCGGTGAGGATGTCGCCGAAAATGAAGCTGATCGGGAAGAAAAGGATGCCGGCGCCGAAGCTGAATCCGCCGATCTCGGTGATCTTTGCCGCACCGATGATGTTGCTGCAGAGCAGCACCGTCACGAACGCGGCCATGACGAATTCGTAGTAGCGGTACGTACGGGGAGCCGGCATCGCGAAAGGATAGCGGCCGGAGGCCGAATTGAGAATTGGGAATTGAGCATTGAGAGAGGGGCGGGATGAATGGGCCACAATTCCGCGATCGGCGGACAGCCGGGAAGCGGCGGCACCTGTCCCTTTGTTGATGACGGCGAATCGACCTGAATCGAGGTGCCTGAATGAAGCGACTCGCCGCCGCCCTGCTCTGCCTCTCGCTCGCGCCCGCCGCGATCGCCGCAGGGACGATCCATGAGAAAGCGGTCCTCTCGGAGGTTTACCCGCTCGACCGCGTCTACCGCTCGATGGAAGGGCCGCAGAGCACGCAGAGCGTCTTCCTCGGCGACCCGGAATCGCCCGAGCTCGTCTGGCTCACCGGCGTGAAGACCGAGATGATGATGGAAGACGGCGAGACGGCGACGCTCCCCGAGTTCATGTGCCACGTGAACGTCGACTTCGACGCGCAGCGCCATCGCGAGCTCTTCGGCTGGCAGAAGATCGTGTCGACGCGCCTCGTCACACTCTCGCAGGGTCAGCTCGAGTCGTTCTTCCCCGCGGGTTTCGGGATGCCGCTCCTCTCGAACGAGCCGATCATCCTGACGACGCAGGTGCTCAACCTCAACTTCGCGAACCCCGGGATCCGCGTCCGGCATCGCGTGACCTTCTACTTCACGCGCGACTGCGAGCTCCCGGAGCCGATGAAGCCTCTCTACAACTCGGGAGTGTTCGGCATGGCGCTCGTCGAAGGGCCGGAGGGCGTTCTCCCCGAGATGCTCGCCGAGAGCGAGCACGGCTCGAGCTGTCTCATGCGCCCGCAGGCGCCTAACGCGATGGGCGGCAGCGAGTACCGCGACAGGGCGGGGCGCAAGTTCACGGGACACTGGGTCGTAAAGCCCGGCCGCGAGGAGAACGTCACCGACGTGACCGAGCTGCTCGCGCTTCCGTTCGACACGAGACTCCATCACGCCGCGGTGCACCTGCACCCGTTCGCCGAGTCGCTCGAGCTCCGCGACGCGACCGCCGGCACGACCGTCTTCAAGAGCATCGCCCGCGGGCCCGAGCATGGTTACGGTCTCACCGACGTCTCGTCGTTCGCCAGCGTCGAAGGGGTCCCGCTGATCAAGGACCACCGCTACGAGATCGTCAGCGTCTACAACAACACGAGTGGCAAGGATGCCGACTCAATGGCCGTGATGTACCTCGGGATTCTCGACAGGGAGTTCCGGAAGCCGGGGATCGTCCCGGCGGGGCCGCCGGCCGCACCCACGAGCACGGTCTCGATAGACGATCGCGTCCATGTCGTTTTCGAGACCGTCGCGGGCGAGATCGGGGTCGTGCTCTACCCGAGCGTCGCTCCGAGGACCGTCGAGCAGTTCGTGAAGCTGGTCGACGCGGGCGTCTACGACGGCGTGCGGTTCCATCGCCTCGAGCCCGGATTCGTGCTGCAGGCCGCAACCGCGGACGACCGATCCGTCGGAATGACGCCGGAACAACAGGCAATCATCCAGAGAATCCCACTCGAGGTGAACTCCGTCGCACACGACCGAGGCGTGCTGTCCATGGCGCGCTGGGATGCCGATCCCGACAGCGCCGAGACGTCGTTCTCGATCCTCCTCGGGCCCGCGCCGCATCTCGACGGCAACTACACCGTCTTCGGCTTCGTCGAGTCGGGCTGGAAGACGATCGAGACGATCGAGGGCGCGCCGCGAAAGATCGACTCGACCGAGCCCGCCGTCGACGTGCGGATTCTGAGGGCGAGGGTCGTGCGGTAAGGCGATGAGGCGAAAGGCGAGAGGCGATGAGCAGGCAGGCGAGGGGCGAGAGGCGATGAGCAGGCGCACGATGGCCTGACCGGTTGGAGGTTTCCGCCGCGGCAGCGGCGGAGGATCGGTAGCCCCCGGCTTCAGCCGGGGGTGACGGTCCGGGCCGATTGAGACGAGCCGCGAAGCGGCGACAGATCGTCACGAGCTCGATCCCGATTTCGCCGTGCGCGGATCGCGTCCTGCGCCGCTACGCGGCGCGAAACACATTTCGCCCGGCCTAACCCCCGGCTGAAGCCGGGGGCTACCGATCCCTCGGCGCTACGCGCCGGCGGGACTCGAGTCTCTGATCCGAACCGGGAATTCGCCGCCTGGCGCAGAATTTCGCACTCAGCACTCAGCACTCAGCACTCAGCACTCAGCACTCAGCACTCAGCACTCAGCACTCAGCACTCAGCACTCAGCACTCAGCACTCAGCACTCAGCACTCAGCACTCAG
>JBPPMG010000357.1:0-18053 GCA_051305935.1 Thermoanaerobaculia bacterium
CGCCGAAATCACTCCCCACTGCACTCCACCCGTTCCCGCCCCTTCGGCGGCGAACGCCGAGGTGGAGACGACGAGCATCGAGATCGCCATCAGTACTGTTTTTGCCTTGTTCACTCCGGATTCCTCCTTTTTGAATTCCAAGAACCGTTCGAGACGTGTCCCGTTTTTTAGTGCTCTTCCGCGACGGCTCCACCGATGTAGACCATCGTCATCATGATGAAGACGAAGGCCTGAAGGGTCGAGCCGAAAATGCCGAGTGCCATCATTGGCCAGGGAAGCAGGAAGGGGAAGAGCCCGACGAAGATCCCCGTGGCCGTGTGCTCACCAAAGATGTTCCCGAAGAGGCGCATGCCGAGCGAGAGGACGCGCGCAAGGTTCCCGATCACCTCGATGGGGAACATCAGCGGTGCGAGCCACCAGATCGGGCCCGCGAACGTCTTGATGTAGTGGATCAGGCCGTGCTTCCGGATGCCCTGAATATTGAAATAAGCGAATGCCGTGAGCGAAAGCGCGAATGTCGTGTTCGGATTCCCCGTGGGCGGCTGCAGAAAGAAGAGCAGGCCGAAGATGTTCCCCATGAAGATGAAGACCGCGAACGCGCCGATGATGTAGAGGTACTTCTGCGCCGCGCCATGTCCGACGACGTCCTCGAGCATCCCCTTGATCCCGCCGACGATGAACTCGAGGAAATGCTGGAACCCGCCCGGATTCTCCTTGCTGAGGCGCTTCGAGGTGATGGAGAAAATCACGAAGCTGAGCAACAGAACCAGCGCCGCCATGATGACATGGTCGGGAATCTCGAAGCCGAGCCCGAGCGAGTTCGCGAGCTTGTTGACGGGCGCGTAGAGTATCGAGTACTCGTGTTCCATTCAGTCAGTCCACCTCGCCGGCCCGGAATGCGGCCCGAACCGCCTCGATCATCACCGAACCGACGATGATCGAGAAGCCCAGAATCACACTGACCGGAGAAAACCTGGCGATGAAAATTGCGAATCCGAGTGCAGCCCCCATGACGACCAGCCGAGCGAACACCTGCACCCCGAGACTCCATGGCCTGATCTCGGGTGCCGGCCGGAGGAGGCGATCAACGATCCTCTCCAGCCAGAGGTGGCCGATCATAACGACGAGGGCACTGCAAGTCAACCCGAGAAATCCGCGAAATCCCTCGAAAAACAGGGCTCCAGCGCCGAATACGACATAGCACGCGAGAGCCCCTTTTCGGAGCCGGACAACGAGCCCCGACGACGGTTCGGCGAGCGTCCCGGACTGGCTCTCGTCGGGAGGATTCTCCATGGCTCCGAGGATCATATCCGACCCCGTAGGCAAGGCGTCCCGCCTTGCCCGCTCCACGCAGTTCGTCCGGCTGGCGTGAAACGGGCGAAGGCCGGAGGCCTTCGCTACGAGCCGACCATGTGGTTCATCGCCACGCCGGCTCACCCATCCTTCTTATCCTCGCCATCCGCACGCGCGGCGAACCGGAAGAGGTTCACGAAGGCCGCGACGAGGCCGAAGCCGCTGAAAATCCAGGTGAGCCACGGCGCCGTGCCGAACATGCCGTCCATCCAGCGGCCCCAGAAGTAGCCGAGTCCGATCGCGATCGGGAACATGAACCCGAGCGAGGACGCTTCGGCAAGCGCGTTGTACCTGCCCCGCTTCCGCGGCGCAGGCTGCTCCGGATCGGACGCCATCACGCCCGTCAGTCTATCGCGAAGCGAGATTGACGATCGGCGCGATCGAGCGCGCCGCGCCGCGGATCATCCGCTCCGGGAGGATTCCGAGCACGAGCGTCGCCACGAGACAGAGCACCACGACGAACCTCACCTGCCGGCTCGCCACGACCTCCGCCGCCTTCCCTTCCTTCAGGTACATCGCGACGATGAGCCGGAAGTAGTAGAACATCGACACGGCGGACATCAGCACCGCGATGACGGCGAGCCACGCGTAGCCGGCGGAGATCGCCGCGGCGAAGAGGTAGTACTTCCCGATGAAGCCCGCCGTCGGGGGGATGCCGCCGAGCGAGAGCAGGAACACGACCATCGCGAACGCGTAGAGCGGTGCCGACTGGTGCAGCCCGTCGAAGTCGTCGACCTTCTCGCCCGCGTACTCCCGCCGCCGCAGCAGCATGACCATCGCCCACGTTCCGATGTTCGCGAACTCGTAGACGAGCATGTAGATGAGCACACCCTGCAAGCCGATCTCGCTCATCGCGAGGATGCCGAGCAGCGCGTAGCCGGCGTGCGCGATCGACGAGTAGGCGAGCATCCGCTTCACGTTGTCCTGCGTGATCGCCGCCAGGTTGCCGACGATCATCGACAGGCCCGCCACCGCCGCGATGATGCTGTTCCAGTCGCCCGAGATGTTGTGAAACCCCGTGTAGAAGATGCGCGCGAAGATGGCGAACGCCGCGACCTTCGACGCGGTCGAGAGGAACGCGGTCACGGGCGTCGGCGCGCCGGTGTAGACGTCGGGGGTCCATACGTGGAATGGAACCGCTGCCACCTTGAAGCAGAGCCCCGCACCGAGCATCATCACGCCGATGATCAGCGCGTCGTTCTCGAACATCGTCGCGACTGCCGCGGAGATCGTCGAAAGGTGGAGCGAGCCGCAGACGCCGTAGATCAGCGACATGCCGTAGAGCATGATCCCCGAGCTCAAGGAGCCCAGAACGAAATACTTCATCGCCGCCTCGGTCGACCGCGTCTCGTTCTTGTAATACCCGGCGAGGATGTAGCTCGAGAGCGACAGCAGCTCGAGCCCGACGTAGATCGAGATCAGGTGCGTGCCCGAGACCATGAACATCATGCCGCAGAGCGCGAACGTCATCAGCGAGTAGTACTCCCATGCCGAGTACTCGCGATCCTGGAGGAACTCCGCCGAGAGCAGCGCGACCAGCGCGATGATCACGATGAAGAGCAATTTGAAGAAAACCGCGAAGGCGTCGACGACGAACAGCGTCCCGAGCGCGTCGGTCGGCGTCCCCGCCCCCGCGGCGACGAACACCGCCATCGTCGTCGCGGCCAGCACCACGAGCATCGTCCACTTCGCGGCGATCCCATTGTTCCCGCCGCCCATCACCGGGGCGAGGAGCAGCACGCATCCGCCGATCGCGAGAACGATCTCGGGAAGGAGGAACGCGAGGTCGGCCCAGGTCATCGCGCGCCCTCGGCCGTCCGCAGCCCGGCGTGCTCGGCAGGCTTCTCGTGTGCTTCCGTCAGCGGCGGTTCGACATACTCGATGTGCGCCTTCTCGAAGTAGCCCGGGTCGACCTTGTTCACGATGTAGTTGACCGGCTCTTCCATGATGTCGAAGAACGGTTTCGGATAGAGGCCGATCCAGAGCATGCAGATCACGAGCGGGATGAGCGTCCACTGCTCGCGGAGGGTCAGGTCTTTGAGCTCTTCGTTCTTCGGGTTGTCGAGCGGCCCCCAGAAGACGCGCTGGTAGAGCCAGAGCATGTAGGCCGCGCCGAGAACAATGCCGAGCGCCGCGAAGGCCGCCCACACCATGCTCCTGTTCGCGACGCCGAGAAGGATCGCAAACTCGCCGATGAACCCGTTGAGCGTCGGCAGGCCGATCGACGAGAGCGTCGTGATCAGGAAGAAGAACGCGTAGACAGGCATCACCTTCGCGATGCCGCCGTACTCGCTGATCATGCGCGTGTGGCGCCGCTCGTAGACCATGCCGACGAGAAGGAAGAGCCCGCCAGTCGAGATGCCGTGGTTGATCATCTGCAGGACCGAGCCCTGGATTCCCATCGGGTTGAAGGCGAACATTCCGAGCATCACGAACCCGAGGTGCGAGACCGACGAGTACGCGACCAGCTTCTTCATGTCGGGCTGCACCATCGCGACGAGGGCGCCGTACACGATGCCGATGATCGAGAGCGTGATGACCGGGATCAGCAACTCCTTCGAGGCAGACGCGTCAGGAAAGATCGGCAGCGAGAACCTGACGAAGCCGTACGTTCCCATCTTCAGCAGAACGGCGGCAAGGATCACTGAGCCGGCGGTCGGCGCCTCGACGTGGGCGTCGGGGAGCCAGGTGTGGAACGGGAACATCGGCACCTTGATCGCGAACGCGAAGAAGAAACCGAGGAAGAGCCAGAACTGCATCCCGGCCGGGATCAGGTGCCCGATCTGGTGGAACTGGAGCACGTCGAACGTCGGCGCGTTGCCGAGTCCCGCGATTCCGAGGAATGGGATTCCGCTGCTGTTGAAGAAGTAGAGCGCGAGGATCGCCAGCAGCATCAGCACCGATCCGGCGAGGGTGTACAGGAAGAACTTGATCGCCGCGTAGAGCTTTCTCGGACCGCCCCAGACGCCGATGAGGAAGTACATCGGTACGAGCATCACTTCCCAGAAGACGTAGAAGAGGAAGAAGTCGAGCGCGCAGAAGACGCCGATCATGCCGGTCTCGAGCATGAGCAGGAGGACGTAGTACTCCTTCTGCCGGTTCTCGATCGCGGTGAACGAGCTGTAGACCGCGATGAACGACAGGAGCGTCGTCAGGACGATCAGCAGCATCGAGATGCCGTCGATTCCGAAGTGGTAGTCGACGCCGATCGACGGGATCCAGCTGAAGCGCTCGATGAACTGGAACAGCGGCGCGTCCGCGGAGCGGTCGTACCGGAACCAGAGCACGAGCGAGAGCAGGAAGCCGGTGCCGGCGAAGAACGTGGCGATCGCCTTGATCGCGCGGCTGCTCTCCTTGTTCACGAAGAACAGAATCAGCAGCGCTCCGACGAGCGGCCAGTACGTGATGATCGACAGAATGTTCTGCATCAGAGTCCCCTATCCCTGCATCTTCCCGAGCACTTCAAAGGCGAGGTAGACCGCGGCGAGGAGCACGAGCCCCGCGCCCATGACGAGCGCGTAGTTCTGCACCACGCCGGTCTGCAGCCTGCGCAGCAGCGTCGAGCCGCCTTTCGCGCCGTACGCCACGCCGTTCACCGCGCCGTCGACCACGTATTTGTCGACGAGATTCGAGCCATGTCCGAATACCCACACCGTGACGTGCCGCACGCCGTTGACCAGCCCGTCGACGATATTCGTGTCGATCCACTTCAGGACGTTGCTGAGGGCGATCGTGCCGCCGATGACCGTCGCACCGTAGATCTCGTCGACGTAGTACTTGTTGAGGACGACGTCGTAGAGCTTCGGCACTCCCTCGACGATCCGTCTCGGTTTCGACCAGGTCGGATCGGACTTGTAGAACGCCCACCCGATCGAGATGCCGATCACTGCGGCGACGATCGAGGCGGCGATCAGCATCAACTCGATGCTCAGCTCCGCCTGGTGGAAGTGGAATGCGTTTCCGCCGATCGGCAGCAGGATCGGCTCGAGCCAGTGCTGGAACCAGGTCGGCTGGTGCTTGCCGATCAAGAAGAGCGGGAAGCCGACCAGGCCGATGAACGCCGATCCGATCGCGAGCACCCAGAGGACCCCCGTCATCGACGCGGGCGACTCGTGCGGCGTTCCGTGATGGCCGTGACCGTGGTCGTCGGCGTGTCCGTGCGCGTCATGCCCCGCGTGCGCCTCGGCGGCGCCGCCGCGGTACTCGCCGGTGAAGGTCATGAAGTAGAGGCGGAACATGTAGAACGCGGTGCACATCGCCGCCAGCATGCCGACGCCCCACAGCACGACCGGGAAATAGCTCCAAGGCTCGCCCAGCGTCTCGAAGCGCTTGAAGAACGCGCTCGCGAGGATCTCGTCCTTCGAGAAGAAGCCCGCGAGCGGAGGCACGCCCGCGATCGCGAGCGTCGCGATCAGCATCGTCCATCGTGTCGAGGGCATGTACTTCGCGAGCCCGCCCATCTTCTTCATGTCCTGCTCGCCCGAGCAGCCATGGATGACGGAGCCGGCCCCGAGGAAGAGACATGCCTTGAAGAACGCGTGCGTCATCAGGTGGAAGATCGCCGCAGTGAACGCGCCGACGCCGGCCGCGAGGAACATGTAGCCGAGCTGAGAGACGGTCGAGTACGCGAGGACCTTCTTGATGTCGTTCTGGGCGAGGCCGATCGTCGCCGCGAAGATCGCGGTGAAGGCGCCGACGCACGCGACCACGAGCATCGCGGTCGGCGAGAGCCGGAAGAGCACGTTCGAGCGGACGACCATGTAGACGCCCGCCGTGACCATCGTGGCGGCGTGAATGAGCGCGGAGACGGGAGCCGGGCCGGCCATCGCGTCGGGCAGCCAGACGTATAGCGGCACCTGCGCCGACTTGCCGCACGCGCCGACGAAGAGCAGCAGGCAGAGCAGCGTCGCCACCCCTTCGAATCGCCCAGGATCCGACGCTGCAAGCGCGAACACCTTCGTGTAGTCGGCGGTGCCGAACGTGTTGAAGAGGATGAAGATCCCGAGGAGGAATCCGAAGTCGCCGATCCGGTTCGTGATGAACGCCTTCTTGCCGGCGTCGGCGGCGAATTTCTTGTCGTAGTAGAAGCCGATCAGAAGGTACGAGCAGAGCCCGACGCCTTCCCACCCGACGAACATCACGACGTAATTGTTGCCGAGGATCAGCAGCAACATCATGAACATGAAGAGATTGAAGTACGCGAAGAAGCGCGTGTAGCCCTTCTCGTGCGCCATGTAACCGGTGGCGTAGACGTGGATCAGGAAGCCGACCCAGCAGACCACCATCATCATCGTGACCGAGAGCGCGTCGATCTGCAGCCCAAAATCGACGCTGAAGTTGCCGAGCAGGCCGCCGGCGACGTTGCCGAGCCCCGCAGGGATCCACTCCCAGTAGACGACTTCGTACGGGACCTTCGCGCCGCCGTACGTCAGGGCAGCGAAGGTTCCGATCAGCGCCGAGAGCGCAGTCGAGCCGAGCGCGACCGCGTTGGTCAGCGCCTTGCTCTTCTCGCCTCTCGCGTACGCCGCGCGGAAGCCGTTGATCGCCGCGCCGACGAGCGGGAGCAGCGGAACGAGCCAGAGATATTCACCGATCGCCATTCGTTCTTACCGTGTCCCCGGCGCGGAGCGCCGGTCCTGTTCTCAACCGTTGAGCTCCGTGACTTCGTCGACGTTCACCGTGCTCTTGAGTCGATAGAGCTGGATGATGATCGCCAGGCCGACCGCCGCCTCACCGGCCGCGATCGTGATGATGAAGACGGGAAAGACCTGCCCCTCGAGTGACGAGAGGCGCTGCGAAAACGCGACCAGGTTGATGTTCACCGCGTTGAGCATCAGCTCGAGGCACATCAGGACCGTGATCATGTTGCGGCGCACCGTGACGCCGATCAGGCCGATGGTGAACATCAGCGCGCTCAGCAGCAGGAACGCTTCCGTGCTAGGCACCGGTCACCCCCTTGACGCGCTGTTCGTCCGCCACCTTCTTCGCGACGAAGTCCGGAATCGTCTCCTCCTCCGGAGCATTCAGGTCGCGCTTGCCGATGACGATCGCGCCGATCATCGCCACGAGCAGGAAGAGCGACGCCACCTCGAACGGCACGAGGTAATCGCGGTAGAGCGCCATACCGACCGCCTCGGAATTGCCCACGATCGCGGTCTCGGACGTTTCGGTCTGAACCGTCACGCCGCCGGCATCCTGCACCGGGGTCGTGACCACCGTCGTCGTCGAACGGACGTTGTCCGGCTCGTTGATGCGCGGCGCCCACTTGCCCGAACCAAGGACGATCGAGAGGATCAGGAAGAGCAGGATGCCCATCATGACCCCGACCAGCGACCCTGGCGTGAACACGCGCTCCTTCGGGAGCGCCTTGACGTTGATCAGCATGACGACGAACAGGAACAGGACCATGATGCCGCCCGCGTAGACGAGCACCTGGACCGCTCCGACGAACTCCGCACCCAGCATCACGAAGAAGATCGCGACGCAGAGGAACGTCAGCAGCAGAAAGAGCGCCGAGTGCACCGGATTGCGCATCGACACCACGAGAATCGCGCTGGCGATGGCGATCGTGCCGACGATCATGAAGAGCGCGAGAGACACGCCCGTAAGCATCATCGGGTCGCTCACTTCGAGTCCCCTCCCCCGGGAAGCGCCTTCGCGTCGGAGATCCCGTGTTCCTCGGCGATCTCCTCGAGCGTCGAATACTCCGGACGCCCTTCCCAGTACTCGAGCTGCTGCATGTTCATGTAGAGCTCGTTGCGGTCGTACGAAGCGAGCTCGTACGTCCCGGTGGTCAGCCAGATCGACTTCGGTTTCGTCGGGCACGCCTCTTCGCAGAGCGAGCAGAACATGCAGCGCTTCACGTCGATGTCGTACCGGTTGAGCACCTTGATCTTCTTCTTCTTGCCGTCGACCTCGCGCGTCTCTTCACCGACGTCGATGTAGATGATCTCGATCGGGCAGGCCATCGCGCAGATCTTGCAGGCGATGCAGCGCTCGTACGAGAAGCGGAACATGCCGCGAAAGTTGTCGGACGTCGGAAGCCGGTTCTCCGGATATTCGACCGTGACCTTCTTCCGCCAGAGCTCCCGCCACGTCGTCCGTAGACCGCCGAACAGGTCGAGCAGCAGGAAGCGGTCGGTCCACTTCGTCTTCGGGGCTTCGACCAGCATTACGCTCCTCCGCCTTGGGCGATCAGGATGACCAGCCCCGTCACGACGATGTTCGCGAGTGCGAGCGGAATCATCCACTTCCACCCGAGGTCCATGAGTTGATCGAACCGGTAGCGCGGGAACGTTCCGCGGAACCAGATGTAGAGGATCATGAAGAAGGCAACCTTCGCGCCGAAGATCAGGAAGCCGAGCATCATCCCGAGCCATCCCATCGACTGCATCGCCGCGGTCGTCAGCCCATGGCCGCCGATCGCCGCCGTCCAGCCGCCGAAGAAGAGCAGGACGATGAGGCATGCGTTCACCAGCATCGACGCGTACTCGGCGAGGAAGAAGAACGCGAACTTCATCCCCGAGTACTCGGTGTGGAAGCCCGCGACGAGCTCCGACTCCGCTTCGGGAAGATCGAACGGCGAGCGGTTCACTTCCGCCGTCATCGCGACGAGGAAGATGAAGCAGCCGATCAGCTGCGGCAGGACGTTCCAGACGCTCTGTTCCTGGTAGCGAACGATCTCGACGAGGCTCAGGCTTCCCGTCAGCATCAGAACGCCGACGATCGAAAGGCCGAACGGCACTTCGTACGACACCATCTGCGCCGCGCTCCGAAGGCCGCCTAACAGCGAAAACTTGTTGTTCGACGCCCAGCCGCCAAGGATGATCCCGTACACTCCGGTGGAAGTGAGCGCGAGGATCAGAAGCAGCCCGACGTTGACGTCCGTGATCGCGAAGGTCGGAGGCGGGCCGAACGGGATCAGGCAGAAGGCCAGGAACGCCGGGATGATCGGCAGCATCGGCGCGATGAAATACGCCGCCTTCTGCGCGCCCGCCGGCACGATGTCCTCCTTGAGAAGGAGCTTGATCGGGTCGGCGACGAACTGGAGGATGCCCTGCGGTCCGACGCGGTTGGGGCCGAGCCTCGCCTGCATGAAACCGAGCACGCGGCGCTCGACGAGCGTCGTGAAGGCGACGATGCCCATGATGACGGCGAAGGCGATCACGAATTTGATCGTCGGCCAGATGAGCCACGTCACCAGCGGCTCCGGAATCGATCCGAAAATCGATGCGACGACTGGAAGCGACGCGCTCATCGGTCCACCTCCCCGAGGACGATGTCGATCGTCCCGATGATGGCGACCATGTCGGAGACGAGATGGCCCTTGACCAGATCCGGAAGAGCCGAGAGATTGACGAACGACGGCGGCCTGACGTGGCAGCGGTACGCGCTCTGGCTCTTCCCGTCGCTGATGATGTAGTAGCCGAGCTCCCCTTTCGGGCACTCGACCGAGAAATAAGCCTCGCCCTCGGGCGGGCGGACTACGCGGGAGATCTTTGCCTTCAGATCGCCTTCCTTCGTCTCGGCGATCATCGCGATGCACTGCTCGAGGATCTTCTTCGACTGACGCATCTCCTCCATCCGGATGAGGTAGCGGTCGTACGTGTCGCCGTTGCGGCCGATCGGAATCTCGAACTTGAGATCGGCGTAGACCTCGTACGGGAAGGCACGGCGGATGTCCCACTCGATGCCCGAGCCGCGGAGCGGCGGGCCGGTCAGACCCCAGTCGATCGCGTCCTCGGGCGTGATCACGCCGATACCTACCGTGCGCTTGCGCCAGATCCGGTTCGTCGTCAGCAGCGACTCGTACTCCTCGAGCGCCGCGTCGAAGATGCCGAGAAAGTCGGCGAGCTTCTGCAGCCACTGCGCGTTCACGTCGTCGGCCTGGCCGCCGATCCGCATGCAGTTGAGCGTGAGGCGTGCCCCGCAGTAGTCCTCGAAGAGGTCGAGGATCAGCTCGCGCTCGCGGAAGGTGTAGAAGAACGGAGTCATCGCACCGAGGTCGATCGCGTGCGTCGCGAGCCAGAGAAGGTGCGACGACAGCCGCTGGAGCTCGGCGAGCATCACGCGGATGATCTTCGCGCGTCGTGGGATCTGGTCGGTGATGCCGAGCAGCTTCTCGACGGCGCCGACGAAGCCCTCGTTGCTCGTCGCCGACGCGACGTAGTCGAGCCGGTCCGTGTGCGGCACGCACTGCGGGTAGTTCATGTTCTCGAACAGCTTCTCGGTGCCGCGGTGGAGATAGCCGATGATCGGCTTCGCGTCGACGATTCGCTCGCCGTCGATCTTCACCATGACGCGCAAGACCCCGTGCGTCGACGGGTGCTGCGGTCCGAAACTGATCTCCATCTCGTGGAGATTGAGCATCGTCTGCGTCATGAGTCCTTCCGATGCGCGGCGCGCCGTCAGGCGTCCGCTTTCCCCTCGTCACTTCCCTGCGGCGCTTCGACCTGCTTCGCCTCGGGCACGACGCCTTTCGGCGAGCGGCCGTACGGGACCGCGGGGCCCTTCCAGATGTTCACGTCCTCGTGCGACTTGCCGGTCGAGCCCGCGGCCGGGCCGCCTCCCGGCGGGAAAACTTCCGGATAGATGCGCGCGCCCGTGTCGATGCCGCGGATCGGGAAGTCCTTCCGGAGCGGATGCCCGTTGAAGCCTTCCCACATCAGGATCCGCTCGAGGTTCGGATGACCCTCGAACGGGATGCCGAACATGTCGAACGCCTCGCGCTCGTGCCAGTTGGCCGTCTTCCAGACGCTCGTCACCGACGGCACGCCCGCGCCCTCCGCGACGAACACCTTCAGGCGAATCCGCGCGTTCTGATCGAACGAGTAGAGCAGGTAGTTCACGCAGAAGCGCTCGCCCGCATGCCCCGGAAACGTCGAGTAGTCGGAGCCGCAAAGGTCGACGAGGTAGGTGAAGCCGCGCGCCTTGAACGTGCGGCAGACTTCGGCGATCGAAGCGGGCGCCACGTAGAGTGAGATCTCGCCGAACGCTTCCTTCGCGTTGAGGAATGCCTCGGGCATCGCCGAGGTCACCGCGGCGACGATCGGATCGGCGAGAACCTCGTCTTTCGTCTTCGCCGGCGGCGCCGCTGGCGGGGGCGCAGGTTTCGCGGGTTTCTGTTCCTGTTCTTCGGCCATCGTTTCCTCAGGCTTCCGTCTTCGTGTCGGTCGTGTCGGCAGCGGCGAGTTGTGCCGCCTGCTCGGCGCGCAACGCCGGGCCCGAGTGCGATGGCCGCTCCGCCGGGGCAAGCTGCTGACGCGCGAAGTCGTACGCCGCGCCACCCTTGCGGATCACGTGCATCTTGTCGATCTTCTTCTGGAGCTCCATGAGCCCCCAGAGAAGCGCTTCAGGGCGGGGAGGGCAGCCGGGCACGTAGATGTCGACGGGGACGATCCGGTCGACCCCCTGCGTCACCGCGTAGGTGTCGTAGGGGCCGCCACAGGTCGCGCACGAGCCCATCGCCATCACCCACTTCGGCTCCGGCATCTGGTCGTAGAGGCGTTTGACGATCGGCGCCATCTTTTCGGTCACCGTGCCGGCGACGATCATCAGATCGGCCTGGCGCGGCGTCGCGCGGAAGACCTCGGCGCCGAATCGCGCCATGTCGTAGCGCGGGTCGAGGACGGCCATCATCTCGATCGCGCAGCAGGCGAGGCCGAACTGCATCGGCCAGATCGACGACTTGCGCGCCCAGTTGAAGATCTTGTCGACCGACGTCGTCAGGACGTTCGGCTCGAAGCGGTTCTCCATCAGACCCATGTGAGAACCTTCCTCTTCCATGCGTAGATGTAGCCGACGAGCAGGAACGCGATGAAGATCGCCATCTCGATCGCGCCAAACCACCCGAGCTGCCGCAGGCGGATCGCCCACGGGAACAGGAAGATGGTCTCCACGTCGAAGATGATGAAGAGCACCGCGACCAGAAAGTACCGGACCGAGAACCGGTGGTCGAACGCCACCGTTGCGGGCTCGACGCCGCACTCGTACGGCTCGAGCTTGACCTTCGACGGGCGGCTCGCGCGAACGAGCGGCGCGATCAGAAAGATCGTCAGTACCGGCACCGAAAGTACGATGAGAAATGCGATGAGGAGAATCGAATAGTTAGCCAAGGCCCAAACTCCGCGCAGATTTTATTCAGCCGATGCCCAGTCACCATTGACGGACATCACATCATTTTTGGAATCAGACCCGGGAGCGCTGGAAGCTCCACTCCCCCTCCGGAACCCCTTTTCCCTGCACCAGGACCCTGATTTCGTCCCCGATTCCGTCGGGAAGGACCAGTCGTCGCGCGTTTTCGCGCTCTACCTGCTTTGCCAACGCCGCTCCGAAGTTCCGCTCCTCGACCGGTGCGAAGAGAGGATGGTCGGTGATACCGATCGAAAGCAGAAAGCGGGCCTGCCGCGTAAATTCGAGCGTCGCGAACCCTGCCTCGATCCCCGAACGCTCCAGATCGTCAAAATTCACGTGCGCCGTGAGGTCCTGCTGCCCCGGGGAGGCGAACAGGTCGCGATGCACCTCGTGCCCCCGGTAGGCGGCCGCGGTGCCGTACATCCGAATCCGCGGGTCGAACAACTGCTTCGTCGGAAAGCCGTAATCGAACGTCACGACCAGCCCCCGCTCGATCCGCTCGCAGATATCACGATAGGCGCTGCCCCACTCAGGCGTCACGTCGGCAAACTGCCCGACACGAAGCTCCAGGGCGCGCGACGAGAAGTAGTCGACCAGCGCGGGCGGCGCCGGCAACTCGCACCAGTCGAGACGGCCGTTCGCGAGCGTCACGCCGAGCTCGTGCAGCCCGTCGTCACGGCGCACGACGCGCGACGCGGGGATCGCATCGAAGAGCTCGTTCGACAAAACGAGCGCCACCATGTCGCGCGGGATCGCGTCGAGAGAGGTGGCGAACGCGATGTCCCCGGCATCGCGCAGCGCCGGAGAAACGAACGAGAGGCTTCGATCGATGCCGACGTAAACCGGTCCCTCGCCGCACGAATCGGCAATCGAGCGGATCAGCGTGCCGTCGCCGCAACCGATATCGACGACCGCGACCGGAGCCCGTGTCATCCTGTCGGCCAGCTCGCGCGCGAGTCGTCCCAGCGCCCATCCGAAGACGGGAGAGATCGCCGGCGCAGTGATGTAGTCGGCGTGCCGCGACCGGGCCGCGGCCCCTCCGGTGTAGTAACCGTCGGCGTCGTCGTACAGACAGAGCTCGACATACTCCCGAAACGAGATGTTGCGCTCTCGCAGAATCGTCGTGAGAAACGCGGGAGGCTCGCCGCCGTGCGCCTCGGTCATCGTTCGCCACTCTACCCTACTCGCGCGAAACTCTCGCGCGTGTTCGATTCCGCGTGCGATTCGGAGTTTCGCGACCCCACAGTGAGTGGAGCCTCCTCGCAGTTCGTCTCCGAAATGCCCGCTCGCGCTACGAGGAGTAGAAAATTTGCGTGTCTTCGAGAACCGAGGGAACCTCGGCTTCAGGAGGACACATCATGAAAAACGACGATCAGAAGGCGAGAATCGAAGCGATGAAACGCGAGATCGAGCGGCGCGGCGGAATGGTCGGCTCGATGGCCCCGATCTCCGACGACGTGCTCGAGTTCTTTCTCCGCGAGGTTCTCGACTGCCCGGAGTGCGCCGCGGAGACCGATGCCGCGCCACCGCCGCGACGTCGTCGTGGCCACGGCCACTAGTGAGCCTTGCCCTGCAGAGTGACAATCGGCCGCCTAACGCACGGCACTGTCGTCCTGAACGGAGCGGAGCGGAGTGAAGGACCTCTCAGGCTTCTACCAACGCGCAAGAGGTAGATGCCACGCGCGCTCCCGGAAGTTCGGCGGCGAAAGCTGGGAGGCCCTTCTGCCGCTTTGCGGGATCAGGGCGACGATGTCACTGAGCTCTGCAAAGCTCACCAGGCGTGACGCAAATTCGGCACTGCGCGCACAGCGACTTCTATCGCTGCGCGCGCAGATCCTCGGCGATCCAGGCGCGAACCAGTTCGAGCGCCTCTTCGTCGACGACGGCTGTGCCTAACGGCGGCATCTGTGACGAAGGACGGCGTGACCCCATCCGGTAGACGATCGCGCTCGCGCCGGGAGATCCGGGCGCGATGCGCCGCGAGCTCTCCGGACGAGCTCCGGGAACGACGTACTCGCCCGGCACACCGACCGCGGTCGCGATACCCGACTCGGCGGGGTACGCCGAAGCGAAGTCGGTGTGCTGCAGGTAGAGTCCAAGCCCAGCGAGCGGCCCGCGCTCGTTGTGACAGCTCCCGCAATTCGCGGAGAGGTAGCCGAGCACGGCGCGCTCGCGCGGCGAGCCCGCGCGAATACGCGGTGGATTCTTCACGAGGTCGGGGCGCCTTGGATGCAGCAGCCCGAAGCGCTCGAGCCTGCTGATCGTCAGGGAAGCTGGCCCGAGAGCTCGCGCATGCGGCGCCAGCGGATCGCGATCGTCCGAGAGCTGCAAGGCATTGAAGCCGAGCACCGGCGTGCCACCCGATTCGTGGCAGGACCGGCAGTCGGCCTGGCTCGGAATCGAGTGCCGCGCGCCCGAAACGATCTCCGCGTGATTCCTGATGCCGACTTCCGGGGCGAGGAACGCTTCCGTCTGGTCGGCGTTCCACACGTATGCCGCGAACACCCATTCCCTCGGAGTCGCCCTCCAGAGCAGCCGGGTCTCGACCTTCTGCCCCCCGAAAGCAAACTCCTTCCAGAGTCTGGTGCCGACGGGAAACACCCAGAAGTCCGAGTCGGTGGCGTTGATCGTCTTCCCTTCCGGAAGTCGGATCCAGCGGGACTTCTCCGCGCCGTCGGTCCAGAGCGGATACTGCGGCTCGAACGGCAGATTGCGCGACGCGATTCGTCCCGTCGCGATATCGGAATAGAGGCCAGTCTCCGAGAGCCGCTCCGGCGCGCGAGCCGCCACCGAGCCGGCCGCACTCTGGGCGCGAACGACTCCTGCAACCAGGATCGCCATCGCGATCGTCAGGGCGGCGGTGCGTATCTTGGGTCTGCTCACGTGTCGGTCCTCTCTCGTCGAATCAGATCGCGCGGTCCTTGCCTCGCTCCTTACTTCGCCTGGGGCGGCTCGATCGGCTGCGGCACCTTGTTCTTCACGGGTGGCAGCGACTGCAGGTACGCGAAGAGCGCTTTGATCTCGTCGTCGGTCGCCTCGCCGATGATCTGGTACGGCATCGGCGGGAGGATCGGACGTCCGATGCCCAGATGGCGGCCGGTGCGCATCGTGTCGATGAACTGCTTCTCGGTCCACTTGCCCAGGCCGGTTTCCGGATCGGGCGTGAGATTCATCGCGAAGCTCACTCCCCACGGCCCGGCGAACGCGGTGTTGGTCGCCGCACCAAGCCATAGCCACGGTCCCGGGGGCAGCTCGGGAGGCGCCGGCATCACGAGCGACTCCGGGTGCCCCGTGAGAGCGCGCGTCATGTCGGGCTCCGGACCGTTAGGGCCGTTCTTCCACGGAGTGTGGCAGTCGTTGCAGCCCATGGTCCGGACGAGGTAGGCGCCGCGCTCGATCTGGGCACTCGGCTTGTTCGTCTCCGCGAGAACGGGAAAGGCAGCGATGGTGGCGAGAATGGAAATGGCCGTCAATCGGTGTCGCATCGAATTCTCCTTGTTGGTTCGGGAGCAACTTACGGCCCGATGCGGGGCGTGGTTTCTCAAATGCCGCTAAACGCTTCGTAAGAATTTCCTAACGGACCGGCGAGAGAGTGCGACGAGGGCGTTTGCGTGATCCGGCTCACGTTTTGAGGGGCGGCGGCCCAAAAGGCGGCGGCCGACCCAGGTGGGTCGCTCCTGCGGGGACCCGGCGCCCGCGCTACGCGGTGTGTCGCCTACCGGACGCGGCTCTTGCGGATCTCGTCGAAGAAGGTGACGAGCTTGGGGGAGAGGCGCTGCTTGTCGAAGCGGATTCTCGGGTTCAGCTTGAGCGCGGTCGCAAAATCGGAAGCCGCCTTGTCGAGCATCGCATCGTCGCTCGCGGTCATCGCCGCGGTGTACCGCGCAATCCCTCGAATGGCGTAGGCCTCGTCGGTACCACGCTTGTCGCTGATCAGCGTCGTCGTGATCGCCTCGCACTCGACGAGACTGCCGGACGCGAACGCTCCCCAGGCCTTCCGCAGCTCACGCCGGATTTCCTCGCGAGAGGCCTCCGAAGTCGTCGTGGGCATCTCGACCTGTTCCGGCTGCGCCTTCGCGGCGCGCGCCGTCGCGAGCTTCTGGCTCAGCTGTTCGTCGGCCATCGCGAGCGACTGCCCGATCTTCTGCGCGTCCGAAGGCTCGACGGCCGCGTCCAGCATTGCGCTCCACTGCTCGGTCTGTGAGCGAGCGTTCTGCACGTAGCTCTGGAGCGCGCGGTCGCCGGCAAAGCCCTCCTCTGCGTCGTTGAGCCTATTTTCGAACTCGTCGAGCTTCGTGGTGACCGCGGCCCGCGCGTCCTTGAGCTCCCTCTGTTTCTGCTCTTCGGCGAGCCTAACTGCATCGGGCTTCTGCGGCGGCGGCTGGGGGCGGGTCGCGGGACGCTGTTGCGCGCTCTTCGCCGCCTTCGAAGCGGACTCGAACAGCTGCTTCGCCCTGTCGGCGTCTTTCGCCACACGCTGATAGGACGCCTGGTCGGTTCCCGCCTTGTCGTACATGCGGATGGCTTCTTCGAGAAGACGCTTTCCTTTCTGGAAATCGTCGCTTCGATCGCCGCCGGAGATCATCGCGTCGGCCTGGCTGAAGGTCGCGTTCTGAATCGCGGTATCGGCCACCCTTCGAACGTCGGAAGCCGCTTGCTGCGCGCGCTTGACCTTCTCCTCCTGCGCGCGCGCCTTCCAGCTGTTGAGCTGCGCCAGGTACTGCGTGTTCTGGATGACGCCCTGCGATTCGGACAGCGAGAACTCGCGCAGCGCCCCGTCGATGTCGCCCTGCTGGTAGAGCGCGATCCCGAGCCAGAAATGTGGCACATAGACCCAGATCTTGTTCTTGTGCCGCGCGCTTGCCTGCTCTCCCGGCTTCTCCGCGATCGCCTTCTGCATCAGGTCGCGCACCGTCGCCCAATCACCCTGCTCGGCAGCGGTCAGCCCCTTGTCGTACGGTTCCGCCCACTGCTCGGGCCCCGCGAAGAGCGCGGGCGCCACGAGAACGAGCAACAGCGCGATCGCGGCGAGGCGTGCGTTCATCGGCCGCCTCCGAAATCGGGATACTCGTTCGCCACGGCTTTGCGGAATTGAAACGTTACCAACTCCACTTCGCCGGCGGTGAGCTCGACCGGCATCACCAGCGGAGTGCCGTCAGGACCGTTCATCGTCAGCTCGTAGCGTCCGGGCGGAAGCTCGAGCGATGCGGGCGTCACCATCGACTCGGCGAGACCGACCGCCTGACCGCTATCGAGATTCTTCACGCTCGAGAGCTCACCCCACGGATAGGCGTGCAGCCCGAGGCGCGCCGGGGCGACGACCGTCACGTCGCCGCCAGCGGGTTGCTGCACGCTGGCCGTCGTCTCTGTCGGCACCGGCCCCCTCTCGCTGCGATTCGAGACGAGCACGCCGACGACTACGAGCACGATCGCGAGAGCCGCCGCGCCGATCCAGACGAGCGGCGATCGCGCTCGCGGCTCCTCGGCCAGCGTCGCAGGCGTGTTGCTTCCGGCGTCGGGCGGCGATTCGAGCTCGACCGTCCGCGGAGCCGTGCGCAGAGCCTCAC
>JBPPMG010000423.1:0-2336 GCA_051305935.1 Thermoanaerobaculia bacterium
GCCGTCGGGGGAGTCGATGACGAAAAGGTCCTTCGCCCCCACGACGACGAGAGGGCGTCCCGTTTCGGAGTGCGCGAAGACGTTCGCCGTTCCGCTCTGGTGCACCGAAACTGTCGATGGCGACATGAAACGGGCCGCGGCCGACCACGATCCGACATCCGACCATCCGAAGTCGGCGCGAACCGTCGCGACCTTCCGCGCCTTTTCCATCAGCGCGTAGTCGATCGAGATCGACGGCATCGATTCGAAGATCGCCCGTGCCTTCGCGGCGTCATCCTCCGCGGCGAATCGGGCGGCGAGCGCCGCGATCTCCGGGGCCGTTCCGCGGAGCGCCTCGACGAACGTGTCGAGCTTCCAGACGAACATGCCGCCGTTCCACAGGAAGTTGCCCGCGGCGATGAACTCCTCCGCTCTCTTCTTGTCAGGCTTTTCGACGAACCGCGCCAGGCGGAACACCGGCTCCTCGATCGCCGCGGCGAGCTCGAGGTAGCCGTAGCCCGTGTTCGGTTCGGTCGGTTCGAGGCCGATCGTCACGAGGTGATCGGAGGTCTCCGCGAACGAGAACGCGCGATCGACGGTTGCTTCGAACGCGCGCTCGTCTCCGATCCAGTGGTCCGACGGAAAGATTCCGACCGTGGCGTCGGGATGTCGCGCATGAATCGTCGCGCAGCAGGCGGCGATCGCCGGCGCCGTGTTGCGTCGCGCGGGCTCGACGAGGATGTTGTCAGGCGGCAGCGCGGGGAGCTGTTCGCGAACCAGCGGCGCGTAGCGCTCGTTCGTCGACACGAACATCAGATCCGGGGACGTCTGGCGCGCGAGCCGCTTCCCCGCCTTCTGCAGGAGCGACTCGCCGTCG
This sequence comes from Thermoanaerobaculia bacterium, assembly GCA_051305935.1. GTDB lineage: Bacteria > Acidobacteriota > Thermoanaerobaculia > Gp7-AA8 > Gp7-AA8 > JACPDH01. The sequence goes on from JBPPMG010000423.1 coordinate 857, forward strand.
AAGATCCGCAGGAACTGCTTCGGGCGCGCGTCGGTGCTGAGCGGCCAGAGGCGCGTGCCCGCGCCGCCCGCGAGAATCAGCACCGACCGGCTACCGCGCATCCGTCGGACCTCCGGGCTTGCGGGCGAGGGCGATCACACTCAGCCCGGCGTCGGGCGGCGTGCGCTCGAGCGATCGAATTGCCGGCACGAGCATGTCGAAGATCCACGCCTGACCGAACGGAATCTCCCTGCGTCCGAAAACGCGCGAGTTGAGGAACCACCCGATCCGCCCGAAGCGGTTGAGGTAGTAGACGCGATCGATCTCGAACCCTGCCGCACGCAGCTTCTCCTCGACGTCTTCCTTCGAGTAGCGCCTCTTGTGCCCGACGCCTTCGTCGAGCGAACCGAAGAGGTTCTTTCCCGCGGGAGCGTAGATCGCCAGCGTTCCGCCCGGCTGCAGGATTTCGTACATTCTCCGGAGCGCGCCCACGTCGTCGTCGACGTGCTCGAGAACGCTGAGGCACACGATCGAATCGAATCGGTGTGCGGCGAGTGCGAGGCTCTCGTCATTGTCGAGATCGACCTGGCCGACGACGATGCCGGGCTTCCTCCGGAACTTGTTGCGAAGGATGTGAAAGAACGAGATCTCCCGGTCCGACGCGAAGACGAGCTCGCGTCCATACAGGTATCGCGTGATGTTCCCGATGCCGGCCCCGACTTCCAGCACGCGCTCGCCGGCGTGGCTCCGGATTGAGTCCCATAACCAGTCGTGGTAGTTCTTCAGACCGCTCATGCGCTTCAATGTCAGGTAGCCGCGCGGCTCATGATTCGTTTTCGAGAACACTCCGTACTTCAGGATCGTCCAGAGCGCGCTGAAGCCGTCCTTCCAGTTGATCTTCTTGCCTTCCCAGTACTCCCGGCCGTGATAGGAAATGGGCACTTCGTAGATGCGATATCCGCGGTGCGCGAGCTTCGCGGTGACCTCCGGCTCGAAGCCGAACCGGTTCGACTCCAGCTTGATCGACTGGATCACTTCGCGCCTGAACACTTTGTAGCAGGTCTCCATGTCGGTCAGGTTCAGGTCCGTCACCGCGTTCGACAGGAGCGTCAGGAACTTGTTGCCGAGCGTGTGCCAGAACAGCATCACGCGCCGAGGGTAACCTTCGAAGCGCGAGCCGAACACCACGTCGGCATCGCCGTCGAGAATGGGCTTGATCAGCTTCGGGAACTCCGACGGCTCGTACTCGAGGTCCGCATCCTGGATGATCACGAGGTCGCCGGTCGCGAGCTCGATTCCGCGCCTGAGCGCCGCGCCCTTGCCCTGGTTGAACGGCTGCTTCTCGTGCCGGAGCTCCGGCCAGTCCTGCCGGAGCTTTTCGACGATGTCCCACGACCCGTCCGTCGACTGGTCGTCGATGACGATGACCTCCATGTCGATCGGCACCGCGCGCACACGGCGCAGCAGTTCCGCCACGGTCGCCCGCTCGTTGTAGCACGGG
>JBPPMG010000463.1:0-2299 GCA_051305935.1 Thermoanaerobaculia bacterium
CCGGCCGCCGCGCGTCCGCCGGCGGACCCGTCACCCTCGTCTTCCCGCATGAGGGCCAGCGGCAGCTGAATCCACGCACCGCTTCCCCGCCGGAACCAGGCGCGCGTCGACTCCTCGGCGATCGGCACGTAGGTCGTTCCTTCGGGCTCGATGATGCCGTCCGCAGCAGAGAAGACGAGCTTCGCGCCGGTCGCTGCAGTCGTCCGCACCGGAGCTCCGTCCGCGCCGATCACCGCGAACGAGGTGAGCGTCGGCGGCGTCGCGTCGCCGCTTTCGTTCATCTCGATCGCGAGCGTGCCGGTCGACGATTCGAACCCTTCGCTCTCCGGCAGCGCAACGAGAAGCTCGAATGTCGGCGCCGTGGTCGGAGGATGACCGAACCCGCCGGCGCCCATCGTCCCGCCGGCGATCACCGAGCCGTTGTCGCCGAGCAACCTCCAGGCGCTCCGAACCTTTTCCCTCCGTCTCAGCTCGTTCCGGTCCCCCACCAGCTCGAGCGAGCCGCTCCAGGAGCGCCCCGTCTCCCCGCGCGATGCGGTGAACTGCACCGAGGGCCAGATGAGGCCCCGTCCCCATTCGAGCACGCCAATCATTACGAGCTCGGACGCGACCGGCATCGGATCCATGCCGCGCGTCGCGAGAAATCCCTCCGCCCTTCGTCGAATCGTGGGCGTGATCAACGAGCCGAAGCCCTCCATCTCGGGCTCGCCGGTATGGAGCGCGATCTGGACTCCGCTCGCGTAATCCGCATGCGTCTCGGGCGTCATCCAGACCGTCCCCTCCCACGACGATCCGACATTCGCGGCGCCGATCCCGTCGGGGCGGCGAGGCATCTCGATTCCCCGGCGCGTGAAGCCGCGCGGAAGGAGCCAGAGATTTTGCTCGCGCGCGTCGCCCGGATAGAAGAGCCGGATCGGCTGTCCGGCGTAGCTCGAGGGAGGAAGCTGCAGCGTCGTATCACCGCCGAGCTCGGTGACGGGAGGATGCTGCCCGACGACGATTCTTCGCTGCAGCATGTCGATCGTCGACTCGGCTAGAAGGAGCGACCAGCGCGGCCCGAACGACGACGCGCGAATCGTCTCGAACCCCGCCGGCAGCTCGATCGACCACTTCCTCTCTCCCTCGGAGAAAAGCAGCCTTCCGGTAACGGTGTAGAGATGATCGCCGGACGAGTGCCGCGACAGTGGACCGCCCGAGGGATCGCTCGCCTCCCATCTCACCTCGTGCGGCGCATCGGAGAGGGGGAGATCGATCCGCGTCTCGCCGTCGATCTCGAGCCCTTCCCGCACGACGACGCTCACCTCACCGCCGCTCTCACCCACCATCGCGAGATCCCACGTGCCCGGCTCGAGGAGCAGGGCTCGCGATGTCGTGATCGAGACCGCTGTTCCCGACCGCGGCGACGACGAGGGCACCGAGCTCGGTCGCGCGGTCGGCAGCCTTCGCGACCGGGTCGCCGGGAAAGCCGGGGCTTCCCAGGCTGAGGTTGATCACGTCGGCGCGGTCGGACGAGTCGCCGTCGCCGTTCGGATCGACCGCGCGCTCGAGCGCCGCGATGACGTCCGACTGCAACCCCTTCCCTGCCGCATCGAGCACCTTGTACGCCAGCAGTGAGACTTCCGGCGCATGTCCCGTCACCCCGGGTGATCGTGCGCCGATGATTCCGGCGACGTGCGTCCCGTGGCGGAAATCGTCCATCGGATCGGCGTCTTCATTGACGAAGTCGTATCCGCCGAGGACGCGGCGTCCTGCCCCGAGCCCTCCGCCGAGCGCCGGATGGGTGTAGTCGATCCCGGAGTCGATCACGGCGACGACGACGACGCGGCCGCCGGCAGCGGGGGCCGGCCAGATGGCGGACGATTCCGACGCCGATGGCGATCCGTCCGCCGAGACAATCCGGTCTGGATGGGCGTTCGCCACGTAAGGAAGCTGGAGGATGCGTCCGAGGATCGCGCGGTCTTCGAGCTCCACGGCCGCACCCGAGAGCAGGCGCGAGAACTCCCTCGTGATCCGCGGCGGCCGAGCCGTCTTCGTCGCCCGATTTCCCTCGAGCCCCGCCAGGTCCGCGCGGAAACGTGCGTGCACGGCCTCGACGCCGGCCGCATCTCGCTCAAAGCCTGCGCGGGACTCATCGCGGAACTCCACGATATAGCGCGTCCCCCCGAGAAGCGGAAAAGCGAAGACGAACAGCGAGGCCAGGACTACGATCGATCCGCGATGCATGTAGCGACATTTACGCAGGAAAGAGACGTGAGACCGTGACGGATCCGCAACAGAACTGAACGAACACGCGGCAATC
>JBPPMG010000516.1:0-8696 GCA_051305935.1 Thermoanaerobaculia bacterium
TCCGGTTGAGAGTTTGCCGGTATTTGCTGGTCGAGGCGTTGATCCGGATCCCGGACCATCCCGACAGCGCGGGCGCGTCGAGCGAGACATTCAAGCGATCCGAATCCTCGATTGGATACGACGTCCGCGAAGCGTCGTCGGGCTGGGCAGGCCGTTCGAGATCGCGCCCGCGATCGATGCCGATTCCCGCGACGAGAACGCCGAACGAACCAATTCGCGACGAGCGGAGCGCGAGCCCGTGATCGCGAAACGACGAGTTTTCGATCGTATTGCCGTCGCCATCCTTGCCGTCGCTGCTGCGGCGCCCGTACGCCGTGGCAAGAAAGCTCGTGCCTTTCGCGTCGAACGTGACTTCTGCCCCGAAGGAGTCGACCTCCTCGCCGCCGCTGAGCGTTCCTGCCTCGAATCGCAAGGCGGGCTCTCCCGCCGAGGGCTCCCGCGATCGAAGGTGGATGACGCCCCCCAGCGCGTCGGAACCGTAGGCGACGGAGCCGGGGCCCCGCGCGACCTCCACGGCCGCGAGCGTGAAGGGGTTTACGAAGGAGGCCGACGAGCCGGCGCGGCGCTCCGTGGCGATGCGTGCGTCGTCGAGTAGAAGTAGCGTCCTGCCGCGGGCGAGACCGCGCACGGAAGGGACGCTCGAGGGGCCGCCGTCGGATGCGGACACTCCCGGGACGGAGAGTACCGCGTCGGCGACGTGCAGGGGCGCGAGTTTTGCGAGCTCGCGGGAAGAGAGCGTGTCGGTGGCGGCCGCTGGCGGCGCTTCGATGTGTGGCGCGCTCGCGCTGTTGACTGTGATCGTCTCCGCAACGACGTCGCCGAGAGCGATCTCGAGGGATGCTCCGGGCGACGTTTCGAGCTCGACGACGCGGGTCGCGCCGTCGGCCGTGGTCACGACGATGCGTGCGGGATAGCGCGGCTCGGGTTCGATCGAGAAGCGCCCGTCGGCGTCGGTCCGAACCGCACGGCCTTCGCCAGCGATCGAAACCACGACACCGCCCACCGATTGGTTCGCACCGCGCACGACGCGCCCTTCCAGTGCCTGCAGCGCGCCCGCGAACAGAAGCGTTAAGGCGAGGAGGAGCAACGGGCGTGTCACGGATCGCGAGTCTAGCCGTCCGGCGGGATTAGAGTCGACCCTGCAAGACATTTGAACCGCTGCTCGCGCGCCTTTTCACGGAGGCGTGACACGACGAGCCTTCGCGATTTCGTACAGTCGCATCTGGAAGGTCATGGCCCCATCGATGCAACGTGCCTTACTCCTGATAATCCTGGCGCTCGGATCCGCCGTGGCGGATGCCGCGCCGCGCCTGGGAAGTGAAGTCGTGCCGTTCGAGTACAGGCTCGATATCCGCCCGGATCTCGTTCGAGGCACCTTTGCGGTCGACGAGCTGATCCGTGTCCGCGTGAGCGAGCCCGTCTCCCGAATCACGCTTCACGCCGTGCAACTGGAGATCGAAAAGGCCGCGGTGCGTGGCGGAGGCGGAAAGCGCGGTGTCGAGGTAGTCATCGACGACGAGCGACAGACGCTCACGCTCGAGCTGGACCGTCCGCTTCCCGCGGGCGATGCCGAGATCCGCCTCTCCGTTCGCGGGCGGATGGACCGGAAGCTCCGCGGGCTGTATCTCAGCGACTCGGGGTCGGGACGCTATGCCGTCACGCAGTTGCAGCCTGCCGATGCGAGACGCTTCTTTGCCTGCTTCGACGAGCCGGCCTTGAAGGCGCAGTTCGACCTGAACGTCACGATCGATGCGCGACTCAGCGTAATCTCGAACATGCGGGCCGTTTCGACTCTACCGGGAGCCGTTCCGGGCACGAAGCGCATCCGGTTCGAAAAGACCCCGCCGTTCTCGACCTACATGGTCGCCCTGGCGATCGGTGACTTCGACTGCTTGTCGGACCGCGTGGGACGCGTGCCGATCCGGCTCTGCGCGCAGCCTGGGAAGCTCGCGCTCGGCCGGTACTCCCTCGCCGCGGCGAAAGACGCGTTCGAGTTCTACGAGAACTGGTTCGGAGTCGACTACCCGCTTGAGAAGCTCGACCTCGTGGCGATTCCCGATTTCGCCGCGGGCGGCATGGAGAATCCCGGGGCGGTCTTCTTTCGCGAGGCCTCTGTGCTGTTCGATCCCGACAAGGCGCCCCCCGAGACACGGCGATGGGTTACGGGCCTCGTGGCGCACGAGCTCTCGCACCTGTGGGTCGGCGATCTCGTCACGATGCAGTGGTGGGACGACATCTGGTTGAACGAAGGCCTCGCGACCTGGATGGCGCAGAAGGCGGTGGCCGCAATCCGTCCCGAGCTCGAGCCTGGAGTCGGCCGCGCCTTCGCGATGATCAAGGCCCTCGAGGCCGACGCGCTCGAGGGCTCGCGCGCGACGCGGACCGCGGTGGACGATCCGGCCGGCGTGGTGGAGCTGTTCGACGCGATGACGAACGAGAAGCCGGCCGCGGTGATGTCGATGGTGGAATCCGTTGCGGGAGAGTCCGCCGTACGGAGCGCGCTGCGACGCTACCTCGTCACCTGGTCCTGGGGGTCGGCCACGACCGACGACTTCCTCGCGACGATCGACTCCGAGGCAGGGTCCGCGGGTGCCGCCGTCTTGCGCGACTTCATCTCGCGGCCGGGGCATCCCAGGATCGAGGTGACGTCACGCTGCGACGGCGGAACGCTCCGCGTCCGATTCACGCAACGTCCGGTCCGCAAATCGCTTCGCGGAGGAGGGCCGTGGACCGTGCCGGTCTGCTTCCGTCCGCTGGGAGGGGGCCCGGTTGGTTGCGTGACGCTTACCGGAGAGACCGTCGAGGTCGATGCGGGAGCTTGCGGGCGCGAGATCCTCGTCAATCCCGGCCTCACAGGCTTCTATCGCGCCGTCTACGCGCGGGGTGAGGTAGGCCGGCTCCTCGAGCAGCATGGCCATGAGCTCGCTCCCGAGGAGCGGATCATGCTGCTGGATGCCGAATGGTCGGCGTTTCGCGCGGGCGAGCGAGAGGTCGGCGAGATTCTCTCCATGGTCGAAAGCGCGGTCGCGCGGGAGGAATCGGGCGCGGTCGTCGCTCAGGCCGCGATGCAACTCGCTGCTATCGGCGAGACGATCGCGGACGACGACGAGGTCGATCTATATCGCCGATGGGTTGCGCGCGTGCCGGCCCCGGCTCTCGCGCGTCTCGAGACGGTCGAGGCCGCAGAGCGCAGGCGGGCGCTCGAGAGCGAGCTCCTCTGGATCGCGGGAGTGGTCGGGAACGACGCCGAAGTAAGGACGCGCGCGGCCGCGTTCGCCCGCGACTATCTTCGAGATCCATGGAAGCAGCGCAAGTCGAACGTCGACGTGATGTTCGCGATCGCCGGGCTCGGCGGGGACGAGGCGCTTTACGACGCGTTGCTGGGCCGGTTCAGGAAGACGCGGGGCGCGCAGGAGCGGTATCGGATCGTTGCGGCACTCGCTTCGTTCTCCGAGCCCGAGCTCGTCGATCGAACGCTACGGATGACTCTCGACGGAACCGTGCGAAGCCAGGATGCCGCCGCGCTCATTTCCAGACTCCTGATGCGGCGCGATACGAGAACGCTGGCGTGGAACTTCGTGCGGAGCGAGTGGCCGCGGGTTCGGGGGTCTTTGCCGCCCGGATTCACGAGCGACCGAATCGTCCGAGCGGCTGGCTCCTTCTGCGACGCGGAACGACGGGCAGAAGTGGAGCGGTTTTTCTCTTCGCCGGACGCCCCGGCGGCGCCACGCGCGCTCGCCGCGAGTCTCGCCTCGATCGACCGCTGCATCGCCGCGCGGCAACTCCACCAGGACGAGCTTGCCCGCTGGCTCGTCGACGCCGAGCGCGGAAGTCATTGAGCCGCACCTCGCGCCCTCGGCTTCCTCGGGTCGAGTACAATGCGTCCTTCCAACCCACACACGAAAGGAGCAGCAATGGTCACTTACAGCCCGAAGACCTTCGATCTCAGCGCGCTTCAAGGCATCTCGGATCAGACTCTCGAGGTGCACTTCAAGCTCTACGCCGGCTACGTCACGAACACCAACGTCCTCAACGAGCAGCTCGGCGAAATGCTCAAGGCGGGGATCACCCCCGATAAGATGCCGGCGTATTCGGAGCTCAAGCGCAGGCTCGGATTCGAATACAACGGCATGGTTCTCCACGAGTACTACTTCGGCAACATGAAGAAGGGCGGCGGCGGCGACCCTGCGGCCGGCTCCGCATTCCGCGCTGCCGCGGAGAAGAGCTTCGGCTCGTTCGACCTCTGGAAGACCGACTTCGTGTCGGTCGGCAAGATGCGGGGAGTTGGCTGGGCGATCTGCTTCCGCGATCCCTCGACCGGGAACCTGTCGAACCACTGGATCAGCGATCACGAGTACGGAAACGTTGCCGGCTACGAGCCGGTGCTCGTGATGGACGTCTGGGAGCACGCCTTCCTGCTCGACTACAAACCCGCGGACCGGCCGAAGTACATCGAGGCCTTCCTCGGTAATGTCGACTGGTCGGTTGCGGACGGCCGCACGAAGTAGTTCCGGAAAAAGCAGCGTAGAAGCACGAAACCGCGGGGCAACCCGCGGTTTCGTCGTTCAGGAGAGGAAGTTACGGTCTCTTCGGAGCCGGCGACGCCGGGGTTTCGGGCCGGGCCTCGCGTGCGGCAGCACTGCCGCGCGGCCTGATCGTCGGCATTGCGAGATCGAGAATTTCGATGAACCGGTCAGTGGACACGCCGTCCCAAGCCCACGAATTCCACTGATCCAGGACCCGGTTCTTCTTCATCGCCTCGACGGTTTCGCCGCGGCGCTTCGCCAGGGCCACCACGGAGCTCGTGTCGCTGATCATCTGCTGATAGCGAACCATGGCGTCGACCGTCGACGTCGGCCCGTGACCGGCGATCACGCGGGCGCTCTTGCTGAGCTCGTGCGTCAGATAGGAAAGGTTCAGCCCGAGTTGCCGAACCGAAGCTCCGCTGTCGGTGTCGATGTACGGGAAGCGGTCTGGATAGAAAGCATCGCCGACATGAATGACGTTCGCTGCCGTGAAGCTGACGACGAGATCGCCGTTCGAGTGGCCGCCCGAAAGAGGGAGGATCTGAACCGTTTCGCCGTTCATGTAGAGGCGGGTTTCGTGCTGGATGGTGACTGTCGGGTTGCGGGTCGGCTCGGCCGGCGGGACGGGCGCGAGATCGACGACGCCTCCGCTCTTCAGCCAGGCGCGAGTCGAGTCGTGGGCGATGATGGTGGCGCCCGCCCCGAACTCGGCCCCGCCTCCGGTGTGGTCCGGATGCCAGTGGGTGTAGATCACGTAGCGGACCGGCTTGTCCGAGATCGATCGGATCGCCTCCATGACCTCAGGAGCGGCCGACTTCGTACCGGAATCGACGAGCAGGACGCCTTCGTCTCCGGAGAGCACAGCGATGTTCCCGCCCGCGCCTCGGATGACGTGGAGGTTGGCGGTGAGCTTCTCGATCGTCACGCCGGTGCCGGCGGCCGCCGGAGTTGCGACCTGGGCGGCGGTGAAGGAGGCAGCGAAAAGGATCACCGCCGAAATGAGTGCGTTTCGAATCATGGAAATGGTTCTCTCCTCTGGGGGTTCTATGTATCGCCCGTTGGACGCGCGGCATGGCCCGGAGGTAACGCCCCGGGGTCGCGCGGTGGCGTAAAGTATCACACTGAAGCAGTGCGGACGGCGAGGCTGGAGGCGATCCTGGACACATTGACCGAGCGGGTAGAAGCCGCTGGAGGAAGGCTGTGCCGCGGCTTTCCGCGCTGGCTGAGCCTCTTCCTGGGGAAGGGGACGCTCGCGATCACGCTTGGTCGTCGGATCTACCTCGGAGAGCCGCTGCTCGCACGGGATGGCGAGGAGATCGACGCGATCGTCGCGCACGAGCTCGAGCATGTTCGCCAGTTTGCGCGAGTCGGGCTGGTTGCGTTCGCGTGGCGATATGCTCGCGACTACGTCGGCAACCGCCGGCGAGGGATGAGCGCATACGAGGCGTATGAAGCGATCCCGTTCGAGGTGGAGGCCCGGGTTGCCGAGAACCGATTCCGGCGGGGAGAAAGAGGTGAGGATGTCAGGACGGCATGACCAGAGGGGACGGAATGGACGAGGCTGATCGGCATCTCGACATCGGCGAGGACGACGTGCCTCTCGATGGCGTGGACGAGACGGCGAGCGACTGGATCGAGCTGTTTGCCGGACGAGTCCAGTCGACTTCGGTGGGGCGAATCGACTTCACGCTGCCCCGCCGGCGGGGCGTCGCGGCGAGCGGGGCAGTGCAGTGCTTCATCGAATGGAGCGAGTCGGGAGAGGGGATCGGGCGTCTGCGCCTCGTCACCGGCGCGGACGTCGACGGTCCGGGGCCGCAGCAGATCGCGCTTCTCCTGGCCGGCCTCGCGGGATCGCTGCTGGTCATTCTCTGGCCGTTCTTCCCGAGTCTCGCGCCAGCGGCCGGGGTGGGCGCAGTGCTGGCGATCGGCGCCTGGATGCTCACGCTCAAGCGCAGCGGGGCCGGCGTCGCCGCGACGTTGCTGCGCAAGATCGCAGAAACGCAGCGAGCGCGCGCGGAATGGGACGAAGAGGAAGAGGAAACGCAGGACGAGCGCGACGAGTAAACGCGCCCTCAGGGCTGCCCCGGTGGCGAAACTGGCAGACGCACGGGACTTAAAATCCCGAGTTCGCAAGGACGTGAGGGTTCGAGTCCCTCCCGGGGCACCAATCGCAGAATCCTGGAGCGAGGCGATCGAAGTGTGCAAAGTCACGCGTCGCTCGCAAAGGTCCTTCGATCGCGAAGAAACCGAAATGAGGAATGGCGAATGAGGAACGAAGAATGAAGAAGTGATGGGGCGCCGCACGTCGGCACTTCTTCATTCCGCATTCGACATTCGTCATTCTTCATGTTGGTTTCTTCGCAGTTGCCGAAAAGCAGGCGACGAGCGGAACGAAGCCCGTTGCAACCGTCGAATCTCAATTCGCTTCCCCCGCTTGCCCCTATAATCCGCACCGGTTGTCAACGGAGGTCATCCAATGTCCAGCAAGATCGACATCGTCCCGGGGGCGCCGCTCACGGTGTTCTCGGACGAAGAGAAGATGTTTCAGGAAAGCGTGCGGGAGTTCGCGATCGAGAAGGTGCGGCCGCTCGTTCACGACATGGATCGCGACGCGAAGATGTCGAAGGAGCTGATCGACGCGTTCTTCGAGCTCGGAATCATGGCGGTGGAGACTCCCGAGGCCTACGGCGGGGCAGGCTCGTCGTTCTTCAATGCGGTGGTGGTCGTCGAGGAGCTTTCGCACGTCGACGCATCGTGTGGCGTGATCGTCGACGTGCACAACACGCTCGTCAACAATGCGCTGATCCGCTGGGGCAGCGAGTCGCAGAAGCAGAAGTACCTCGCGATGCTCGCGAAGGACACGGTAGGCGCGTACGCGCTTTCGGAGGCGGGGTCGGGCTCTGACGCGTTCGCGCTCGCGTGCCGCGCAGAGGACAAGGGCGACCATTTCGTCCTGAACGGCCAGAAGCTCTGGATCACGAGCGCGGGGGAAGCGGGGATCTTCATTGTCTTCGCCAACATCAATCCCGACGCGGGCTACAAGGGGATCACGGCGTTCATCGTCGAGCGCGACTTCACGGGGTTCCGAGTCGGGAAGAGGGAAGACAAGTGTGGAATCCGTGCGTCGTCGACGTGCGAGCTGATCCTCGAGGACTGCCGCGTCCCGAAGGAGAACGTGCTGGGCGACGTCGGGCGCGGCTACAAGATCGCGATCGAGACGCTCAACGAGGGGCGCATCGGAATCGGCGCGCAGATGATCGGCGTCGCGCGCGGCGCGCTCGATCATGCGATTGCTTACTCACGCGAGCGGCGCCAGTTTGGCAAAGCGATCGCCGATTTCCAGGGAGTCCAGTTTCAGATCGCACAGGCGGCGACCGATCTCGAGGCGGCGAAGCTTCTCGTCTACAACGCTGCGAGGATGAAAGACGCCGGCCTGCCGTTCGTCAAGGAGGCCGCGATGGCGAAGCTCTTCTCGTCGCAGGTCTGCGAGAAGGTGACCTCGCTCTGCGTCGACGTCTTCGGCGGGAACGGCTACACGAAGGAGTATCCCGTGGAGAAGTTCTGGCGCGACTCGAAGGTCGGGAAGATCTACGAGGGGACGTCGAACATGCAGCTGTCGACGATCGCGAAGATCATCCTGACCGAGCGGCTCTGAGCCTGGTTGCCTTACGAAACGAGGACGGGCGGCCAGGGGCCGCGCGTTGTTCAGCGGTAGGGGAACCGGGAGTGAGCCGGCGGGCTCGTCTGAGCACGCCGGCCACTTCTTCATTCTTCATTCCACAGTCGACATTTCGGTTTTCATGACCGTGAGGACACCGGAATGAAGAATGTCGAATGTCGAATGAGGAATGCAGAATGAACGCCGGGTGGAGCGAGGCTTCGCGAGTTCTCCCCATAAAACGATGAAGGGCGCCGCGAGCGGCGCCCTTTCGGGAATGGGGTAAGGGGACTACGAGACGCACCCCCCGGTGAAACTCAACGACCTGTGCGAATTGTCCATAGAACTTTGTACCTCCTCCCCCTCGAATTTCCGGCGGACCCGCGGCTACCAGCGCGTTGTGTGCGCACTCCACCCAGAATCACCACGGACCGGATCGACCGCCCCTTCTCACCCCGGGTGGGAGGGAGGAGCGGGAACCCTTTTCGTTTTGTCAAAGACCGACAACATGC
>JBPPMG010000526.1:0-4782 GCA_051305935.1 Thermoanaerobaculia bacterium
ATCACCTCGGGAGGTGCGTACTGCGGCACCCAAAGGCGCACCGGAGTTCCGTCGGTCTTCGAGGCCGGCGTACCGGCTGGCACGCAGAACACCGGCCAGGCAAGTTTCAGCAGCCTCCCGTCTGCAGCGACCACGACGGAGCCAGGATCGACGGTCTGGTAGACGTATCCCTTACCGTGCAGGAACTCCAGCGCGTGCGCGAGGCTGAGCCCCAGCTCGAGGGCCTCGAACTCGGAATACGGTCCCTGACGATCAATGACATCTTCGAGCCGTTGCCCTTGCGGATCAGTCACGATCCAGGGCATTCCTTCTGACTCGCCGACGTCGAGCACCTCGATGATCCCCGGGTGCGAGAACTCATCACGCGCGCGGCGCCCGGAATCGAACACGATCGAGCTCGAAGAGCGGAGCTCACCATCCTGTCTCAGCGTAACGAACCGCCCGGGACGTCCTTCCACGCTCACTGCCGCGTACTGCCGCCAACTCGCGGTCTCTCGAACGAGGTCGCCAACGATCCACCTCGCGACGCGCCGTCGTGACCCCTCCGTGGGCGGAGTCGCGCGGTAGCTCATCGAAAGCTCTTCGCTGAGACGTGCGATTCCCTCCGTCGCGCTGCTCGGGCGTCGTGAGCGATCCGGGTTGCACAGATCATCGACGAGTCGAGTCAGCGTGAGGGGCAGGTCACCACGCACCCGCTGCAGCGAAACCCGCTTTCCACCAAAAATCCAACTGATGATCTGTTGCTGCGACGCCGCCGGGAACGGGTTCTCGTCGAGCAACAGACAGGCGATCGTTAGGCCGATCGCATAGAGGTCGGACTGTACGCTGAACGCAGGCTTCTCCTCGAACAGCTCCGGCGCCATGAACGGCAGCGTTCCGGCCATCGAGAGCTCCGCCTTTGATGACGAGACGATCTCAGAGGCGAGACCGAGGTCGGCCAGCTTGATTCGGCGGTCGCGTTTGCGAAACAGGCAGTTCGCCGGCTTGAGGTCGCGATGGAGAATTCGCGCCTCGTGAAGTGCCTGGAGACCCGACAGGAGCTGGCGCGAATAGTCGAGTGCCGTCGGTGAGTCGAGGCGGCGCATCGGGCGACAAGAGTCGTCCATCATCTCGAGCACGAAATAGAGCTGATCAGGAAGCTCGCCCGCTTCGAGCACCCGAAGAAGATTCGGATGGTCGAGACGGGCCATGAGTCGAACTTCTCGAAGCGCTTCGTGCGCGGCTTGCGGCCCCATCTTCGCGAGATCGACGAACTTGACCGCGACAGGAACGTCGAGGAGGCGATGGTGTCCCCGAAAGACTTCGCCGAAGCTCCCCTGTCCGAGCTTCTCAAACAGATCGACATTAGCCACAGCTGTTGCTGGCATGAAGGGCTCCCTCAACTCGCGATGCGTCACATTATCTACATCCACCGGAGAAATGCGCGCCAGCGCTCCGGGGGCGGCGGTTGAATGGTGTCCAAACTCGATTCGTCGGTGATCGCGAGCGGCGTGTGCGATGCGTCGCGGTGGTTGAATTGTGTGCGGGTGGGTGTCGCGCCGCTGAAGCGGCGCCGGTTCCATTGGTCGTCACGATTCCCCAGGCTTAAGCCGGGGGCAACCGATGCTTCGCCGCTGCGCGGCGTGGCGCGGCGTGAGGCGCACGGTTTGGTGTCGCGTGCGAGGCCGTGGACTGTGAGATCTCTGCGTTGCGGTTCGGCGCCGGCAGGATGCCGGCGCTCCTTGTAGGCAAGGCGTCTCGCCTTGCCGGGTTGACGCGGAGCGTTCGCGTTGCACGGAGCGGCGAAGGCCGGAGGCCTTCGCTACGATTCATTCGGCGATGAAGTCTTCGAGGTCGTGACTCGCGGAGTAGTCTGCTTGCCCACGGCCACGACAGGCGGAGATACTCGTCGCGCAGAATACGGGAGCGGTCACGAGCCGAATCGCAAGGCTGCCTTCGAGCTCGAGCGCAACCGCTGTTCTCAGTGCGGTTCGGTACCAGAGGATCTAGAATCCGAGGATTCGCCCGCACCGATCCGATCTCCCTTACACTTCCCACATGCGTTCCATTCCGGTCTCGGTGATCGCGGTCGCCGCGGTTCACATGGTGATTGTCCTTCTGTGCGTCGCAATCCTCCTTCACATCGTCATAGACATCGGATTTCAGGGCGACCTGACGTTCTCTTCGTTTCTCCTTGGCTCGACGCTGCTCACGATCGTGATTCCCGCAAACGTGGCCCTGGCAGCGGGGCTCCTCCTGCGGCAGGGCTTCGCACGGTGGGGCGCGATTCTCGGGAATGCTGTCATCGGCACTTTGACCGGCCCGGTCGGTCTCCTGTGGATCTTCGTCGTCCTCTCCCTGCTGACTCGCTCCGGAGTCCGAGCCTGGTTCGCCGGTGCGGAGACTGAAACCAGCGCGGCCGCGCCGCAGCCTGCGCCCCCCGCGGCGGGGAACTTCGTAGTTCGCGAGACTCCCTTCCGAAGAGACGACGTTGGTGTCGCTACGAAAGGCCAGAGAACGGTCGTGGACCCCCCTCGCAATGACTCTCCCGTTCCCGAAGGTGAGACCCCTTCACTCCCGATGCCACGGATTCAGTATTCCGGACGTTTCGACGCGGACGAGGTGGGCCGAAGGATCGAGGCTATCGCCAGTTCCGGCGCGCGTGGCTGCCTGCTCCCCGTGAAGTACTCCCTCGTCGACAATCTACTCGACGTGGTCTACGAGCCGGCGATCGTCTCTCGCCCGAATCCTCCGCTCACCGCGTCGGAGTGCCGCGAATTGTTCGAGGCGCTCTCGAGCCTCCACGAACACGGCATCATCCATGGCAATATCACCGAGCGGGCAGTGGTGCGCTGCAGCCGGGACGACGTGTCGACCGTCGCCCTGTACGATTACGGCTTCAGCGCCGACGAGAGTCTCTCCGCTATTGGACAAACTCTCGTCTTCGCTCCCAGGCTCGACATTGTGTACCTCGCCCCCGAGCGGCTTGGAGGCGACCCACCCTCCGAGGCGTCGGACGTGTACGCGATGGCGTGCACATGTGCGGAGCTGATCCTCGGACGCCCCCTGTTCCTCGGCGGATTCATCGAGATCCTGCAGTCGAAGCACGAAGTGCCCGAGGCAATCAACTCGCTTTCGAATCCCATCCAGGAGGTCTTTCGGGTTTGCCTGAACCCGTCGGCTGAGGAGCGCCCCACAGCGTCAGAAGTCGCACGGCAGCTTCGCACGGTCGCCTCTGAGCCGCTGAACGAAGCCATCGAAGCCACTGAATCTTCACGCGTGATCGTGGAAGTCGACTCGGATTCGACCGACCTCAGGCGCGCCATCGCGACGATCACTCAACCCGTCACTCTCGGTCGCGGGAATGTCGCTACGCTGCACCTCGAGCATCCTGCCATCACGCGGCTCCACGCGACGGTCGGATGGGACGCGCCGAGCAGCCGGTTCCGCTTCTGGAACAACGGCTCGAACACCTTTCACGAGGGAAGGGCGATGGGCTTCGGCGAATCACTGCCAATCGAAGACTCGCTCGAGGTGCGACTTGGACACCCCACCTCGCCCGAGGGATTCCTCGTCCGAGCCTTCGTACAACCCGGCGAGGTATCGCAAGCAGTTGAACTGCGTCCAGCGTCGGTAGCGGAGATCTCGAACAGCGGTGCCACGATCGTTTCCGCGGAGACGTTCGCCACAGGAGGAAGACGGCTTCGCGTGCGAATGAAGGGTCAGTTCGACAGGCTCGCCGTTCTGAAGCGCTTCGCCGAGATCGCGAGCGTGAAGCATCCACTCGTCCTGGTGCCGGAGGCGATTGGTCACGGGGACCTCATTCTCGATCTGTTCTACGCACTCGACGGTGAGGCCGCGAAGCTCGAAGGAATCACCCCGTCCATCTTTGCCCAGGGGTTCGAGGCGCTCAGCGCGTATCACGACCAAGGCGTCATTCACGGTGAGATCACCTCGCAGTCGCTGATTCTTCGACACGATATCGCGAGCAACGACTTATCGATTCGGCTGTTCGGCGGGCACTTTGTTACGAAGGCGGCTGCGGAAGAAGAGCTTCATCACACCGCGGACTGCGCGCTTCCTTCGCTCGCGCACCTTTCAGCGCTCGCGCCAGAGTTGCTCGACAGTCAGCAATCGACGTCATCGTCCGACGTATATGCTCTCGCAGCGGTGCTCGCCGAGGCGTACCTGCGGAAGCCGCTTTTCGGCGAGAAGGCGGTAGAGATACTGCAACGGAAGTGCGCTCCGCTGGACGTCGATGAGCTCCGTCCCTTGCAGCCCGACGTCGCCGAGCTGATTTTGACTTGTCTCGACCGCGTGCCTGCGCAAAGGCCGTCAGCCAGTCTCGTCGCGAAGCAGCTGAGAGGCTGAGGCGTTTCCTCGCTCAAGGAGGAGCCTGAGCGCCTGCCGCAAGTTTTCGACTACGGCCGACGACGAGCGGAACCGGTCCTCGGCCTTCGGTCCGAGCAGTCGGGAGACGATTTCGATCGTCTCCCGTGAGCAGCCTCGCTCGGCAAGCGGCTCGACCTTCACGCCTCTTGCCTTGGCGACGCCAATGGCTGCTGCATTCTTTGCGTTGAACGCTCGCGTCCCGGCCAGCATGAAGTAGAGCACTTCCCCCAGCCCGTACAGGTCGACCGTCGAGTCGATGACCCCTTTCTGCGGGCCGAAGATCACCTCGGGAGGTGCGTACTGCGGCACCCAAAGGCGCACCGGAGTTCCGTCGGTCTTCGAGGCCGGCGTACCGGCTGGCACGCAGAACACCGGCCAGGCAAGTTTCAGCAGCCTCCCGTCTGCAGCGAC
>JBPPMG010000125.1:0-2212 GCA_051305935.1 Thermoanaerobaculia bacterium
ACTGGGTGCGATGCCGCGGCATCGCCGACGACCGTCCGCCTCGGCAGGGGAGGGATCAAGGTCGCGATCGGCCATGCGCCCGAGCATGCCGAGCGCGCCGATCTGCTGGTGATCTCCTCGGCCATCAGAAAGAATCATCCGGAGCTGGAGAAGGCACGCGAGATTCATGTTCCCGTGGTCCGTCGCGCGGAGATGCTGGGGGAGGTGACGCGCCTCAAGCGAGCCGTCGCCGTGGCCGGCACTCATGGGAAGACGACCACGTCCGCCATGATCGCCGTGGTGCTGGCGGAGGGTGGTCTCGACCCGACCCTGATCGTCGGCGGCGTGCTGCGCAACCTGGCGACCAACGCGCGTGTCGGTAGCGGCGAGTACCTCGTCGTCGAAGCCGATGAGTACGATCGCTCATTCCTCACGCTCAATCCCACGATCGCAGTCGTGACGAACATCGAAGCGGACCATCTCGACATCTACAAGGATCTCGACGACATCCGGCAGACGTTCGGCGAGTTTGCGTCGCGAGTGCCGTTCTACGGAATGGTGATCGGCTGCGCCGACGACGAGAACGTGCGCGCGCTGCTTCGCGGGGTTCAGAAACGAACGGTTCGCTATGGGCTGAGCGAGGAAGCGTCGTTCCGCGCGGTGGATGTGACTTTCGAGGAGCGAGGCGCGAAGTTCGCCGTCGAGGCCGACGGGAAACGACTGGGCGAAGTAGCTCTCGGCGTCCCGGGAGATCACAACGTGCGGAACGCTCTTGCCGCGCTCGCGGTAGCGCTCGAGGTGGGGATTCCCTTCGAGAAGGCAGCCGCGGGGATCGCGCGCTTCGAAGGTGTCGAGCGGCGGTTCCAGATTCTGGGCGAGGCGGCCGGGGCGATCATCATCGACGACTACGCTCATCATCCGACCGAGGTGCGGGCGACGCTCGATGCAGCGCGGCGCGGTTGGAGCGGCCGGCGGATCGTGGCGCTGTTTCAGCCGCATCTGTATTCGCGCACCCGCGATTTCGCGAGTGATTTCGCCGAGGCGCTGTCGTCGGCCGATCTGGCGTACGTGGCTCCGATCTATCCGGCGCGCGAGGAGCCGATCGAGGGCGTCACCTCGGCACTGATCACCGACGCGGCGACTCGCGGCGGCTGGGCCTCGATCCGCGCAGTCGGCGGAAATCTGGACGAGATTACAGAAGAGATCCGCGCCGAGCTCGGCCCGAACGATCTCTTTCTGACGATGGGTGCGGGCGACGTTCACAAGGTGAGCGAGTCGCTGGCGGGAGGGGAGCGATGACCGTTTATCACGGCTCTTCGTCCGACCGTTTCTTCCGACCGATCGAGCAGGGGTCGACGCCGCGCAATCTCCGGAAGCTGCAGGCTCGCCGGCTGCTGGCCAGCATGGCGAACCTGATCTTCGTAGTAGCCCTGGTGCTCGGCGGTTTCTGGATGTGGCAGAAGACGCGGGAAGACGCGCGTTTCGCGATCCGCAAGATCGAGCTGTCGGGCATCGTGCACGCGCCGAAGAGTGAGATTGCTTCGATCGCGCGGACCTACTCCGGGCGGAATCTCTTCCGCCTCGACCTGAGCGAGCTGCGCGGCGACCTGGCGACGATCGCGTGGGTCGAGAGTGCGGCGCTCGAGAAGAAGCTGCCCGACACGCTGGTGATCGCCGTGCGCGAGCGTGAGCCGGTCGCACTGGTGGCGCGGCCGGACGGGCTGCACTACGTCGACCCGAACGGGGTGGTCTTCGCCCGGCTCACGCCGACGGTCGGCGATCCGGATCTGCCGCTCATCGACGATGCCACGGAGGCCGAGATTACCGCGGCCGTCGCGTTCCTGGAGTCGCTCCGGGACCAGGAGCCGGAGCTCCATCAGAGGGTCTCGCAGATCCGGGTTCTTCCGTCGGCTGGATTTGCGCTATGGGATCGCGACCTCGAGGCGACGGTTCGCCTCGACGGGGAGACGGTGCATCGCTGGCCGCAGGTTTATGGAATCGCTCAGGCCGAGAAGCTTTCGAGGGGGGCGATCGAATACGCCGACCTTCGGTTCGAGGACCGGATCGTGATCAGACGTACATCGAACGTTTTGGAGAGTGCGCAGCCGCCGGCTGTCGCACGGTGAGGGAGGAAGGGCCAATGGCCAGGACGGACAAGTATACGGTTGCGCTCGACATCGGGACCTCGAAGGTCTGCGTGCTCGTGGGAGAAGTGAGCGATCGCGGGCAGCTC
>JBPPMG010000189.1:0-25774 GCA_051305935.1 Thermoanaerobaculia bacterium
CTACGGTGTCGAGAATGCCGCTCACGCTCGAGGATTATAGCGGCGCGAAGCGGATGCGCGAGGGAAAGCGAATGTGGATCTTCCGGGGAGCGGGCGCTACTGAAGCTCGATCGTGACCTGTGCCTTCGCGACTTCATTCGTCGCCCGGTCGCGAACGATCGCCTCGCAAAGGTATACACCCTTCGGATCGGCCGCGTCGAACGAGAACTCGACCTGAGGAAGAAGCGTCAGGTAACCCTTCTTCGGCTGACCCCAGGCGCTTCGCGCGACATCCGGATGCGTGTAGATCAGGGTGCCGTCCGGCGCATAGATCCTGACCTCGGCGGCGAGATCGACCGGGTCGAAGCCCGGCACGTCGTAGCCGGTGAGCACGAGCGCCGCCTTGCCGGGCTGCTCGGGCTTGAACGAGCGCGTCTCGAGTCTCGAGCGCTGCGACTCCTTCTTCGACAACCAGCCGCGAAGCTGCGCTTCGTCCTCGGTCACCACGAGGTGGAGCTTGAAGTGTGCCGGAACCGCCGTCTTCTCGCTGATGCCCGAGAAGCTCCGCACATCGGGCGAGGGATCGACCGTGACCGCGAACGCGGGAAGGCAAAGGAGGAGCGACGCAGCGACGAGTACCACCTGGCTGGTGCGCTTCACGACTTCACCTCGGCCTTTCTGCCGTCCCGGACGGCGTTGGGAGTTACCAGTTATCAGCAGTATAGGGTCGCGATCCTGTGCCGCGCCCGTGACGAAACTGTGACGGCCGGGACGCGGCTAAGGTTTCGCCTGCCCCAAACCCTTGTAACGATGCTCTTCACAGAAGGTCGACTCGGACGAGTGCGCCGGCCGGAAGCAGACCCTGCATGTACCTGGTACGGGAGCCGGCCCCGAGAGTTTCTCGGGATTGCGTTTCATCGCGCCCGCGATGAACCCGGCGATCGCGATGACCATGCCGGCGCCAATGCCGCCGGCGACACCGACGAATACCGGGAGCCCGACGAGGATCAACGCGCCGCCGGTGAGCGCGGCACCGGCGATGGCGAAGACGATCGTTCCGGGCACCGCCGACTTCGCCTTACGCGACTCTCGCGACGCAAGGGCGGCGCGCACGTGCTCGACCGGGATACCAAGTTCCTCCGCGACGGCGTACGCGTCGTTGACCGACGCGAGATCGCGTCCCGCGTCGCCGTTCTTGATCGCCTCGCCTTGGCGCCGGCTCGCTTCCTGAATGACTTCCGCGAGCTCCTTCGAGTTCAGTTGCGTGCCGCTCTGTGTCGCCTGGGCCCGGCGGGCCTGCTGCAGTTGCTGCTCGCTCATGAGAAAGATTGTAACGCCAGAGGAGAGGCGAAAGGCGAAGGGCGAATGAGGAATGAAGAACGAAGAGGTGCTCCTTCCGTCTACCTCTCGGGCGCCAGCCCCCACCTCTTGTCGATCGCGTCGAGATCGAGCTTTTCGAATCCGTCGATCACGAGATCAGCCGCGTCGAGTTGCTGCGGCGTTTTCGCGAGGGCATTCCGCACGGCGACGCAGACGGCGCCGGCCGCCTTCGCCGCGGTGACGCCGACGGAGGAGTCTTCGAAGACGAGACAGTCGCTGGGATCGACGCCGAGCGCAGTCGCGGCGCGCAGGTAGGGCTCGGGATCGGGTTTTCCCCTGCTCACGTCCTCGCCTCCGATGATCGCGCGGAAGCTCCCGCCGAGGCCGTGGTTGCCGAGGATCTCCTCGATCGAGGGACGAAGCCCGCTCGACGCGATCGCGAGTGGCATGCCGCGACCTTCCAGCGCTGCGATTGCGGCGGCGACGCCGGGAAGCAGGGGCGCGGGATGCTCGCGGCATTCGACGAGGAAGAGCTCGAGCCGCCGGGCATAGAGCGTCGTCAGCTCCTCGCGCCAGCCGAAAAAGCGGCGCATCTCGTCGACGTCGTCGAGGACGCGGAAGCCGCTCCGGTGCCGGAACGACTCGGGCATGCGCTCGTAGTCGTCTCCCATCTCGCGAGCGAGCCGCGCCGCCGCCGCCGTGTGCTGATCCTCGAGGAGGACCATCGTTTCGTCGAAGTCGAAAATGGCAGCTTGGAGCATGCGTTGAATTGAAAATTAAGAATTAAGAATTGAGGGACTAAAAGCCTGTTGTATTGCTCGCTTGATAATATTAGTCATTAATGAGTCTGTATCGATCACCGGATTCCGACGCTTCCATCTCTCAATTCTGAATTCTCAATTCCGAGCCGAAAGCTCGGTTAGCGCTGCCACAATCTCCCCGTCGGCCTCGGGCGGGACCGAGCGCAGGTCGAGCAGCAGGCGGTCCTCGCTGACGCGCGAGAGAATCGGAACGCGGCGCTCGAGCAGCGCGCGCTGATGCCGGCTCGCGTCGCCTGCGGGCGCAATCGCAATCGAAGGAATCGTCTCCGCGGGTGTCGTGCCTCCGCCGAGCGCCGAGTCACAGGGCATGACGCGCGCGCCGGTCGCGGCGGCGATTCGAGTCGCGCGTTCCCTGAGCGAGTCGACCGATGCGGAGAGCAGGCGGTAGATGGGGATCTGCTCCTCCTGCCGTCCGGCCAGGAAGGCGGAGAGCGCGGCGCCGACCAGCGCGAAGGTCTCCTTGCCCGGACGGATCGCGCGCATGAGGGGGTGCGCTGCACAGCGCTCGAGGATTTCGCGTCGTCCCAGGATAAGGCCTCCCTGCGAGGCGCCGATCAGTTTGTCCGTCGAACAGGTGACGACGTCGGCTCCGGTCGCGATAAGCTCCCGAAGCGTCGGCTGCCTGCGGAAGCCATAGCGCGAGAGATCTGCGACGCGGCCCGAGCCTTCGTCGATCACGAGCGGCACCTTTTTCGCCTTCGCGATCCGGTGGAGCTCGACGAGTTGTGGTTCCTCGGTGAAGCCGACGATCTGAAAATTCGACTGGTGGACGCTGAGGATCGCCCCGGTGCGCCGCCCGATCGCCGCCTCGAAGTCAGCTGCGCGCGTGCGGTTCGTGGTGCCGACCTCGCGGAGCTTCGCGCCACCCTGCTGGATGATGTCGGGAACGCGGAACGCGCCCCCGATCTCGACGAGCTCGCTCCGGGAGACGATGACTTCCTTGCCGGCGGCGATCGCCGAAAGGACGAGGAGCACCGCGGCCGCATTGTTGTTCACGAGCAGCGCGGACTCACATCCGAAGAGCCTCGACGCAAGATCGGAGACGTGGAGGTGACGCTTGCCGCGACTGCCGGTCGCCAGGTCGAGTTCGAGGTTCGAGTAGCCGCAGGCGAGCTCCGATGCCGCGCTCCAGGCGTCGGCGGAGACCGGCGACCTTCCGAGATTCGTGTGGATGATCACGCCCGTCGCGTTGACTACGCGCTCGAGCGTCGTGCGCATCGACCTGCCGAGCGCCAGGGTGATCGCGCTCGTCAGCGTGTCGAGGGAGAAGGCGTCGGTGCCCCCGCCGCCGCGCACGGCATCGAGTTGCTCGCGGATGGCGTCTTTCACCGGCTCCCGGCCCCACGCCGCGATCAGGGCGGCGATCCGAGGCTCGCCGAGAAGGCTCTCCATCGACGGAATGCGCCGCAACGACTCGCGTTCTCGATCCTGCGCCATGCCGCCGAGATCATACCCGAGCGAGGTGGGGCGGCGCTTCCGCGGAGCTTTCAACGTAGAATGACGGGCACGGTTCACGACGATGCAGACGCCCAGCCTGGACGAAATCGACAAGCTCGAGGAGCAGGTCAGGAAGCTGAAGATGCAGTACGACCAGTTCTTCCGCGGCCTTCGCAAGCTCCCTCCGAGCGAAGACCGCAAGCGGCTCGACGAAGCGATGCGCGATCAGCTTCGCGGAAAGTTGCGCGACAACGCGGCCAGATTCCGGTACCACAGCCTCGTGGCGACCTACAATCGCTTCCAGGAGCTCTGGTCGAGGCAGATGCGCGAGCGCGAGGAGGGGCCTCTCAACTACCGGGAGCGCCAGCGCATGATGCGAGCGCAGCCGCCCGATCCACCGGCGCCCGAGCCCGCGCGACGGCCGGAAGTAACGCAGAGGTCGGATGATTCGTATGTGAAGGTGGCGAGCACCTCGAACGGCGAGGCGGTGAACGAGATCCACCGCCAGGTTGCCGAAGCGAACCGCGCCCTCGGCAAGGCTCCGCCGACCGTGGAACAGGTGGCCACGCTCGTCGGAAAACAGGCCGAACAGTTGCGAGGCCGCTACAACGTCGACTCGATCGCCTTCAGAGTGGAGACGGTCGACGGCAAAGTGAAGCTGAAAGCCAAACCGGTGAATTGATGACGACGATCAGAACGATCCTTGGGATTTCCGCCCTGCTTCTCCTTTCTTCCTGCTCGACCTGGGAGGAGGCGAAGGCGAAGCGCGCGGAGCGCGAGAGCTACGCGAACCCGTTCTACATGAAGTA
Organism: Thermoanaerobaculia bacterium; assembly: GCA_051305935.1. GTDB lineage: Bacteria > Acidobacteriota > Thermoanaerobaculia > Gp7-AA8 > Gp7-AA8 > JACPDH01. Next base: position 4,367 of record JBPPMG010000189.1, read on the forward strand.
CCTCGAACCCGGGAGCGAGCTCGACCGCGCGATCATGGCGCGAATCGAGGCGCTACGCGTCAATCCCGGCTCGCCCGCGCTGCACAACGAGCTCGGAGCGCTCCTTTTCGAGCGGCGATTCCCGAACGACGCGCGGTACGAGTTCGAGCAGGCGATCAAGCTCGATAAACGTTTCTACCCGGCCCGATACAACCTCGCGCTGATCGAGCTCGCCGAAGGAAACACCGGTCGCGCCACGCGGCAACTGAAGAGGGTGGTCGACCAGAAGCCGGGTCACCCGGAGGCGCACTTCGCGCTCGGCCTGATTTACGAACAGAGTGGCCGCGGTGCGGCAGCGATCGATCACTACGCGAAGGCGTACACCATCAATCCCGAGTTGCTTCAGGTCAGCAAGAACCCGAGGATCGTCGACTCCAAGCTCGTCACCGCTACGCTCTTGACCATCTACGACGCGTCGCTCGCTCGAGGCGCCGTGAAGTTCGTCGGCGCTCCGGGCGACTACGTCGAGCCGGCCCCGCCCGAAACGAAGCCGTCGGACAGGGCTCCCGAGCCCTATCCGGCCGAGCAGGCGACGCCTGTCGCCGAGCCGAGCCCCGTTCCGCCTGCGCCCGGGCGCTGATGCGTGGCCGGCTCGCGGCCGCAGCGCCAGCGTTCCGCGCGTTGACACTCCGCGCGACGGTTCAATAGACTCCGCCCGATTTCAACGGAGGCGCAAATGAAGAGCATCGCCGTCGTCGGCGCGGGCACAATGGGCAACGGTATCGCGCACACAGCAGCGATGAACGGGTTCCCCGTGACGCTCGTCGAAGTCAGTCAGCAGTTTCTCGACCGCGGCATGTCCGCGATCTCGAAGAACCTCCAGCGCGGCGTCGACAAAGGGAAGATGACCGCCGAGGAAAAAGACACGATCCTCGGGCGGATCACTGGCTCGCTCCATCTCGAATCCGTCGCCGACGCCGACATCGTCGTCGAGGCGATCATCGAGAACTTCGAGGCGAAGGCCGAGCTTTTTCGCACGCTCGACCGCGTGACGAAGCAGGACACGATCCTCGCGTCGAACACGTCGTCGATCTCGATCACGAAGATCGCCGCGCGGACGGAGCGTCCCGACAAGGTCGTCGGAATGCACTTCATGAATCCTGTCCCGGTGATGACGCTCGTCGAGGTCATCCGGGGCATCGCGACCTCGGACGAGACCTGGCAGAAGGTCGAAGAGCTCGCGAAGCGCCTGGGCAAGACGCCACTGCCCGCGAACGACTATCCCGGTTTCATCTCGAATCGCGTCCTGATGCCGATGATCAACGAGGCGATCTTCACCCTCTACGAAGGCGTCGCGACCCGGGAATCGATCGACGGGATCATGAAGCTCGGCATGAATCATCCGATGGGTCCGCTGGCCCTCGCCGACTTCATCGGCCTCGACGTATGCCTCGCGATCCTTCGCGTGCTCGAGGAAGGCTTCGGCGATCCGAAGTACCGTCCATGTCCTCTGCTCGTCAAGATGGTCGATGCCGGCTGGCTCGGCCGCAAGAGCGGGCGGGGATTCTACGAGTACGAAGGAAAGTAGAAACGCGGAACGCGGAACGCGGAACCGGGGAGGCGTCGCGAAGCGACGAAGGATCGGTAGCCCCCGGCTTCAGCCGGGGGAACGCGGATTCCATTCAGGGTCGCGCCGCGTAGCGGCGCAGGAAGATGTGACGACGGGGACGGATTGACCGTTCCTGATGTAGATTACTGACCGTCCACGACACGGATTGCGAGGAGCCACGCCCCGGATGCTTTGCCAGACCTGCGGTGCCTTCAACGACGACGAGCGCGAGTTCTGCTTCCGATGCCAGAACAAGCTGCTCGTGTTGTCGGGCATCGGCGGATTCGACGAAGAGGATCTCGACGACGAGTATCGCGACGGCGACGTCTCGCTCGACGAACACCTGCTCGAGCGCGTCTCCGCGCTCGAGGAGATCGTAAAGCGCACGGCCGAGGGGCTGCGTACCGCGATCGACCTGCTGCAGAAGCAGGAGCGCGCGAACTTCATCAACCAGACCGGCCTTCTCTCGATGAAGGAGCTGCTCGAGAAGAGGAAGCTCATCACCGGCGACGAGATGGTCGAGATCTGGGAATCGAAGATGGGCGAGCAGATGCTCGCGCTGGAGAAGCGGCACCGCTTCACCGAGCGCAAGGACCGAATCCTCTCGCTCTTCCGCGGCGACAAGCGCGACCGCTTCGTCGCGCTGATCACCGAGGCGGAATCGGCGATCGACAGCTTCGACCAGGCGCGCGGGATGCGCGCGCTCGAAGAAGCGTACAAGCTCGACCGGGAGAACTACGAGCTCTCGTTCTTCCTAGGGGAGATGTTCTTCAACGACGGCGATCTCGGCCGCGCGCGCGGCTATCTCGAGCGGACGCTCGAGGTGCAGCCCGACCACTTCGACGCCGCGGTCTTCTACGGCGTGCTGCTGCACGAGCAGCAGGACCTCCGCGGCGCCGAGCGCTGGCTGCGCCGCGCGATCCAGATCTCCCAGGAGTCGTTCCTTCCGTACTTCTCGCTCGGCGCGATCTACGCGGCCAAGGGAAAGCTGCTTCGCGCGCAGAAGTTCCTCGAGAAGGCGATCGACCTCGAGCCGATCCCGCAGGCGCACTACATCCTCGGGACGATCTTCTACGACAAGGGGCAGCTCGACCGCGCCATCCGGAGCTTTCAGGACGCGCTCAAGCTCGATCCCGAGTACGAGGAAGCGATCTACTACCTCGGGCTTTGCTATCTCGATCGCAACTGGAATCGCAAAGCCGTGCAGTGCTTCCAGGAGGCGCTCGAGCTCAACCCGAACAAGATGGAGTACCAGCAGGCGGTCCGGGTCTACGAGGACCAGAAGGGGCACGCGCCTGTCGAAGGTCCGGCCGCTGGCGAGGTCGCGGCAGCTGAGTCGCTCGCGGCCGACGGGAAGTACAAGGACGCGCTCGAGCACTATCGCCGCGCGTCCAAGCTCGAGCCCGAGAACGTCGGCGTGCTCGTTCCTTTCGCTCTGCTCTGCTCGCACCTGAATCTGAATCGCGAGGCGATCGGCATCGCGCGGCAGATCCTCAAGCAGAAGCCTCCTGAGATGGTCGCCGCCGCGGCGACGACGACGCTCGTCGAGGCGCTGCGAGCCGAGGGGAACTACAAGGAAGGCAACCGGCTCCTCGAAGAGATGCTGCACACCTTCGAGACGAATTACGCGAAGTCCATTGCGTATTACGAGAAGGCGTACAACCTCGCCGAGATGGGCGAGAACCTCGACGAGGCGCTCGAGTCCGCGAAGCTCGCGCTCAAGTTCTCGCCGAAGGAGATGCGTCAGTTCCCGCTCGCAGCGCTTGGCTGGGTCTACTTCAAGAAGCGCGACTTCGAGAGCGCGATCGACTTTCTGACGAAGTCGGCCGACCTGGGGCCGACGCCCACGAATCTGATGCATCTCGGCATGGCGCTGCTCGAGAGCGGCGACAAGGACCGCGCCCGCGCCGTCTTCCGCGAAGCGAAGCAGTTCAAGGTGCGCGGCACCGGGCTAGAGGAAAAGCTGCTGGAGCAGGTTCGCCTGAGCGCCAAGCTGCTCGATCGTCTCCACACGAAGAAGCGGAAGATTCGGAGAGACGCGGGATAGTCGCGCTCCCGGGCGCGCTGTGAGGGCCTTCAGTGGCGGAGGCGTCCCCGCTTCCGCGGCGGCGCGAAGCGCCACGCCACGGCCTGAGAACGTTGCAACAAGCCGGGAATCGCGGCTCACCGTGTAAACTGGATCCCGGAATGATTCACGAGGCGATCCTCGAGCACTACGTCCGCGCGCTGGGCCGCCCGGTTCGATCCAAGGAGCTTCCGAGAGCGCGCGGATTCGAGCCGAGGGTCTCGGTTCACGAGTGGGACCGCTCGGCGTTCGGGATGCGAGCCTTTGCCACGGTCGGCTTCGCCTCGAACTCCCACCATGGCGCCGACGAGTCGTACCGCGTCGAGTTCCTCCTGGCAGTGAAGCAGATGAGCATCGAGACGGCGGCGTGGGTGCTCCAGGCCACGACGACCACGCCGATCGAGGATCGTCTGACGCCCAGGTCGAGCGACACGATCGGTCTGTCACAGCCAATCGCGGGCAGCAGGGGGATGCAGCGGCTCCTGCTCACCGACCGGTGGGGTGACGAGAAGCTCCGGCGTCTCGACCTCGGCGACCTTTCCGTGCACGTGCTGATGGTCGTTCCGATCTTCGAGTGCGAGTTCGGATTTCTCCGCTCGACCGACGAGGCGAGCTTCTGGGCCGCCATCGAGAGCGAGAAGGTCGACATCACCGACCTCGCCCGCGCCCCGCTCCACCGCGCCGAGACCTTCATCGTGCAGAGAAGCACGGCGAAGGGGCACTGAACGGCAGGCCAGAGGTCAAAGGCCAAAGGTCAAAGCAGGCGAAGAGGAATCGGGTTCCGTAGGGGCGACGCGATGCGTCGCCCGTTTGGGCTTGTCGTCCTGAGCGCGCGAAGCGGGCGAAGGACCTCGCAGGGTAGTACTCCTGCACCGACAAGCCCCGCGGCTACGACTCTATGAGTACCAGCCTGCGAGGTCCTTCGTCGCTCTCCCGCTTCGCGGGCCCGCTCCTCAGGACGACAACTCGTGCGGCGAGGCGAGAGGTGAAAGGCGAGAGGCGATCAGCAGGCAATGGCAAATCACGACCGCCCGCGACACTTTGCCTGCTTTGACCTTTGGCCTTTGGCCTCTGGCCTGCTTACCGCTTCTGCAGTTTCGCGTACTTCGCGACGAACTTCTTGCTTCCGGCGCGATCGAAGAAGACGGTGAGCTTCGCGTTCTCCCCGTCGCCCTCGATTTTGAGGATCACGCCGTCGCCGAACTGCTCGTGGCGGACGCGCGTTCCGCGCGTCAGCCCCCTGGGGTCGCCCTCGCTCGCCCTCGCGGCGCGAATCGCGCCGGGGTCGAAGGCGACGGGAGCGTCCTTGAAGAAGCCCATGACGTTGCCTACGTTGCTCTCGGGAGGCTTGCGTGCGCTGCGCGGGGCGAACGACGTCTGCGAGCTGCGCAGCGGGGACTCGCGCCCCGGCATCAGCGCTCCGCGCGACGATCCGTATCCGCTGCCGCGGCCCGCGCCGAACGCCGATTCGTGCCGCATCTTCTCGACGACTCCCTCGGGGATCTCGTCGAGGAACGGCGACGGTTCCTGCTCGCGCATCTGACCGTAGACGCGCCGCTGGTAGCAGTAGAGGCAGTAGAGGCGCTCACGGGCCCGGGTCATCCCCACGTAGCAGAGCCGCCTCTCCTCTTCGATGTCGCCGAAGTCGTCGCGCGACTGCGCGTGCGGAAGGATGCCCTCTTCCATCCCTGCGAGGAAGACGACCTTGAACTCGAGCCCCTTCGCCGCGTGGAGCGTCATCAGCGTGATGCCCTTCTCCTTGTCGTAGGCATCGACGTCGGCCATCAGCGTCACGGAATCGAGGTACGCGGCGATCGAGGAGTCGCCATTCGATTCCGCGAACTCGTTCGCCGAGTTCACGAGCTCGGCGATGTTCTGGAGGCGTGCCTCGTCCTGCGGATCCTTCGACTCGAGCAGCGCCTTGCGGTAGCCGGTGCGGAGGACGACGTATTCGAGCAGTGGCCCGAGTCCTTCGCCCGACTGCGAGGCGCGGCGGAGATCCTCGACCGTGTCGCGGAACTCGCGCACTGCCTTGCGGGCGCGCTCGGCGAGGAACGGGAGGTCGCCTTCGATGATCGCCCATGGGGTCGTCGACGCGTCCTTCGCCGCGTTGTCGATCGCGCGCCAGGTCGTGTCGCCGATTCCGCGGGTCGGAACGTTGACGATTCGCTCGAGTGACGGGGTGTCGTAGGGGCGCACGACGAGGCGGAGGTAAGCGAGGATGTCCTTCACCTCCGCGCGGTCGTAGAAGCGCGTGCCGCCGACGACGGTGTACGGAAGGTTCCGCTTGAGCAGCTCTTCTTCGAACGGTCGCGACTGCGCGTTCGTCCGGAAGAGAACCGCGAAGTCCTGAAGCCGGACGGAATTGCGCATCCGGTCGATCTCGCGGATGGTGAACTGCGCCTCGTCGCGGTCAGTGTCGCACTGTACGACGCGAACCGGTTCACCCCGCCCCGAGTCGGTGAAGAGCGTCTTGCCCTTGCGCGCGAGGTTGTTCGAGACCACGCCGATCGCGGCGTCGAGGATGTTGCCGGTCGAGCGGTAGTTCTGCTCTAGCTTCACCACGCGCGCGCCGGGGAAGTCCTTCTCGAAGCGCAGGATGTTCTCGATGTCCGCGCCGCGGAAGCGGTAGATCGACTGGTCCTCGTCTCCGACCGCGGCGATGTTCCCGGTCTCGCCCGCGAGCAGCTTCACGAGCACGTACTGCGCGTGGTTCGTGTCCTGGTACTCGTCGATGAGGAGATGCCGGACGCGGGCGTGCGTCTCTTCCCGCACCTCGTCATGGTTCCTGAGCAATTCGATCCAGTTGCCGATCAGGTCGTCGAAGTCCATCGCGTCGAACTCGCGCAGCTTCGCCTGGTAGGAGCGGTAGAGCGACGCGATGCGGGCGCCGAAGAAGTCGGTGTTCTGCTTCTCGAACTCCAGCGGGCCGACGAGCAGGTTCTTCGCCTTCGAGATTCGCGAGAGGACGGCACGCGGCTGGAACTGCTCCTCGCTCAGGCCCGACTCGCGCAGCACCCGGCGGACGAGCGCAAGCTGGTCGCCCGTGTCGTAGATGACGAACGAGCGCGTGTACCCGAGCCGGTCGCCGTGGTGGCGGAGGGCTCGGACCGCGGTGGAGTGAAACGTTCCAACGGCCGGCCGGCGACTCGTGCCGGGGACAATCGACGAGACCCGCTCGAGCATTTCCTTCGCCGCCTTGTTGGTGAAGGTGACCGCGAGGATCGAGGTCGGATCGACGCCGAGGTTGCCGACGAGATTCGCGATGCGATAGGTGATGACGCGTGTCTTGCCCGAGCCGGCGCCGGCGAGAACCAGGAGCGGCCCCGCCTCGTGGGTCACGGCGTCACGCTGGCCTGGGTTGAGCGTCGAGAGGTCGATCATCGTGCGGGGCGCATGGTAGCGGATAGGCAGGCGTATGTGGAGTGCGAAAGCGCAGTTTTCGCGCCCGAAGGAAGTGCAGCTCCGGGCGCGTGACCCGCGACGCTTCGTCGCTCTCCACCCCCCCGCCTGCCTGCTCATCGCCTCTCGCCTACCTCTCCGGGATTCCCCGGCTCCACTTTCGGGTTTGATACTATGATTGCTGGTCCTTGGGAGGTCGTATGTTCGGTTCATTCGGTATCTGGGAGCTTCTGGTCATCCTCGCCATCGTGGTCCTCATGTTCGGAGTCGGAAGGCTTCCTCAGCTCGGCAAGGGGCTGGGTGAGGGCATCGCGAACTTTCGCGATTCGGTGAAGGGGAAGGACAAAGACGCGAAGGCCTCCCTGGAAGAGAACAAAGAGCAGCATTCCTGATCGGATCGAACGCGGTCGGCCCGCCGCGAGAGCGCCAGATGTCTTCGAACTCCGCGAACAGCCTGTTCAAGGGCGACCTGTCACAGACGCCACTTCCCGAAGTCCTCGTTACCATTCATCGGTACAAGGCTCCGGGTGTGGTCGAGTGCGTCAGCGCGAGCGAGACGAAACACATCTACATCGACGAAGGAAACATCATCTTCGCCACGTCGACGAACATCGACGATTCGCTCGGGATTCGCCTGCTCAAGCAGGGGATCATCACCAGGGAGCAGTTCGACGAGAGTGTCACGAGGCTGAAGGAGTCGGGCGCGAAGCGGCAGGGGGTGATCCTCGTCGAGATGCGCGCGATCGAGCCGAAGCAGCTCTTCGTTTCCGTGAAAGAACAGGTCCAGGACATCGTCTGGTCGGTGTTCGAATGGACCGAGGGCACCGTCAGCTTCCAGCCGGGGCGCGACCGGACGCAGGAATTCATCAAGCTGAATTTCCCGACGCGTCAGGCCGTGATCCAGGGTGTCCGCCGCATCGCCGACGCCCGAACGCTCGTGGCACGCATGGGAAAGAAGGCGACGGTGCTCGCAAAAGTCGCGGACGCCGATTTCGCGAACCTCTCGCTCACCTCCGAAGAGCAGGCGCAGTACGAGCTCGTCGATGGCAAGAAGGCGCTCTACGAGCTCATCCAGTACGGCCCGCTCTCACCCGCGGAGAACGCCAAGATCCTTTACTCGCTCTTCGCGCTGAAGCTCGTCCAGGTGAAGGAAGCGGCGGGGATCAAGGTGAAGGTCAAGGTGTAGGGGAGTTGTTAGTTGTTGGTTGTTAGACAGGCGTGGGCTTCGTTCACGATTCTCCCTGGATCCACTTTTCCCGAGACCAGAGGCTGGCAACATTACAAAAATACGTCACAATAATTCCAACAACTAACAACTAACAACTAACAACTAACAACTCCCTCCGATGCGCTACCTCATCACCGGCAACAAAGGCATGCTGGGCACCGACCTCTCGCAGGCGCTCGAAGAGCGTGGCGACGAGGTGTTCGGCGTCGACAAGGACGTTCTCGACATCACCGACTCCGAGGCGGTCGAGCGTTTCGTCGGAGAGATCCTCCCCGATGTGATCGTGAACTGCGCGGCGTATACGCAGGTGGACGATTGCGAGGCGAACGAGGCAACCGCCTCGAAGGTCAACGGGTGGGCGGTCGAGTCGCTTGCCGACGCAGCCAACCGGGTCGATGCGCTGCTCATCCAGATCTCGACCGACTTCGTCTTCGACGGTGGCGCGACGCGCCCCTACGAGATCAACGACCAGGTGGCGCCGATCTCCGCATACGGGCGGTCGAAGCTGGAAGGAGAAGTGCGCGCGCGGATCGCGAAGCGCCACATCATTCTCCGCACGTCGTGGCTCTTCGGGGTGCGAGGCTGGAACTTCCTCGAGGCGATCAGGAAGCAGAACCTGCTCGGCCGAACCGAGCTTCGCGTCGTCACCGACCAGCGTGGCTGTCCCACGTATACGCCGCATCTCGCTAGCGCGATCGTCCGACTCGCGGACATCGTCCGCGCTTCCCCGGATCTGGGCGGTGTCTACCACTACTCCGACGCTCCGGAATGCGCGTGGTTCGACTTCGCCGCGGCGATCGTCGAGCAGATGAAGCGTGAAGGGAGCGCGTCCCCCGAGGCGCGCGTCCTGCCGACGACCTCGGCCGAGTTCCCTCGCCCGGCGAGGCGTCCCGCGTACTCGGTGCTTTCCGCCGAACGCTACCGGCGCGTCACCGGTTGCGAACCAGAGTCATGGCTCGACGGCCTTGCCGACTACTTCGAGCGGCTCCCGTCGTCCGCGCTCGCCGCGAAGTAGGCACACGAGAGATTCGGGCGACACCGCGCTTCGTGGTCGGCTACACTAAAAGCCGATGTCGAGCTCAGGCCGTCCTCCTACGAGCGACCCCCGCGCGAGGCTTGCCGCGCTCACGCGCACCGACTTCTCCGTGCTTCCGGGCAAACCGCTTCCATTGGGCGTGACCCGGGCGCGGGACGGGCTCAACTTTTCCATTTTCTCGCGCAATGCGACCGAGGCCTCGCTCGTCCTCTACGCCATCGGCGACGCCGAGCCATTTCTCGAGCTTCCGCTCGACACGCCGTACTTCCGGACGGGGGACATCTGGCACGTCTGTATCGACGGCCTCGAGCGAGGATTCGAGTATGGCTGGCGATTCGATCGCCGCCCCGTGGCGCGAGACGCCGTCCACCGGTTCGATTCCTCGCTCGTTCTCGTCGATCCCTACGCGCGCGCGGTGAGCACGGTGCACGTCAACGGGCGAGCCGAGAAGCGCGGGGTCCACACGGAAGGGGAGTTCGACTGGAAGTACGTCCATCAGCCTGGGATCCCCGCGTCGGAGAAGATCATCTACGAGATGCACGTGCGTGGCTTCACGCGCCATCCGTCGTCGGAGGCGCGCAACCCCGGAACCTACCGGGGGCTCGTCGAGATGATTCCCTACCTTCGAGACCTGGGCGTGACGACGGTCGAGTTGCTCCCGGTCTACGAGTTCGACGATGCGGTGAATCCGGACATGGATCCGGAGGTGCGGAAGCACCTCACGAACTTCTGGGGCTACAGCCCGATTGGTTTCTTTGCGCCTAACGCGCGCTTCGCTTCCGACGGCCAGCACGGTGAGCAGGTCGATGAGTTCAAGTTCCTCGTTCGCGAGCTGCACCGGGCTGGTCTCGAGGTGATCCTCGACGTGGTCTTCAATCACACGGCCGAGGGGAGCGGGTCGCCAAGCGATCGGACCTTCTCGTTCCGAGGGATCGACAACGCGATCTACTACATGATCGACCCGAAGACGGGCCGTTACCTCGACTACAGCGGATGCGGGAACACGTTGAACTGCAACCATCCCGTCGTGCGCGAGCTGGTGCTCAGCGCGCTGCGCTACTGGGGCGGGGAGATGGGGGTCGACGGGTTTCGCTTCGATCTCGCGTCGGTGCTCTCCCGCGGGCGCGACGGCCGCGTGCTAGCCGATCCGCCGCTCATCGAGACGATCGCCGACGACCCGGTGATGGCAGACCTGACCCTCATCGCCGAGGCGTGGGACGCCGCGGGGCTCTACCAGGTCGGGACCTTTCCTGCATGGGGGCGGTGGTGTGAGTGGAACGGGCCGTTCCGCGACGACGTGCGGCAGTTTCTTCGCGGTGACTCGGGCCGCGTTCCGAAGCTCGCTTCCAGGCTCGCGGGGAGCAGCGATCTCTACGAGGCGTCGGGACGCAAACCATATCACTCGATCAACTTCGTCACCTGCCACGACGGCTTCACGCTCGCCGACCTCGTCGCCTACAACACCAAGCACAACGAGGCGAACGGTGAGAACAATCGCGATGGAACTGGCGATAACTTCAGCTGGAACTGCGGCGCCGAGGGACCGACGTCGAACGCCCGTGTCCTCTCGTTGCGTCGCCAGCAGACGCGCAACTTCCTCACGATTCTCTTCTTGTCCCAGGGGACGCCGATGCTTCTCGCGGGCGACGAACTGGGGCGCACGCAGCACGGCAACAACAATGCCTACTGCCACGACAACGAGCTGAGCTGGATCGACTGGCGGCTTCGAGACGACAACGCCGACCTCTTCCGGTTCACGAAGCTCCTGATCGCCTTTCGCAAGGCGCATTCCGTCCTGAGGCGCACCGAGTTTCTCACCGGGCGCGGCTCGGCCAGTTCCACGCGGCCCGACGTTTCATGGCATGGCGTGCAGGTCGGCGCCCCCGATTTCGGTCCCGACTCGCGAGCGCTCGCGATGCATCTCGCGGGCGAGCATGCGTCGCAGCCGGACGACGACGTCTACTTCGCGGTGAATGCATGGGTCGACGACCTCGACTTCGAGCTTCCGTCTCCTCCTCCGGGGCGCATCTGGCTCCGCGTGATCGACACGGCCGAGCCGAGCCCGCGCGACATTGCCGAGCCGGGACGCGAAGAGCGAGTGATCGGATCGAAGATCTGCGTTCGCGCCTTTTCGAGCGTCGTGTTGCGCAGCGGTCTGTAGGCAAGGCGTCTCGCCTTGCCCGAGTCTCGAACGAGAGGTTCGCAGCGTAGGCAAGGCGTCCCGCCTTGCCCGGATTCGGCAGAACCAGGGTTTCATGCAGGGCAGCGAAGGCGGGACGTCTTCGCCACAAGAAAAACGCGGGCCTTGCGGCCCGCGTTTTCGATGTCGTGAATCCTGTGCGTGCTACGCGACCGTGATGTCCTTGTCGAGGTAGACGTCCTGAATGAGATTCAGGAGCTTCGCGCCCTCGGACATGGGGCGCTGGAACGCCTTCCGGCCGGAGATGAGACCCGTGCCGCCCGCGCGCTTGTTGATGACCGCGGTCGCGACGGCCTCCGCGAAGTCGTTGGCGCCGGAGGCCCCGCCAGAGTTGATCAGGCCCGCGCGACCCATGTAGCAGTTCGCCACCTGGTAGCGCGTCAGGTCAATCGGGTGGTCGCTGCAGAGCTCGGTGTAGATCCTCTTGTCGATCTTGCCGTAGCTCGACTCTCCGGTATTCAGCGCGCCGTAGCCATTGTTGGTTTCGGGAAGCTTCTGCTTGATGATGTCGGCCTGAATCGTGACCCCGAGGTGGTTTGCCTGGCCCGACAGGTCGGCGGCAAGGTGGTAGTCCTTGTCCTGCTTGAAGGCGTTGTTGCGGAGATAGCACCAGAGGATCGTGGCCATGCCGAGGTCGTGCGCGTACGCGAAGGCCTCGGCGACTTCGACGATCTGCCGCGTCGCTCCGTCGGAGCCGAAGTAGATCGTGGCTCCGACCGCGGCGGCGCCCAGGTCCCACGCCTGCTTCACGGTCCCGAACATGATCTGCTCGGCCTTGTTCGGATAGGTGAGCAGCTCGTTGTGGTTGATCTTCACGATGAACGGAATCTTGTGCGCGTACTTGCGGGCCACCGAGCCGAGCACGCCATAGGTCGAGGCGACCGCGTTGCAGCCTCCTTCGACCGCGAGCTTGATGATGTTCTCGCCGTCGAAGTAGATCGGGTTCTTCGCGAACGACGCGCCGGCCGAGTGCTCGATCCCCTGATCGACCGGAAGGATCGACATGTAGCCGGTGCCGGCGAGGCGGCCCGTGCCAAACAGGCGCTGCAGGCTCGTCAGCACGCGCACGTTGCGGTCCGACACCGACCAGATGCGGTCGACGAAGTCGGGGCCGGGAAGGTGGAGTGAGTCCTTCGAGATTTTCGGGCTGTTGAACTCGAGGAGGTTCTTGCCGCTGTCACCTAGGAGTTTGACGATCTCGCTGTTCATGGTTCTCCCGCTGATTGTGTAGTTTCGGACGAGGCCAGGCTGTGACCCGTCCTGAATGTTGTGGATGTCGGTCGATGGCAATCATATGGCTTTTTCGGGGAGGCGGGGAACGCGAGGGGCTGGAAACGACGACGGGAACGACGATCGGAGGCGCAGTGGGTGCCTCTCGTGACCTTCATCACAAGCCGGTGTGCGTTTCATTGACGACTCCGCGGGCCGGCTGGTCGCATAGTTCTCGCAACCAGCAGCGCGGCCATACCCCGCGAGTGATCGCGGAATCAATTCGATCCGACGGCGGAGAGCGAGCGTGACCCCGAAGCCCCCGTTCCCATCGGAGATGTCCGTTGAGCAGGAGATCGCCGAGTTCGAGCGGCTCAAGCCGCAGCTCGAGCGACTCTGGGACGTCGTGTTTCCGGGCGACGACGAGCCGTACACCTCGGTCGTCATTCCGTCGCTGACTCTCGACCAGAGCGAGCTGTCGAAGATCCCAGGCATCGGTTTCTACGAGGAGCGGCTGCTCTTCCTGCTCATGCGCCTGCGCAACCCGCGCGCGCGGATGGTCTACGTCACCTCGCAGCCGATCCATCCGATGGTGCTCGAGTATTACCTGCAGATGCTGGCAGGCATCCCGGCGAGCCATGCCCGCGCCCGGCTCACGCTCCTCTGCGCCTACGACACCTCGCCGCGCTCGCTGACGCAGAAGGTCCTCGAGCGCCCGCGCCTGCTGGAGCGGATTCGCGCCGGTATCGCCGAACAGCGCTCCGCGTACCTGACCGTCTTCAACGTGACGCCGCTCGAGAGGCGGCTCGCCGTGCTGCTCGGCATTCCGATCAACGGTCCCGATCCCGCGCTGACGCATCTCGGAAGCAAGACAGGGAGCAAGCGCATTTTCCGGGAGGCCGGGATCGACTCTCCCGACTCGATCGAAGACCTTCGCACGGTCGACGAGGTCGCAAAGGCGCTCTTCGATCTCGGACGGAGAAAGCCGTCGCTCCGCCGCGCGATCGTGAAGCTCAACGAGAGCTTCAGCGGCGAGGGCAATGCGGTGATCGAGCTCCCCGAGGAGCGGACCGCCGATTCGATTGCCCGCGCGATGGGGCGACCCGCGTTCTCGGTGAGCACAGAGACGTTCGAGAGCTACTTCGAGAAGTTCGAGCGGATGGGCGGAATCGTCGAGGAGTTCGTCGAGCGACCCGGTTCGACGAGCCCGAGTTGCCAGCTCCGCATCAACCCGCGAGGCGACGTCCTCGTCGCGTCGACGCACGAGCAGATCCTGAGCGGTGCGCACGGCCAGCGCTACGAGGGCTGCCTCTTCCCGGCGAATGACGGCTACCGCCTCCGGATCCAGGAGGCGTCGGTGCGCGTCGGGCGCGCGCTCGCCTCACACGGCGTCGTCGGCCGGTTCTCCGTCGACTACATCGCGTGGGAGGACCAGCCGGGCGATTGGCAGATTTCTGCGATCGAGATCAACCTCCGGATGGGCGGAACGACGCACCCGATGCTCGCGCTCCGTTTCCTCACCGGCGGATGGCTCGACGATCGGACGGGGCTCTTCCTCTCGCCGAGCGGAACGCCGAAGTACTACCGCGCGACCGATAACGTGAAGGCGGAGCGATACCGCGGACTGCTCCCGGAAGACCTGATCGAGATCGTGACGATCAACAGGCTCGACTACAGCTACCGAAGCGAGACCGGGGTGCTCTTCCACATGATCGGCGCGATCTCGCAGTTCGGCAAAGTCGGCCTGGTCGCGATCGGCAACAGCCGCGAGCAGGCCGACGCGATCTACCGCAAGACGCTCGAGGTTCTCGATTCGGAGACGAGGAGCGGGTGATAGCGTCGCTGCTGCCGTTATCGCGCCGCTGAAGCGGCGCGATAATGAATCACGTCGATCGCTGGTGTTATCGTGCAATCCGCACCAAGGAGGTCCGTATGCGCCGCGTCTCGCAGCTCGCCCTTGCCGTTTCATTCTTCCTCCTCGTTTCCGTCGACGCCGCTGCTTCGCCTAACATCGAAACCGCCGCGGTTTCGGAGCTTCAGGCAGCCATGGCGAACGGCGGAACGACCTCGCGCGCTCTCGTTTCCGCGTGCCTCGACCGCATCGCGAAGATCGACAAGGCGGGGCCGCGCCTGAACGCAGTGATCGAGCTGAATCCCGACGCGCTCGCCATCGCGGAAGCGCTCGACATGGAACGGGCGAAGTCGGGGCCGCGCGGGCCGCTGCATGGCATCCCCATCCTCATCAAGGACAATATCGACACCGCGGACAGGATGCAGACGACCGCGGGCTCGCTCGCCCTCCTCGACTCGAAGCCGGCGCGCGACGCGTTCGTCGTCGAGCGGCTTCGCGCCGCGGGTGCGGTCATCCTCGGCAAGACGAATCTCAGCGAGTGGGCAAACTTCCGCTCGACGAAGTCATCGAGCGGCTGGAGCGGCAGGGGAGGGCAGACCAGGAATCCGTACGCACTCGACCGCAACGCTTCAGGCTCGAGCTCCGGCTCCGGCGCTGCCGTCGCCGCGGGACTCGTTCCGATCGCCATCGGCACGGAAACCGACGGATCGATCATCTCGCCCGCGTCGGTCAACGGCATCGTCGGCATCAAGCCGACACTCGGGCTCGTGAGCCGCTCCGGGATCGTCCCGATCGCGCACTCGCAGGACACCGCGGGGCCGATGACGAAAAGCGTCGCGGACGCCGCGGTGCTGCTCGGCGCGCTGACGGGCGTCGACGCGCGTGACACGGAGACGAAGCTCAGCGAAGGGAAAGCGCACACCGACTACACGAAGTTCCTCGACGCGGGCGCGCTCTCTGGCGCGCGCATCGGCGTGGTTCGCTCGAAGTCGTTCAACCTCGGGCCGAAGGTTGACCCGTTGCTCGAGTCGGCGATCGCGGTGATGAAAGCGAAGGGCGCGACGGTCATCGAGGTCGAGCTCAAGGATCTCGAGACGATCGGCGAGAGCGAGTACGAAGTGCTCCTCTACGAGTTCAAGACCGATCTCGAGGCCTACCTCGAAAACCGTCCGGGATCGAAGGTGAAGACGCTCGCCGAGCTCATCGCGTTCAACAAGGCGAACGCCGCAGTGGAGCTCCCGTACTTCGGTCAGGAGATTCTCGAGATGGCGGAGAAGAAAGGGCCGCTCACGGAGAAGGCCTACCTCGATGCGCTCGCGAAGAACCACGAGGTGACGCGGACGAAGGGAATCGACGCAGTGATGGACGCGGAGAAGCTCGACGCGCTCGTGACGATCGCGAATGGCCCGTCGTGGCCAATCGACCTGGTGAACGGCGACGCCTACACCGGCGGCGCGTCGTCGCCCGCGGCCGTCGCGGGCTATCCGAGCATCACCGTTCCTGCCGGCGACGTGCACGGTCTCCCGATAGGCGTGCTTTTCTTCGGCAAGGCCTGGAGCGAGCCGAAGCTCATCGCGGTCGCCTACGCCTTCGAACAGGCGACGAAGGCGCGACGGGCGCCGGAGTTCAAGACGAGCGTGCCGTAAGAGGCACGCGAGAGGCGAAAGGCGAGAGGCAGACCCGTGTGGAGTGCGAAAGCGAAGCTTTCGCGGCGGCGCGAAGCGTCGCGGGTCATGGCTCGAAGCTGCGCTTCGGGCGCGAAAGGCCAAAGGTGATCAGCAGGCCCGTGTGGAGTGCGAAAGCGGAGCTTTCGCGGCGGCGCGAAGCGCCGCACGGGTGGCTCGTAGCGTCGCTTTCGCCGTCCGCCTGTTGTTTCTCGCTTCTACCCTCGCCTTTCGCCTCTCGCCTTCCTCTGCGCACTGATACTCTTCCCGCATGCTTCTCGAACTGGCGCGACGGTCGTTTCCGCGCATGTCCGCAACCGAGCGCGAAGCTCTCGATGCGGGGAACGTATGGGTGGAGGGATCGTTTTTTCATGGCCGTCCCGACTGGAAGCGGATTCTCGACGAGCCGTGGCCGGAGCTCTCCGCCGAGGAGCGCGCGTTCGTCGACGGGCCCGTCGAGCGGGCCTGCACGATGGTCGACGAGTGGGCGCTCTCGAAATCAAGGGTTCTTCCGGAGGCCGTCTGGGCGCTGCTTCGAGAGGAGCGCTTCCTCGGCCTCGCAATTCCGAAGCGCTTCGGCGGACTCGAGTTCTCTTCTCTCGCCTGCAGCACGATCTTCGGCAAGCTCGCCTCACGCTCCCTGCCGCTCTCGGCGATCGTCCTGATCCCTAACTCCGTCGGCCCGGCCGAGCTTCTGCTGCACTACGGAACCGACGCGCAGCGCGAGAGCTACCTCCCCCGCCTCGCGCGCGGCGAGGAGATTCCCTGCTTCGCGCTGACGGAGCCGGAGGCCGGCTCGGATGCCGCGTCGATCACCTCGCGGGGTCAGGTCTTCAGGAACGAGCGCGGCGAGCCGATGCTGCGACTCTCCTGGGACAAGCGCTACATCACGCTCGCTCCCGTAGCGACACTGATCGGACTGGCAGTTCGGCTGTTCGACCCCGAGGAGATCCTCGGACGAGGAGTCGAGCCGGGAATCACCTGTGTGCTCGTGCCGCACGACACTCCGGGCGTCGAGATCGGACGCCACCACGATCCGATGGGCGTTCCCTTTCCCAACGGTCCGACGAGCGGACGCGACGTCATCGTGCCGGTCGACCAGATCATCGGCGGGGCCTCGGGCGCGGGGCGGGGCTGGACGATGCTCATGGAAGCGCTCTCGGCTGGACGGGCGATCTCGCTTCCCGCCCAATCGGTGGCCGGCGCGAAGACAATCGCGCGAATCGCCGGGGCATGGGCCGCGGTGCGCCGGCAGTTCGGCCTCCCGATCGGCCGCTTCGCGGGAATCGAGGAGCCGCTCGCGCGGATCGCGGCACTCACTTACATGATGGACGCCGCGCGCGTCTTCACCTGCGGCGGGATCGACCGTGGCGCGCGCCCCTCGGTGGTCTCCGCGATCGTCAAGCATCGCCAGACCGAGCTCATGCGCTCGCTCGCCGCCGACGGGATGGACATCCTCGCGGGGAATGCCATCTCGCGCGGGCCTCGGAACACGATGGCCGCCGCCTGGACGGGCGCGCCGATCGGCATCACCGTCGAGGGAGCGAACATCCTTACTCGAACGCTCATCATCTTCGGACAGGGCGTCGTCCGCTGCCATCCGTTCGTGCGGCGGGAGCTCGACGCCGCGGCGCGCGGCGATGCCGGTGCGCTGCGGAGCGCTCTCTTCGGCCACGTGCTCTTCGTCGCACGCAACGTCGTTCGCGCGAAGCTGCTTTCACTCACGCGAGGCCGGCTGTCGAACGCGCCGTTCGGCGGCGCGACGCGAAGGCTCGCCCAGCGGATCAACTGGGCGACGGCGCACTTCGCGCTGCTTGCCGACCTCGCGATGCTCTCACTCGGCGGCGAGTTGAAGAAACGCGGCGCGATCTCCGGACGCCTCGCCGACGCGCTGAGCTGGCTCTACTTCTCCTCCGCCGCGCTTCGCAGGTTCGAGGCCGAGGGGCGGCGCGATGCCGACGCGCCGCTCGTCCGATGGAGCGTCGAGCACGCACTCGAACAGATACAGGGCGCGTTCGAAGGTATCCACCGGAACCTGCCCGGCGTCGTCGGAGTCCTACTGCGATTTCTGTGGCTGCCATGGCTTCGCGTGAACCCGCTCGGCTCGGGCCCGACGGATGACGACGGAAGCCACGCCGCGGCGACGATTCTCACTCCGGGACCGGATCGTGACCGGCTGACTCGCGACATCTTCCGCCCGAAAGACGACGAGGCGTGGGGCCCGATCGAGGTTGCACTCGACGCGATCGCAGCCGCGTCTCCGCATGCCTCCGTGCTCCGCGACGCGGTTCGAGCAGGCTCCGTGAGCGGCGACGATGCGATCGCCGCGGCGCTGCAGCAGGGGGCGCTCACTCCGGAAGGAGCCGAGTTGCTCCGGCTCGCCGAAGCCGCGCGACGCGCGGCGATCGAGGTCGACTCGTTCAGTCGCGACGAATACCTCGGCTGACCGCCTAACCATGTGGAGTGCGAAAGCGAAGCTTTCGCAGCCGAAGCGCAGCTTTGGACGCGTGGAGTCCGAGCTTCGGCCGCGTGGAGTCCGGCTTGCGCCGGACCGCGAAAGCTTCGCTTTCGCACTCCACATGGCTCACGTCGAATTTGCGAAGTCAGTGCCCGGCTGCTGCGCGCACGGCCTGGGTCGACTCGAGGATCAGCTTCACGACGTGGCGCTTGAGCTGCGCGGTGACCTCGTCGGTTCCCAGCGAGTCGGAAACCGCGTCGGCGATCGTGTCGACGTAGTCCGCCAGCTCCTTCACGAGGAGGTTCATTCGCTGGATCTCGTTGATGTAGCCCTGCTCGAACGTGCCGCTGAGCGACAGCTGGTCTCGCAGCGCGTCGATTTCGGCGACCAGATCGGCAATCAACTCGGGCGGCACGTCGGATCCCGCCGCCAGCAAGGCCCGCGCCTCCTCGAGTCGCGACGCTCTCACCTGGTTCGGAGTCTGCGTTTCCATACTCCAGATGGTAACCGATCGGGCGGCCGGTTTCGTTGTGGCCTCTCGCGGTGTCCAACCCTACGTGAATAGAATGGGCCATGCGGAAGTGGCGGAAGCCGTCCGGGAGCTCGGCGGCGTGATTTTCGAGTTCGGCGAGACCAAACTCGTCAACGCGGCGAAGCTGGGCGACCGGGAAGCGGCCGAACAGCTCGTCGAACGGACCTACTCGGCCGTCTACGCCGCTCTCTATCGCATGTGCCACGGCGACGCGGAGCTTGCCGCCGACCTGACGCAGGACACCTACCGGAAGGCCTGGGAGTCGCTCGCCGGGTTCGACGGCCGGTCGAAGATGTCGACCTGGCTCTACCGCATCGCGTACACGACCTTTCTGAACCACGTGAGGCGCCCGATTCGCAGCGTGGAGCTCGACGAGGGGTCGATGGAAGTGAACGACCCGACGCCGTCGATCGAAGAGACGATCGGGCGGAACGAAGAATCGTCGTTGCTGCGGGAGGCGGTCCTCTCGCTCCCCGAGGACCTGCGCTACACGGTGACCGCGCACTTCTGGGGCGACGTGCCGATACCGGAGATCGCGAGGCAGCAGAAGATCACCGCCGTCGCGATTCGAAAGCGGCTCAAGAAGGCATTCATGCTTCTCGAGGCCGCGATGATGGAGACCACCAAGTCATGAAGCCGACCAGGGAAGACATTCGCAGGCGGCTCGGTCTGCGGGAGGTTCCGAAGCCTCCCGAGGACCTTGCGCGCCGGATCAAGGCGGACATCCCCGCCTCCTTTCGATACCGGGAACATTTTCCTGCGGGCAGGAAAGTCGACGGCGCGGCCGCGGCGTTCTGGGGACTGTCATGGCAGGTGGCGGCCTCGTTCCTCGCGCTGACGGTCGTCGGCGTCGGAATCTACATGACCACGTTCGAATCGCAGAAAGCCGAGACGGCTTCGACGATCGCAGAAGCCGACGGCCGGAGCGCGATGGAGTATGCCCCGCCGTCGGCGGCGCCTGCGAGCCCGCAGGCACGCGAGAAGGAAGCCTCGATTGCAGAGTCACGCCAGGCCGACGCTGCCTCGCACGACTCGTACGACCTTGCGGCCGCTCCTCCCCCTCCCCCTCCACCGCCCCCGCGAGCGCAGAGCGCGGCAGGCGCCGTCGAAGGCGGTGTCGAAGGCGGCGTGCTCGGAGGAGTCATCGGCGGTGTCCTCGGCTCTGCCGCGACCGCGTCGGACGACGACGTGGCGAACAAACCAGCCGAGGCCCAGACGGCGAGATCGCGCGACGAGGGGTTCGCCGAAGAGAAGCTGTCGGCGGCCGCGGCGGCCGCACCGGCGCCGGTATCCATTGCGGAGCCCGGCCGCCGCGACGCGAAAGGTGAGCGGGCAGTTGGCGCGGGAGTCGCGCAGCCGACGACGATGGCCGCAGTTGCGCCCTCGGCGCAGAACGAGGTGCTCGGCAAGGAGAGGGACGGGCGCGACACGCCGCTGCGAGTCGGAGGGAACGTGAAGGCGCCCGTGGTCATCAAGCGCGTCGAAATCGTCTACCCCGAGGCGGCGATAGAGGCACGTGTGCAAGGTATCGTGATCATTGAAGCCGTCATCGATCGCAACGGCGACGTCAGAGACGCCCGTGTGCTGAAGTCACTGCCGCTGGGCCTCGACGCGGCCGCCGTCAGAGCGATCAAGCAGTGGAAGTTCAAGCCCGGCACCGTCGACGGCAAGCCGGTCGACGTGATCTTCAACCTGACCGTGAACGCGAAGCTGGCACGGTGAGGCAGTGCTGAGAGTCCTGAGTCCTCCTCCGGCCGCGGCAGCGGCCGTTTCTGGATAGCCCAGCGCGTGAGCGCTGGGAAAACCGGAGGGAGTAATTGGGAGCCGCGTAAGCGGCGACAGAAGAACGTGCCGCCGCTCACGCGGCTCGTCAATTCCCTCCCCTTCTCCCCCAGCGCTGACGCGCTGGGCTATCCAGAAGACGCCGCTGCCGCGGCGTTCGTCACCGACAGATCGGAATTTCTCCCTGAACAGAATCAGCGCACCCAGCACCCAACACTCAGCACCCAGCACTCAGCACTCAGATAACGACCCCCTCCCACCTCGACCACCACCTCGTCGGGTGAAAGTCTGGAATCGGGAGCGGCTCGAGCAAAGGTGAGACATCGGGCCAGAACGAGCGGAATGGGTGCTTCTCGCCCGTGCGATAGAAGTGCAGCAGGTAGGCGACGTCT
>JBPPMG010000245.1:0-3275 GCA_051305935.1 Thermoanaerobaculia bacterium
GACCACGCGCGGCAACCTTTTCGGCGCCGGTCGCTCGTACCGCGCCGAGGACTTCCGCTCTGCCACCGGGCCCGAGCCGCAGCAGGTCGGATCGGGAATCCTGAGTTGGGCGCTCGGCTACCAGGGCTCCCTCGGCCTCGCCAGCTCCAACGTCGTCTCCGATCGTCCCGAGGCGATCCCACGGAAGATGCAGGTCCTGGCCCAGGACGTCGCGCTCCCTTATGAAGTCTCCGAGCTCGCTACAGCGCCGGAGTTCACGAAACTGCCGAACGTGTACGCCGACGGATTCGAGGAATTCGGGGTGTCGATCAAGTACGACCCGCTGCTGCCGTATCTCGTGCAGCGGATCACCATCGAGAACCGAAACGCCGGCTTCCGCTGGTCCGCCGATGCGCGCCCCGACTCACCCGCGACTTTCGCCCGCGTCATCGCGCGCCCGTCCGACACGCTCACGATCATCCGAAACCGGCGGACCTACGGGGTCGTCTCTCTCTTCGGTTACGGGATCGGCGTGTTCGATCTCAACGCGATCGAGTCGAATGACGCGTCCGTGAAACCCGAGGACTACGAGACGCTTCGCGAGAGCGTGAGGGTGACGCGCGCGGCGCTGAGCGCATCGTGCAGCCATTCGTTCACCGACGGCGCGATTCCCGACCTCACGTTCTCGCCCGAGGCGGCGATCCTGGCGGATGCGGACGGAGCGGGGCTCCGCATCTATGCGCTCGACGCGAGCCGCGGCATTCTCGATCTGCTCATCGACCCGGAACCCGATCCGCTTATGGGAGAGGAAGCGCTGGCAGGCGGCGACGTCTTCTGCGCCCGCGGCCCGATGGGCATGCTCTTCCGCTCGAAGGGGACCGTTCCTCCCGACAACCCGCGCCTCCATGCGATGAGAGCCAAGTTCGAAGCTCTCGCCTCCAGGCCGCCGTTCGGCCGTTTCAACAGCATCTCGACCCACCACTGGAGGATCGAGAAGGCCGACAACTTCCCCATCGTGCCGGGTAGCACCATCGGCCAGCGAGGGACCAAGGCGGACGAGGCCGCGGAACGCGACTACCTTCTCGTCGCCGGCAACGAGTACGGCGTCCTCGTGGCCGAGGCGCCGGAGAACGGATTCATCGAGGAGCAGCACCTGGCCGACGTCATCTGGATCCCGGAGGGGGCGGCCTCGGTGCGCGCCATCCCCGGATCGCAGCTTGCGAGCGTCGTCGATGGGCAAGGGCACCTCCTTCTCGTCGATCTTTCGCGCATCGACGAGCGGCGGGACGACGCCGGCGCGCTGATCGGCGCGAACGCTCTCTTCCCCACGCTCGCCGCGTCGCTCCAGAAGAACGGCATGTACGGCATCGGCCTCGCCGACCCGCGGATCATCTGGCGTTCGGAGAACCCGGTCGCCTCCGGCACGCTCGCCCCGCTCGTCGATCCCGACCTCGGCATCGTCTACGCCGGAGAGCTTCTGCGGAAGACCCTCCGCGTGATCGCCGCCATCGACCCGCGCCTCCGCGTCATGATCGACGTCGACGGCTTTCTCACGGAGACCGGCGGCATCGTCCCTCTCGGCATATCCCAGGCGGGCACCGGCGTCACCGCCCCCGGCGCCCTCGGCGCGTTCCGCTTCGAGCTGTCGCTCCCCGGAGCCCTCGCCGAGTCGATCGGCGGCGCGCTCCGCCTCGCGATCGAGAGCGAGCGCGTGTTCGGCGCCGTGACCGAGCAGACGCCCGACGGCTTCCCGCGCGCCCATCTGCGGCAGCTCCGTCCCGACGGCACGCCCGACCCGCGCGCGGCCGCCGAGTTCAAGCTCCGCCGCCTCGTCCCCGAGGCGCTCGAAGCCGAGTTCCGCCACCAGCGCGGCTTCAACCGCTTCGTCTCGCCCTGGATCGTCGCCGTCGCCGACCCCCGCGCGAGCGAGCAGTACACCTGGCCCGACGGCACGACCGCGACGCAGAAAGCGGAAGCCGGCTGCGCCAACTGCGAGCGCCCGGAACACCTGAAGAACAAAGCGGAGTCCTCCGAAGGCGCCTTCGAGATCTGGTCGGCCGGACGGCAGTTCGTCGTGAGGCCCGAGCTGCCACCCATGCCTCCACCGGCAGCGGACGAAGATCCGGGGTACCGGTATCTCGCTTCCGCCGATCGGTTGGTCGCGCGCGTTCCGACGACGATCGCCGCCACCGTTCGTCCGACCGGAGTGCTCGTCGCCGGGCAGGAGCCGCCCATCGCCGACGGGCTCATTCAGGAGACGATCTACGCGCACTCGGGCGAGCTCGAGACCTTCTCGATCGACCTCGATGCAGGCGGGAGAGCCGGATGGAACGTCGTCATCGATCGAACCTACCGGTCGCGGACCATCGGCAACACACCGTTCGGTGAGGGATGGAGCTCCTCACTCTTCCGCAGATTGCGAGCACTTCCAAATGGAGATGTCGAGTACCGCGATGAGGCTGGAGAGGTTTGGACATTCCGTCGCCATGGGACCATCTACCACAATGCGCGTGGTCTCTTCCTCGCTCTCGGTGTGCAGGAATACGGTTGGTCGCTCGCGGATCCGCTTGGGAGAGTCATCCGCTTCGACTCGATGGGCCGTCTCTTGGAAGAGAGCGATCATTTCTTCACTCCTCTGAAACCCGGAAGCGGCAATCTCAAGCGCTACCTGTACGGGCCGACCGGACAGCTCGCGGCAATCGTTGATCCGGTCGGGCGCACGACCCTGCTCAGCTACTACTCCGAAGCGTCGTCGCACGGCGGTTTGCTTCGCGAGGTCCAGGACTGGCGCGGCCGCAAGGTCACTTATCACTACGACGAACAAAGACGGCTCGTCCGGGTGCAACTCCCCGAGGCGGGATCCGTCCCGGGTGTTCCTGCTGAGTACTCGCTGGTGGACGGGAAGCGTCCCGAGCTCCGTTATGAGTACCAGGCGACGGGCGCCTCGTTCAGGGATCGTGTGGAGATCGCCGGAAATCTCACTCGGATCATCGAGCCTGCACAGGTCGCATCGACCCTCATCCCCCGCGTCGAGCATGAGTTCGACGCTTCGATGGATCCCGTGAAACGGGACCGGGTCGTTCGCCAGATCTGGCCCTGCGGCAGCACCGTCGCGGGATGCACGCCTGCCGAAGCGACCTTCGACTGGGGTGTCCACCTAGCGTTGACCGACGTCCTCGGGCAGATCCGGACGTTCCAGGTTGCTCAAGCCCCTGACGGGCGCATGCATCTGGAGCGGATACGCCTTCATGACGTTCCGGTCCTCCATTTCGCGGCCGGAACGTCCCCGGCAGCCG
>JBPPMG010000321.1:0-4697 GCA_051305935.1 Thermoanaerobaculia bacterium
GTGCCGACGCTGAAGAGCAGCGACTCGAGATACCGGCTCGACAGCCACGCCGCCATCCCGCCGAACAGAATCCCCGCAACCGCGAGGCTCCCCGCCTCCCGGACGAGCATGCGAACGATGTCGGGTCCGTCGGCGCCGAGGGCCATCCTCACCCCGATCTCGGCACGCCGCTGTTCCACCTGGTAGGCGATGAGGCCGAACACACCGATCGTCGCCAGAAGGAGCGCCGTCGCCCCGAAGAGCGACAGGAGAATCATCTGAAATCGCTCGGGCCCGATCGCGCCTGCGAGGATCTGGTCGAGCGTCTGGACATTCGAAGGCGCGACGTCGGGCTCGACCCGGGCGAGGCCGCTGCGGACCGCGCTGAAGTGCGTGAGCGGGTTCTCGCCGGCGCGGACGATGACGGCGACCTCGGTCATCGGCACCTGCGCGAGCGGCGGGTACACCGCGGGGGCGGCCGGCTCGCGAAGACCCATGAAGCGGACGTCCGCCACCACGCCGACGATGCTGCGCGAGACGCCCCAGAAGTTCAGCTTCCGCCCGAGCGGCTCCTCGCCGGGGAGGTAGCGGTCGACGAACGCCTGGTTGACGATGACGACCGGTTCGCGGCCGAACCGGTCGTCCCCGGTGAACGCGCGCCCTTTCACGATCGGCGCGCCGATCGTGCGGAAATAGCCGGGGGAGACGGCGCGAAGGCGCTGCTCGTCCCGGGGTCCGTCGACCGGCTCGCGTCCCTCGACGGTGATCGTCGAGGTCCATCCTCGCCGCAGCGGGTGGTTCATCGCCAGCGCGATCGACTCCACGCCGGGAGTCGACTCGAGCTCCGCGAGCAGTCGTTCGTAGAACCTCGTCGCCTCGGGCCACTCCGGATAGGTGCTGCGCGGGGGGACGGGATACTTCGTCTCCGGCAGCGAGATATCGAAGGTGAAGAGGCCCTTCGGTTGGAAGCCCGGATCGACCTGCATCAGGTTGTAGACCGTGCGGACCAGCAGCCCCGCTCCGGCGGTCAGGGTCAGTGCCAGCGCGATCTCGGCGACGACGAGCAGATGTCGTGACCTTCCGTGAGATACGGCCCTCGCAGCTCCGCGGGCGGTCGAGCCGAGCGCGGCCTTCGACGTCCGGAGGGCGGGGAAGATCCCGAACAGAAGTCCCGAGGCGACCGAAAGCGCGAGCATGAATCCGAGCACGATCGGGTCGACCTCGACGTTCTCGAGCCGGGGAATCGACGAGGGAGCGAGCGCGGTCAGTACGCCGATTCCCCACCAGGCGATGAGAATGCCGAGAGCTCCTCCGGTGACGGAAAGCAGCAGCGACTCGACGACGAGCTGACGCAGGAGGCGCCATCGAGCCGCTCCGAGCGACGCGCGCACCGCGATCTCCCGGCCGCGGCGTATGCCGCGCGCGATGAGAAGTCCCGCCACGTTCGCGCAGCCGATGAGCAGCACGAGAATGCTCGCGCCGAAGAGAATCGTGACGGGTAGGCGGACGTCCCCGACGATCGCCTCGTGCAGCGGTTCGACCCGTGCGCCGCGTCCCCGGTTGTCGTCGGGATAGAGGCGCTCGAGCTCCTGCATGATCCCGCTCATCTCGTGCTGCGCGGTCTCGATCGTGGCGTTCTGCGCGAGGCGACCCCAGACGACGACGTTGTGGACGCCGCGCGAGTCACCGAGATCTCCGATGGCCGGCATGAGCGGTACCAGAACGTGCGGCTCCCCGGCGAAACGGAGCCCGCCCCCGGCGACCCCAACCACCTCGTGATCGCGGCCGTCGAGCCGGATCGTGCGCCCGAGGATCGAAGGATCGCCGGCGAACCGTTCCTGCCAGAGCGCGTGCGAGAGGATCGCCGCGGCGGGGCCGCCCACCACGTCCTCTTCCGCCGTGAAGGCGCGCCCGAGCGCCGGCCGCACTCCGAGCACGTCGAAGAAATCGTGGCTGATGGCCATCGCGTCGACGCGGAGAGGTGCACCGTCCGAGGGAAGGAGATTGAGCTCGCGAAGGGTCGCCGCGCCGAGCCGCTCGAAGGTTCTCGTTTCCCGCTTCCAGTCGCGGTAGTCGGGGCCGGAGGCAGCCTCGTTCCAGGAGTCGTTGTGCGCATCGGTCTGCCAGACGATGGCGAGGCGATCGGGATCCGCATAGGGGAGGGGATCGAGAAGGATCCCGTGCACGACGCTGAAGATCGCCGCGGTCGCGCCGATCGAGATCGCCATCGTCAGGAGTGCGACCGCGGTGAACGAGGGCGAGCGGCTGAGGCTGCGAAAGGCTTGTCGGATATCGGCGATCATCGTGGCTCCTGGTCGGTCATTCCGCCCGCAGCGCGACCATCGGGTCGACCTTCGTCGCGCGTCTCGCCGGAATCCAGCTCGCGACGAGCGCCGTGAATGCGATCGTGAGGGCGACGGCAGCGAACGTCGCGGGATCGAGGGGACTCACTCCGAACAGCAGCGACTCGAGCATCCTCGAAGCCGCGATCGACCCGAGGAGCCCGATGGCGAGTCCCATCAGCGTGAGGCGCATCGATTCCGCGAGGACTCCGCGCCGGAGCCTTCCGCGGTCCGCTCCCAGCGCCATCCGCACGCCGAGCTCGCGCGTCCGTTGCGCGACTCCATGCGAGAGCGACGCGTAGATGCCGGATGCCGCGAGCAGAAGTGCGATCGCCGCGAAGATGCCGAAGAGCACCACGCGCAGCCGGTTCTCGTCCAGGCTGCGCGCGACCAGCTCGCTCATCGGGCGGAGCCCGTTGAGCGGAAGCGCCGCGTCGAGCGCGCGGATCTCCCGGCGAATCTGATCCATCGCCGGAGCCATCGATCCCAGGGCGCGAACCACGAGCGTCATCGAGCGGTACGCTCCCTGAGGATGGAAGAGGTAGATTTCCGGCGCCGGCTCCTGGTCCAGCCCGAAGTGGCGGACGTTGCCCGAGATGCCGACGATCCGGCCCCAGGCATCCTCCTCGATCCGGCCGGTGCGAATCCTTCTGCCGACCGGGTTCCCTCCCAGCCGGTTCGCCATCGCCTGGCTGATCACGACCGCGGGCTCGCCGTCGGCCTGGTCGCGCGAATCGAAGAAGCGGCCCGAGATCAGGCGAATCCCCATCGCCCGGAAGTACCCCTCGGTCACCGTTCGAACCTCGGCGCATGGGCGCAGTGATCCCGGTCCCTCCGGCGTTCCCTCGACCGTGTAGCCGTCGCAGGAGAAACCGCCGCTGAACGGAAGGATGCTCGTCGCGCCGGCCGCGGCGATTGCGGGATGCGCTTCGAGCCGGCGCGCCAGCTCGTCGTGGAACGCGAAAATCTGCGAATCCTCGGGGTAGCTTTCCGGCGAGAGGGTGACGTTGAGGATGGCGAGCCGCTCGACGTCGAACCCAGGCTCGACGCTCGAAAGGGTCCAGAGGCTGCGGATGAGGAGCCCGGCTCCGGTGAGCAGGAGAATCGACAGCGCGACCTCGGCGACGATCATCCAGCGGAGCGAGCGGCGGATCTCGCGCCCGCCTGCGAGTGACCGCCCCGACTCGCGCAACGCTGGCGCCTTCGCTTCGTGCGAGATTCGCAGGGCTGGCAGGAGGCCGAACAGAAGCGCCGATCCGATCGTGGCGAGTGCCGTGAAGGCGAGAACGCGCAGGTCGATCGTCGCATCTTCGAGCCGCGGCACGGTGCCGGCGCCGGCCGCGCGGAGCGCCCGCGTCAGCCACGCGCCGGCGATCAGCGCCATTCCCCCGCCGAGCAGTGAGACCGCGAGCGCCTCGGTCAGAAGCTGGCGGATGATCCGCCCGCGTCCGGCCCCGACCGCGCCGCGGATCGCGATCTCGCGCTCCCGTCCCGCGGCCCGCGCCAGAAAAAGACTCGCCACGTTCGTGCAGGCGATCAGCAGTACCAGTCCCACCGCCACCATCAGCACGATGAGGCTCTGCCGGTACTCCCCGACGATCGTTTCGTCGAGTGGCGCGATGCGAGCGCGTCGTCCCGTCTTGTTGTCCGGGAACCGCCGCTCGAGCTCCTCGGTCAGGGCGATCATCTCCTGGCCGGCCTGCGCCTGGCTCACGCCGGGGCGGAGGCGCGCGATCACCTGCATGTAATGTCCGCCGCGGCCGGTGCTCTCCCGATCGAGCGCCATCGGCCGGTAGATCGAGGTCTCGCCGTAGTGGCCCTGGAGAGGCGTCCGGAAGCCGGCCGGGAGGACGCCGACGATCTCGTACGCGTGGTCGCCGATCCGGATGGTCTTCGAGAGCACGTCCGGCGAGCCGCCGAACCACGAGAGCCAGAACGTGTGGGAGAGGATCGCGGTGCGGTCGTTCCCGGGCGTTTCCTCTTCCGGAGCGAACTCCCGTCCGATCGCGGGGCGGACGCCGAGGGTGGAGAAGAAGTCGTGCGTGACGCGGGTGACCGCGGCGCGGACCGGCTCGGCTTCGCCGCCGACGGTCATCTCCGAATTGTGCAGGAGCGCGATCCGCTCGAACGAGCGGTTCTGTTCGCGCCAGTCGAGGGCGTCGAGCGGGTTCACGTTTCCCGCGTCCGTATCCTGGCTCGTCGAGTAAATGCGGACGAGACGCTCGGGATCGGCGTACGGAAGCGGCTGGAGAAGGACCGCATTCACGATGCTGAAGATGGCCGTGTTCGCGCCGATGCCGAGGACGAGCGTCGCCACCGCAATCGCGGTGAAGGCGGGCGTCTTCGCGAGAGTGCGGAAGGCGTAGCGGAGGTCGT
>JBPPMG010000214.1:0-4548 GCA_051305935.1 Thermoanaerobaculia bacterium
AGTTTCACGAATCCGGCCTGGGACAAGACATCCGACCACGGTGAGACGCAGCAGGAAAGCGTCACGGACGAAACGTACGAGGCGACGCTCGGCGGACGCATCGTGCGCGACCGCCTCTGGTTCTTCGGCGCGGGCCGCTACGTCGAGCAGACATTCCCCGCCTTCTTCTTCGACGGCGGCGCGCTCGATGTTCCCGTGGAGCGCCCGTCGACCATTCAGACCGACGAACGGTACGAGGTCAAGCTGACCGGCCAGGTGACGCCGAAGCACAGTCTCGTCGGCTCGTACCTCAGCTATGAGGTCGACCAGACGCCGCACTGCGCATTTGGCTGCTGGGAGCTGTCGACGATGGATCTCGACGGCCGTCAGTTGCCGCGCGAGATGACCACGGCGCAGTACAACGGGATTCTCAGCAGCAACCTGCTCGTCGAGGTCGGTTACTCGACGCGCGACCTGCAGTTCGTCGGAAGCGGCGGCGACCATCTCACCACGAACTTCAACGATGCGCGCGACATCGCCCTGGGCACCTGGGCCTACGACTACACGGTCGTCGGCGGCGCGTGGGGCGCTCCGATCTTCTGCGGAATCTGCGACCCCGAGGTGCGCGAGAACGAGTACCTCGTCCTGAAGTCGACCTACTACATGGCGACGGCCGGAGCGGGCACGCACAACATCGTCGGCGGGTACGAGAACTTCTCGGAGAACCGTCTGGCGAACAACTACCAGTCGGGCAGCAACTTCGGCATCTACGTCTTTGGCATGTCGCCGGAGTTCGACGCGGACGGGTCGTTCCGCCCGATCATCAGCTCCGGCGATCTTCTCCGCTATTCGCCGATCGAAGTGCTCTCCAAGGGATCCGACTTCGTGACCGACTCGGTGTTCGTGAACGACAAGTGGGATTTCAACTCGAAGTGGAGCTTCAACATCGGCGTGCGCTACGACGTCAACGACGGGAAGGACAGCGCCGGAAATCAGATCTCCGACGACAGCGCCTTCAGCCCGCGAATCGGAGCGATCTACGACATCAGGGGTGACGGCCGCATACGCGTGAATGCGAGCTACTCGAAGTACGTCTCGCGCATCCAGGAGACGGTCGGCGGGGCCGGCGGTGGCGGCACGCCGAGCGCGATCTATTACATCTACGACGGCCCGCAGATCGGCGGAGCTGGCACGGGGCTCGGGTCGTTCGACGTTCTCGAGCAGTTCTTCCAGTGGTTCCTCGGAATCGGCGGCACCGACAACACCAGCAACCTGGTCGGCGCTACGATTCCGGGAGTCAACACGCGGTTCAACGGCTCGCTGGCGTCGCCTAACACCGAGGAGTTCACCATCGGCTTCGGCACGCAGATCGGCTCGAAGGGGTTCCTTCGCCTCGACGTGATCGATCGCGAGTGGGCCGACTTCTACACGACCACCACGACCCCTGGTGACCAGGTCGAGGTCCTCGGCAACCCGCTCGACGTCCTGACCTACACGAACACGGACCAGCTGGAGCGCACGTACCAGGCGGTTCAGCTGCAGGGCAACTATCGCTTGAGCGACAGGGTGAACATCGGGGCCAACTACACCTGGTCCGAAGCGAAGGGCAACGACGTAGGCGAGACCGCGGGCGGCGGACCGGCGACGTCGCTGGCCCAGACCTATCCCGAGTATCGCGCCTTCGCGCAGAACAACCCGGTAGGCTTCCTGCCCACCGACCAGGAGCACAAGGCGCGCCTCTGGATCTCGTACGATCAGCCGCTCGGCGCATTCGGCAACCTCAACCTCAGCCTGCTCGAGCGTTTCGACAGCGGCCTGCCGTACTCCGCCACCGCCAACGTCGACGTCGCGGCGTACACGGCCAACCCGGGCTACGCGACTCCGCCGGCGACGGTGCTCTATTACTTCAGCGATCGCGGCGAGTATCGTTTCGAGGACGCCACCGCGACCGACCTTTCCGTCAACTGGGAGCTGCCGATCCGGAACGTGAACGTCTTCGTTCAAGGCGAGCTCCTCAACGCGTTCAACGAGCAGGCTCAGATCGGCGGTGGCGCCGCGGTCACCGTGACCCAGGCGTTCAACCCCTTCACCGAGACGCCTAACGAGTGCCTCGCGGGCACGGCGACGGCGACCTGCGCCGCCAACAACCAGCACTGGAGGAAGTCGACGGCATTCGGACAGTCGACGGGTGCAGCTTCGTACCAGCTGCCTCTCACGTACCGCGTTTCCGCCGGCATCCGGTTCTAACAACGAAGCTCAACGCTGTAGCGAAGACCCCGGCGCGAGCCGGGGTCTTCGTCGTTGTAGGATGTGCCGGACATGCACAGAATCCACATTCTGTTTCTCGCGCTTGTTCCGCTTGTTTTCACTTCCTGCCGCACGACGGATGTCGCGCCCGCGTCGGGTGAAAAATTCTGGGCCGAGTTGCGCGGCCTCTGCGGAAAGTCATTCGAAGGGCGCCTCGCCGAGGGGACAGACCCGTCGGACGCGGAGTTCGGCAGGCAGCGGCTCGTCATGCAGGTCAGGCAGTGCTCTGCCAGCGAGATCCGCGTTCCCTTTCACGCCGGTGACGACCACTCTCGCACGTGGGTGCTGATCAGAACGGAGTCGGGCTTCCGGTTGAAGCACGACCATCGGCACGAAGACGGGAGCGAGGACGAGGTGACCTGGTACGGCGGCGACACCCGAGAGATTCGAGACGACTACGCGCTCGAGTTCCACGCCGACGCTCACACGGCCTCCATGCTCCCTGCGTCGGCGACGAACATCTGGACCATGTCGATCGATCCGGGGAAGAGCTTCAGCTACGCGCTGCGGCGCGAGGCGAGTGGCCGTCGTTTCCGCGTCGAGTTCGACCTCACCCGGCCTGTGCCGGATCCTCCCGCACCCTGGTGACCCGCCGTTCTCCGCCTCGGCGGAGGGCTCACTTCGTCGTGCGCTTCACCAGTTCCGTGGTCGTCTCGACGCTGCGAAGCTCGCCGGCTTCCATCTCGATGACGGAGAGAGTCTTCACCATGCCAACGCCGGGAGCGAACCACTGCGAGCCGCGCACGGCCCCGGTCGGTTGGCCACCGACGATCGACTCGACTTCGTAGTCGACCCTCAGGGCGTCGAAGCTTCCGGCCGGAACGACGACCTTCTCGCGCATCGTCACCCGATTCACGGTCTTCGAGCCCTGGCTGGTGTCTGCAGTGGACATCTCCATGGTCTGATTCCAGACGCCGCCGACTTCCATCGACGAAGGGATCGCGACGCCGGTGGTCGTGATCGTGGTGTCGGGGAACTGCTGAAGGACCAGGGTGATGCCGTCGTCGTCGCAGGTCCAGTTCGACTCGCTGGAGTTTCCTTCGTTGGCCGACCGCGTCCGAAAACCGGCGCTGTCGACGGCGATGACCTCGTCGCTGAAATTGTAGGAGGTCGTGCCGATCACGTTTCTGTCCGCGTCGAGCTGGTTCGAGGTCATTCGATATTCGTTGACGTCGCCGACGGCGACCGGATAGTGCTCGAGCGAGCAGGGCCCCGAGGCTGCGCCCTTCTTCTTCGCAGGCTTCGCAAGAAGCGGAGTGACGCACAGCAGCGTGATGACGGAGAGTGTGAGGAGACGGGAAGACCTCATGCGTGGCTCCTT
Organism: Thermoanaerobaculia bacterium; assembly: GCA_051305935.1. GTDB lineage: Bacteria > Acidobacteriota > Thermoanaerobaculia > Gp7-AA8 > Gp7-AA8 > JACPDH01. The sequence continues at coordinate 3,608 of JBPPMG010000214.1, forward strand.
GCGGTAGGTTGTGTGCGGTCAAGTCTAGTGTAGCGAAGGGGCGATCGCGACGTTTCCTGCGCCCCGCTCGACGGAAGTGAGGCACCGCGATGTGGAGCGGTGTCACGACGGAGACGCGGCAACCATGACGGCTCAACTCGCGGGAAGGTAGAATCGCGCTGACGCTCCGCCGGAGCGAACGGAAGCCCACGAAGATTGCCCGAAAGGTTCCTGATGCGGAAATCGATCCTGCTGTTCACTCTCGTCGCGCTCGCCGCGTGCCCGCTCCTGGCCGAGGAAACGAAATCGCTGGAGGCCCAGGTTAAGGAGCTCGCCGCAAAGGTCGAGTCGCTCGAGTACGATCTCGACCAGGTTCGAAAGTCGGCGGACGATTCGCTCTTCTGGCTGCGTTTGTCGGACGTCGCGGAGATCGACAAGGTACTGCTGGCGGGTCCGCCGAACCCGAAGGCGAAGGAGACCTTCGGGATCAAGAACGATCGTCACCCGATCCGGATCTACCAGTACGTGTTTCTGCCGAAGAAGCTCGACAAGGCGAAGAAGCACCCTGCGATCATGCTGACGCACGGCGGCGTGCACGGCGATTTCGGGACCTACCACGTGCACCTGGTCCGCGAAATGCTCGAGCGCGGCTACATCGTGCTCGCTCCCGAGTACCGCGGCTCGACCGGCTACGGCAAGGCGATGTACGAGGCGATCGACTACGGCGGCCTGGAGAACGACGACATCGTCGCCTGCCGCGAGTGGGCGGTGGAGCAGCTTCCCGTCGACCCGAAGAGGATCGCGCTCGTCGGATGGAGCCACGGCGGGATGATCTCGCTCATGGTCGGCTTCGATCATCCCGACAAGTTCGCCTGCATCTACGCCGGCGTGCCTGTCTCCGATCTCATCACGAGGCTCGGCTATTACGACAAGAGCTACGAGGATCTCTACTCCGCGAAGTA
>JBPPMG010000399.1:0-4807 GCA_051305935.1 Thermoanaerobaculia bacterium
CGGATCGACTCCCAGCGCCAGGGCGGGCGCGCCGTCGGTCACCAGGTTGGCCCACAGCAACTGGGTGGCAAGCAGCGGCAGGACGACCGCACTCCCCTCTCCGCTCTTCAGGCCGATGACGCTCGCGAAGACCACGCCGAGGAACATCGTCAACACTTCGCCGATGTTGCACGACAGCAGGTAGCGAAGGAACTTCCGTATGTTCGCGTAGATCGCGCGGCCTTCCTCCACCGCCGCGACGATGGTGGCGTAGTTGTCGTCGGCCAGCACCATGTCGGCCGCCTCTTTCGAGACGTCGGTGCCGGTGATCCCCATCGCCACGCCGATGTCGGCACGCTCCAGAGCAGGTGCATCGTTGACACCGTCGCCCGTCATCGCGACCGTCGCGCCGGCGCGCTGCAACGACTCGACGATACGCAGCTTGTGCTTGGGATCGACGCGCGCGTAGACCGATACTTGCCGGACCGTCTCGTCCAGCTGCGCGTCGTCCATCTTCTCCAGCTCCGCACCGAGGACCACCCGGTCGTCCTCCACAATTCCAAGCTCGTTTGCGATCACGCTCGCGGTGATCGGATGGTCCCCCGTGATCATGATCGGCCGGATGCCCGCCCCGCGCGTGCGCGCGACCGCGTCCTTCGCCTCCTCGCGCGGCGGGTCGATCATCCCGATCAGCCCGAGCAGCACGAGATCCTCCTCGATGCTCTCGTCGACCGCTTCGGGATCGAACTCCTTCGACGGAATCGCGCGAAAAGCCACGGCCAGCGTGCGCAGCGCTTCACGCGCGAGCTGCTCGTTCGCCCCCCGGATTTCGGCGCGCCGCTCGTCCGTCAATGGACGCCGCTCGTCGCCGACGAGCTCGTGCGTGCAGCGCGGCAACAGAACGTCGGGTGCGCCTTTGGTGAAGGCGAGGACCCGTTCCTCTCGTTCACTGTCGCTGTGCACGGTGCTCATCAGCTTCCGCGCCGAAGAGAACGGCACCTCGGCCAGCCGCTCGAACCGCGCCGCGAGCACCTCCTCCTCCAGTCCTGCCTTCTGCGCCGCGACGATCAGCGCTCCCTCCGTCGGATCGCCCTGCACCGTCCATCGGCCGTCCTGCTCCTGAAGAACGGCATTGTTCACCCGGTCCGCCGCGGAGAGCGCGCGACGCAGCTCGATCGCGAGGTTCCCATCAATGCTGCCGCCTCCCGCTGGGCGGACCTCCCCCTCCGGCGCATAGCCGGTTCCGCCTAACTCCACGCGCCCGCTGGCCGTGACGATGACCCTCACCGTCATCTCGTTCCTGGTGAGGGTCCCGGTCTTGTCGGAACAGATCACGTCGGTCGAACCGAGGGTCTCGACTGCAGCCAGGTGACGGACGATGGCGTTCCGCTTCGCGGCGCGCTGCACGCCGAGCGACAACACGGCAGTGACCACCGCCGGCAGCCCTTCCGGAACCGCGGCGACCGCGAGCGCGACGCCGAAGATCAGCACGTCGAAGAACGCGGAGAAGCCGCGGACGTCCTCCATCATGACGATGGTCGCGATCATCACGACCGCGATCACGATGACCGTCAACCCGAGGAGCTTCCCGACGCGATCGAGCTCGCGCTGCAGCGGAGTCGGCTTGGAGGGCTGCTCCTTCAACATCCCGGCAATCCGCCCCATCTCCGTCTGCATGCCGGTTCCGACGACCACCGCGCGGCCGCGGCCGTAGGTCACGGCCGTTCCGCCAAAGATCATGTTCAGCCGGTCGCCGATCCCGGCGTGGCCTTCGATCGCGCCGATCACTTTCGACACCGGCAGGCTCTCGCCGGTGAGCGAGCTCTCCGCCGTCTGCAGTGCCGACGAGTGGATGACCCGGGCATCGGCCGGGATGGTGTCTCCCTCTTCTACGGTGATGAGGTCACCCGGAACCACCTCCGCCGCCGCGATGCTTTGAAGCTCACCGTCGCGTATCACGCGGGCCTGCGCGGCCGCCATCTGGAGCAGCGCGCCGACAGCAGAGGCCGCGCGCGCTTCCTGCACGTATCCGAGAATGGCGTTCAGAAGGACGATCGCGAAGATGGCGAGCGCTTCGTATGGAATGGCTGACTCGCGCTCGATGTACCAGAGGACGCCGGAGATCGCCGAAGCAACCAGCAGAAGGATGACCAGGACGTCCTGAAATTGCGCGAGGAACTTCCTCCACGCGGGAATCGGCACCTCCGCGTGGAGCTCGTTCGGTCCGTACTCGTCGAGCCTGCGGCGGGCCTCCGCGGCACTGAGGCCGCGGTGAGCGTCAGCGCCGAGCGCGTTCAGCAACTCCTCGGCCGGCCGCTGGTACGCGTTGACGACCTGGTCACCCCGCATGCTCGATCAGTACGCCGTATCGAAGAGCTCGAGGTAGAGCTGCTTGACCCTCTGAGCGGATGCGGGCTGGGCAGTCGCCAGCCCCGAGATCACTTCGTCTCGTGCAGTGAGCACCTGCCGCAGAGCAGCTTGTACCTTCGCGTTGTCCTTCGTCCGATCCGACATGAGAGCGATCTCGTCAAAGAGGTTCGTGGCCTGCTCGCCGGCAGTTCCATAGTTCTGGAGGTCCGCCTCGATTGCGACGCGGCCGACGCGAAGATGCAGCTGCATCAGGTCCACCTGCTTCTGCAGCCGGCTCACGTCCGCCTCGAAACGCGTCGCGCGCGCCGATTCCGCCTCGACCGCGGCCCTGGTCCGCACGTCGCCTCGGCGGTTCTCGAACACTGCACCCGCTAACGCTCCGAGAACAAGGCCGACGACCAGACAGACGATCCCGATGATCACGTTGATTCGCATGTTGTCACCTCCGTGTGAGGGTTGTCGTCACTGACACTGTCATGGCAGGGTTCTACTGCGCGCAACATCAGCGATCCCGAGTATCCATCATACGACCTCAAGCGTAGTCACTTGGCGCTCCGACGGGAAGCGCAGTTTCTACCCGGGAACAACGCCGAGCCTCGGACAAGAGCCAGGCCGCCGCCCACCACGCTCATCACCAGTCAAGGCCGATAGCGATACCGTAGTTCCTACTCAGTCCCTGTGTTCGCAACGGAGTAGAGTTTGCGCTTCACGATGGCTGCCCAGGAGACCAGGCTTGAAGCGTAGGTGGGATCGGGGCGGATTCCCTCGATCAACGGTCGCCACGATCGCGTGAGCCGTCCGCGTGCGGCGCGCTGGTGGAGGTGGTTCCTACCCACGTGAAATGCGCCCCGCCGGGTAGTAACTGCTCTTTCGGGCGACGGCTGCGAACGCTACGTTGGACCAAGCTGGTTTGTCGCCCGGCTGCCACCATGAAACCACAAACCTCAGCAGAAGAATCGGCCATCAGCCTCGAACGGGCCGTCGGCGGACCGGACTACGTTGACGAGATGCGCGGGGCGACCTCCGCGCGCCTTCGCGTCGCTCGCCGGCTGGCCTCTCGCTTAAAATCGTTGCGCCGGCGCGACGCCCTGATCATCGCCGCCGCCTTCATCCCCATCGCGCTCGTCGTCCTCCCGCTCCTCTGGCTCGTGTTCCACGTCTACTTCGACCGCGCCGAGGTCCCGAACCTCGACGCCTTCATCCGGTTCGAGCTCCCGACGACGGGCGTCGTGCATGACGAGGAGGGAAGCGTGCTGATCGAGGTCGCGCACGAATACCGCCAGGTCGTGCCGTACGACGAGTTTCCGCCGATCGTCCGGCAGGCCATTCTGGCTGCGGAGGACAAGAGTTTCTTCGAGCACTCCGGCGTCGACTACGACTCGATCCCTCGCATTGTGCGCAAGACGGCGTCGCGCTCGTACTCCGAGTGGCGCAAGGAAGGAAACGAGTTCCGTCTCCTCCTGCCGCAGGGAGGATCGACGCTCACGCAACAGCTCGTGCGGGGCTACTTCCTCCAGAAGCTGACGAGCCGCTCCGACGCCGACCCGGTATTTCACGAAGGCTTCGCCGCGCCGCGGCTCGTTTCATTGCTCATCGGCGCCTCGGCGACGAACAAGCTCTCGAGAAAGATGGAAGAGGTGCGCCTCTCTCTCTGGCTCGAGCGGGAGATGCGACGGCGTCATGGCACGCAGGAGCGGGCCAAGCGCGAAATCTTCGCCCGCTACGCCAACTTCATCTACCTCGGCCACGGCAGATACGGCTATGCGGCCGCGTCCTCCTACTACTTCGGCAAACCGCTGAAGGACTACACGAAGCTCGACGCGGGCAACGCCGCGCTGCTCGCGTCGATCAGCAAGTCTCCGACCGAGTACTCGCCGGAGCCCGGCAACGAGCCGCTGCTCAGGCGCCGCAACCAGATTCTCGCCCTGATGGCGCGCAACGGGTACATCCCGGCGAAGCTCGCCGCAGACTGCCAGACCGAGCCGATCCGCGTCGCTACGCGCAGCCCCGTCAAAACGACGGCTCCCGCCGTGAACGAGCACATCTTCGAGGAACTGAACGCCCGCGGAGGCAGCCTGTTCGGAGTCGAGGACCTTTTTCAGGGGAAAATCTCCGTCGAATCGACGGTCGACGCGCGCGTCCAGGCGATCGTCAACGACGCACTCGAGCAGGGCCTCGCCCGCTACGAGAAACGGCATCCGAAGGCGACGGGAGTGATCCAGGGCTCGATTGTCGTGCTTCGAAACGCCGACGCGGCGATCCTCGCCGAAACGGGCGGCCGGAAAACGTATGCGGGCCGTTCCACGCGCTACTCCGATTACAACCGCGCCACCCGATCGCTGCGCCAACCCGGCTCCGCGATGAAACCCCTCGTCTACCTGGCGGCGTTCGAGCACGGCATGACGCTCGACACGGAGGTTGCTGACGAACCGATCAGCGTGTCCCTCGGAAGCGACGG
>JBPPMG010000404.1:0-7193 GCA_051305935.1 Thermoanaerobaculia bacterium
TTCCCCGTCACTCGTGACCGGCCAGCCGTAGCGAGAGGCGACGCGCGAGATCTGGTCGACCGGCCCCGCGGCCGGAGTCGCGCCCGACAGCGATTGCGCATCAGCGCCTTGCGTCGTTGCGAACTCGAACGCCGTCGGAAAGCGCTTCTCGTGGGGCAGCGTCATCGCCGGTCCTTTGTCTCGGCCGCGGCCGGCCGGACTCATGATGTGCGGAAATGCTACCAGACCCCCGGTGCGCTTCGAGGCCGTTCCCTCGAGGCCTCCCGCGGATCGGGCGACGCGCGACCGCGGGTCGGGAGGCCGTTCGGCGGCGAAGCGAGGCCGCGTCCAACGATCCCGGCGCGCATTAGGGGCTCACTTCCTGCGGTCGGGAACCACGATCTCGTTCTCCCCCGAAGGCGTGGGCAGCATGCTCTCGAAGACCACGTTCGGCACGGCCGGGACGAGGAAATCGTCGACCGGATCGCCCCAGGCGAGATCGCTCGCCTGCATCATCGGCGTGACGATGTCTTCGGGCACGAGCTCGAATTGCACGTCGGCGTACCTGCGGACGATCTCGTCGTGAAGTCTCGTCTCGTTGACGGTGAAGAGGTCGATCGCGAGACGGCTACGGGGATCGCTGAGGGTCTCGGAAGCAGTCTCCGCGCGTGTCCAGGCTTCTCCGTTCCGCTCTGCACGCCTCTGTGCCGCTCGCAAGGACCAGCGGACCATGGCGAGGTCAGCGTTGCGATCGAGACCGAGGATTTCGTACGGACTCGCCACCGCCTCGTCGAACTCCATGTCCTGACCCCCAGGGGACGACTCAACGCCGTCGAGCTCCTCGAGGCGCGCGGGTACCGATGTGGATGTCGATCGGCCGAGAGCCTAGGAGGGCAGCCGGTCTTGCGGCTCCTCGGCCTCTTCCATGCCGGAATCGAGCTCGTACTCCTCGTGCGAGCGGTCCAGTCGCGAGTCGAGGAGGGCGCGCAGCGCCTGGTACCGTGCGAGGGACTCGAGTGCACGCGGGTCTTCGGGATCCTTCGCGAGCCTCCACGTCTCCACCGCTTCGAGAAGAGAGAGGCGCTGCAGTGCGACGCGATCGTCGCCTCGTCGGCGGTGTCGGTCGATGACGTCGCGGATCGACGCGACGAGACGTGTCTCGACGAGCTCGTCACGCACGTCGCCGACGATTCCAGGGTCGAGCCCGGGGAAGAGGTCGTGTGCGCGACGCGCAAACGCTTGCCAGTACTCTTCGGCGTCCATGAGCTCCAGCCAGCGGGCCATGGCGACGTTCCAGCCTGCCTCCGCCTCGTCGTGGTCGTGTGCGCGTTCGGCTCGGCCAGCGGCCCGATACGCCGCGATGGCGATCGAGCGGACGAGCTCCCAGTACTCGACATCCCGCTGCTGCCAGCGCTGTGCGCGCGACGACCAGATCGCCATGGCCCTGCGCCCGTCCCCCTGCCGGAGTGCTGCGACGGGGACTCCTTCGACCTCGAGCGAGTTCAGCCAGCGGTCGATCTCCGCGTCCGGGGGAAGCGACGGACGGAGCCGGCCGAGGAGCTTGTGGGCATCGGATTCCTGATTCTGACGGAGCAGGTCCGCCACCCGCCGGAGCTGCATCATCGTTCGCGCGGTCTGCGCATCGCGGCGCAGCGGCGGCTCTTTCGCCGCGGTTTCCAGCGCCTCGCTCGCCTCGTCGAATTGGCCGCGGCCCGCGAGCACCAGGCCGTGGAGGAGCATCGCGCGCGCGCTTCGCGAAGTCGGGTCTGCGACGAGTGCCTCGCGCTCGATTCGTTGCGGTCCGCGCTCGGCGGCTTCCAGCTTCAGGATCTGCACCCGCACGAGCTTGAGCAGGTCGGCCGCCGAGGGGAGCTCTTCGCACTCGCGCGCTGATTCCTCGAGGAGGACACGTGCTGGAAGCAGCTTGCCCGCTCGGGCGAGGGAGAGAGCCTGAACCCACCGTGCACGTAGCCGGTTCGCCGCGTCGAGCGCCGGATGCTTCGCGAGAAGGGTCGTGATCTCGTCGGCCTCCTTCGGCCTGTCTGACGCGTGCAGCGCGATCGCGCGGTGCAGCTCCGCGCTGAAACGCAATTGGGGCGGAGCCAGCGGAGCCGTGGCGACCGATTGAAGTGTCGCGATCGCACCGCGGATCGCGTCGGTCGGCAGGTGTCCCTCGTCGTTCCGCCTGGAGAGAGCGTCGGCGAGTCGCACGATCCCCAGCCGCAGGCGGATGCGAAGACTCGACGGCTCGCTTCTTGCCGCGGAATCGAGGAGCTCCGCCGCCCTCGTCGCCCATCGGGAGGGGCGGCGCACGGAGAGGCGCGAGGCAGCGCGGAACGCAAGCTCGGCGGCAATCTGATTCCACGCTCCTGCGCCGCGCGAGTCGGCTGTGGCAGCCTCGTCGAGATACTCGAGGCCTTCCTCTTCCATCTCCTCGTTCGCGCATCGGAGGGCGAGGAGGCGCTTCGCCCCGGCGAGGTTTCGCTTCGCGGACACGTCGCCGGGCTTGCGTTCGAGGATTTCGTCGAGCAACGGAATCGCGTCGTCGAGAAGGCCCTGCCGGAGAAGAAGCGTTGCGAGGGCCCTGAGAACCATCGCCCCGCGCTCACCTGCGACGCGTGCCCTCGTAAGGGTGCTGATTGCCTTCTCGCCGTCGCCTCCGCGCGCGAAGAGGACGCCGAGCGAAGCGAAGGCGCGACTCATCAGCGGGTCAAGCACGGTCGCGCGCGAGTACGCCGCTTCGGCTCGCGTCATGTCTCCCGCCCGTTCGAGCTGGCGCCCGGCGTGGTAGAAGAGGATCGGGTCCTGCAACTGCTCCGCGGCCTCGAGCAGAGGGGCGGCATCGAAGCGGCCTGTCTCGAGCCAGTCCGCGACGGCGCGCCCTCGTGCGGCACCCTTCGCGTCGCCGCGCGCTTCCGCCTCCGCGAAGAGCTCGCGCGCCTGGTCGAGGTTCTGCGCCCGGAGCGCAATCGTTCCGCGCTCCCGTGGGAAGGCGGCGTCCGAAGGCGCGAGCTGCTGGCCGAGGGCGAGCCATTTCTCCGCGAGCTCGCCGTCACCGAGGGCGGAGAAGGTCACGCCCGCGAGCCAGATCATGTGACTGTGCAGTCGCGCGATCTCGACGGGCGCCAGCGATTCAACGAGCGACGGCTCGTCGCGGCGACCAGTGAGAATCGAGATCGCCACGCGGAGATGCAGGAAGACCCCGGCGGGATTGCCGCCGGAGTACTCGGTCACCGCCGCGGCCCAGCGTGCCCGGGCCACGATGCGGTCGTTTCTAGAATCGAAGAGCGAAGACAGACGGGAGATCGCCTCACCGGCACGCCCGATGCCGGACAGCGCCGCCCCGGAAAGCAGCGTCATCGTTTCCGACCCCTTGCTGTTTCCCGCGTGGTGCAGCACTTCTTCGGCGATGTTGCGTCGATAGGCGAGAGCGGCGAGACAGAATCGGGCTTCGGGCGATTCTCCCCGGTACAGGGAAGCTCGCGACCAGCGTTCGGCGGCGTCCGCATAGCTCGCCTCCGAAGCGAGCGCGTGGCCCGCGAGAAGCTCGAGTCGCGCGCGTGCGTCGTCCTCGGCGTCGAGCTCGGCGAGACCTCGTCCGGCCCTTGCCAGGAGCTCGGAAAACTTTCCCGCTCGCCAGAATGTCTCCGCCTCGCGGAGTGCGGCCCAGACAGGGGGCGACGCAGACGCCACCGCGGACCGCGAGGACGATGCTTCGTCGATCCGCGGGATCAGGTTTCCTCTGCAGAGCACGCACGCGCGGAAGCCGAAGCGCTCCGACTCGTCGCATGCGAGGCAGCGGCCGGCGATCGGCCATCGCCAGAGGACGCGATCGGACTCGGCGGAGGCGTTGAGGCGATCGAAGGCGAGACGACCCTGGCGGAACGCGGCGGGGAATCGGTCGAATGGGATACGGCCGAGGAATTCCGCCCACGCGTGAGCGAGTGCCGGCCCTCGCGCGTCGGCGGGAAGCGCGAGAATCTGATGGTCACTTGGCTCGAGCGTCTCGTTGACACCGGTGAGCGACTGACGGGATCGCGCGACGGCGAGAATCCGGCAGCGAGGGCAGCGTGCGACCGAAGCGTCCCCGGGGAAATCCCAGGCCGCCTTGCAGCCGTGGCATTTCACCCGCATTGCCGATCAATCCCCGCGCGTCGGGCCACCGAGGAATGGTATGCGCTCGACGACGGGTGGGGCAACCGCCGGACTGCCGGTATCCACGGCCGTGCGCTTCGGGTTCCCAGTTGCGGTTCCCGCGCCTGCCCGTTGTATGCTCTCCCTCGATGAACACCCGTCTCGAATACATGTATCGCAACACGGCGAACTACAAGCAGTGGGGAGCCGTGGTGTTCGAGGGCGCGCCGGACGAGGCGATGTCCCGCCGCCTCGTGGAGGCGCTCGAGGGCGGCGAGTTCTTCATCGCGGCACAGGTTCGCGTTCCGGAGCGGTTTTTCGACGACGGGCTGAATCCGGACGACGATCGCTGCTGGCACGAGTTCTCCACGCTCGAGCCGGTGGACGAGGAGCCGACCGACGAGCTCGGGCGCACGATCGAGTCGTTCGTCGAGGAGTGTGAGGCAGCTTCCCGCGCCGGATGGCGCGAGGTAGACCTGTCCAGGCATCAGCCTAACCACTAGCCGGAGCCGGGGCCGTCGCATCGGGGAGGTCCTCATCCCGGCCCTGGGATGACCAGCGGCCGTAGCCGGCGCGAGCCGCCTCGTGGATTTCTCCGCGTAACTCTGGAAAGCCGAGATGAGTCACACTCGACATTGGAGGACGCTCATGCGCCAACTCTGGTTTGCACTCGCTTCACTGCTCATGGCCGGCAGCCTCGCGGGTGATCCGGCCCTAACTCTCGTTTCGCAATCCCGGCGAGCGACGGGCAGTCTTTCGACGGCTGCCTCGGAGACGAAGCGTCCGGTCGAGGGGCTGGTGGAGATCCTCGACGCAGACACGGAGGACCTTGCCGAGGTGAAGCGGGCCGTCGGGGAGCTCCGTTCGGGAACGAAGGAGGCACTCGATAGTGCCACGGCGAGGATTGCGCGGGTGAGCTCACGCGCGTTTCGCGAGCGCCTCTCTTCGGCCTATTCGTTGCGCGAAGCCGAGAAGCTCCTGAAGGAAGCTTCGGCGGCGTATCCGGCGATCGACGGGGCGCAGTTGATGGACTCCATTCATCATCTTGCCCTTCACTCGGTGCGTGACGTCCTGCGGCAGCATCTTGCGGCGGCCGACACGCTGCGCGAGGGCCTGGCCGCGTCGCTGGGAGTCCTGCAGAAGAACGCGGCGACGCTCGAAGAGGCGATGACGCGCGGGCTGCTGGAGAGGACGCCGGAGGTGGCGCGATGAGGTCACTGCTCGCCGTACTGAGCTTGCTGGTCGTTCTCGCGCCGCCGCTGTCGGCAGAATCGAGGCGCGTTGGGGAGCTGCAATGGATCGAACGGCGGCTCGCCGAGTTGCAGGATGATTTTGCCGAACGGCTTCGCCAGTTCGAGCGGCGGCTCGCGCGGGACGTCGAGGTCATCGAGGAGATCGGGACTGCGATCGACGGGCTCGATTCGCCGCAGGCCTACAGTGGCGTCGAGATGGCGATCGAGCACCTCGCAGACGCGATCGACGTCGCCGAGGAGGATCCGCGCATGCCGTCGGAGTTGATCGAAGCGTTGAAGGAAGGGGAGCGCGAGGCGCGCGCGCTGCGATCGAACCCGACCTCGCCCGATCGTGACCGGCTGCGCCATCAACTCCATCACACCGTGCTCGACGAGGCAGACGCGCTCATTCTTTCCGACGTTGGTGAAGCCTCGGAGATCTCGATGCGCATCCGCCGCTCGCTCGCGCAGACGGAAGAGCAGCTGGACCAGATCATGAAACTGCGGTCGCGGCTGGTCATCGGCTCCGTCATGCCGAAGCAGTAATCGAGCGCCTGCCGGCAGGCCTTTCGTCGTCCTGAACGGAGCGAAGCGGAGTGAAGGACCTCTCAGGCTTCTATCGTCGCGCGATGAGGAAGGACTGAAGGTCTGGCCGGTAGAAGCCTGCGAGGCCCTTCGCTCTCGCTCAGGGCGACATGTCGTTCGGGCAAACCGGCGGGATTCAATCGATTGAATGGCGCTGCCGCGTGCGGCGTGCGTCACGACGAACCTGCCGACATTTGGACGCAGCACGCGCCGCTACGTTCAAGGCGTGACTTCGCCGTGACGCGCGCGTGACGCTCGATTCACTCCCGCGCCCTCCGGGCGTGCGCGCGGCCCGATTCATCACCGATCTCGATCCGGCTCGTCGGACACGACGATCGGTGTCGCCGGATTCCAACCGTCGAGCCCTAACCGGCGAAAGCCCTCGATTCCACTGGCAGCAAGGCTCCGAGTGCCGCTCCCCGAGCAGGAGCGATTCCTGCAACTACAGGAGGACGCATCAGTCAGTTAGTAACAGAACGGAGCCGTAGGAGCGAAGCAACATTTGTACAAGGAGGATTGAGTGAAACAGAAAAGTCGATATCTATTCATCGTAGTGGCGTTTTTGCTCGTGGCGGGCGGCGCGATCGCGCAGGGGACGACGGGCTCGCTTAACGGGACCGTGACACATGAGGGGGCTCCTCTTCCCGGCGTGACGGTCACGATCACTTCGCCCGCGTTGCAGGGGGCGCGCGTCGCCGTGTCGAACGTGAACGGCGACTACAACTTTCCCGCTCTACCGCCGGGTGAGTACTCGGTGACCTTCGACATGGAAGGGATGGGCAGTGTCACGAAGACGACGCGAGTGGGCCTCGGACGGACCGAGCGCGTCAACGGAGTGATGCAGCTCTCGGCCGTGGCCGAGGCGATCACGGTGACCGCGGCGGCACCCGCGGTGCTCGAGACGACGGAGGTCCAGTCGAATTACGGCTCCGATCTGGTGGAGGATCTGCCGATCGTGCGCACGATCCAGGGCACCGTCCTGCTCGCGCCGGGGGTCACGTCGAACGGCCCGGGAAGCACGGTGGCGAACCCCGTGCTCGTCATCGGCGGCGGCTACGCCTACGACTCGCTCTTCCTCGTCAACGGCGCGGTGACGAACGAGAACCTTCGCGGCCAGACCGACAACCTCTTCATCGAGGATGCGATCCAGGAGACGACGGTCACGGTGGGCTCGGTGTCGGCCGAGTACGGCCGCTTCACGGGAGGCGTCGTATCCGCAATCACGAAGTCGGGCGGCAACGAGTTCTCCGGGAGCTTCCGTGA
>JBPPMG010000435.1:0-8716 GCA_051305935.1 Thermoanaerobaculia bacterium
GCCCGCCCTGTTGTCGCGAACCGTCAGCCGGAAGTTAATTGTCCGCGTCGTCGTGGGCAGCGATTCACCGCGAGTCGTCGTGCCCGCAAGAATGTCCTCGAGTCTCGGGAATGTTCTCGTCGGACTGGTCACCGCTGGGAACGAACGGAAGATCGGCCGGCTACCGTCGTCGGTGAGCGGAGGCGACGGGTTACCCAGATCGAACTGTTCCCAGCAGTACGTCAGCGCGTCTCCATCCGCGTCCGTCGCCGATCCACTCAGATAGAACGGAGTCGATGCCGGGATGGTCACGCTCTGTGGCACGCTCACGACCGGAGTGCTGTTGTTCGTATTCGAGAGCTGCGCGCAACTCGAGTAGATGCTCGTTTCCCAATAAATCGATTCGAACGAGGTGCTGTGAAAATATGGATCCGAAAGTAACTGGAGGTTCTCCTCCCTGCAGATTCCGGCATACGACATGATCGTCGAGCCGCTCCCAGGCTCGAACGCCTCGGACCACCACCTCTCCGATCGGCAGAAACTCACGCCGGAGTTGAAGGTGTGACCCGCGCCTAACTGATGGCCGAGCTCGTGGCCTACGATCTCGACGTAGAGCGGATGTCCATCGGCACTGCCGAGCCCGCTGACCCCTTCGGCCTTGAGGAAACTGTTGCAGACGGTAGGTTGAAACGCGAGTCCGCCCACATCGGTCACGAGCAGGTGACCCACGTCGTAATTCGCGCTGCCGACCCTCGAATCGAGTACCTCGGAGTTCACGTAGATATCGTCGTCGAGCCGGTTCGTGTACGGATCGGTCGCGGCGTCGGCGAAGATGATCGACCGGTTGTCGACCATCATCAGCCGGATCGCAAGCTCGCTCTCGAAGATCGCGTTGATCCGGTTGACCGTCGTGATCATCGTCGCGCGGGCAGTCGTGCTGGTTCCGCCGTGCGCTTTGGAGTACTCGCCCGTCGCGGCCAGCGCGAGCCGGTACGTGCGAAGCACCGGACCCGTCGCGGGCGTCACCTCCGCCGGGACGGTCGCCTCGATCCGCCTCGCAGCCTTCGACGCTGATGCCTTGCCTCGGCCGGTGAGCGAACACTTGAAGGGAACAAGATCCTCGTCAACGCGAAAGTCCCGCCGCCAATAGCTCGCATAGTGAACCCGGTCGTCGTCGCTGATCGGATCGATGTACACCGAACCTGCGGGACCGATCACGAAGCCGTGGAATCCAAACGCCGTGAAATCGAGGCGCGCAGACGCGGCCCGATCGTCGATGCCCTGAGCCAGATACGTACGGACTTCCGGCATCGACGCCGCCATCGCGTCATCGATCATCGGCGATTCCTGGACCGCGAATCGAGAGAACGCGCCGTCCGGCATCGGCAGCGTGATCACGACGGCGTGCGACTCGGCGTCCGTCGTCGACTCGAGCGGGGCAGCACGCAACCGGTCGAGCATCGCCGGAACATCGAGCGCGACGATCTCCGCGCTCTCCGGAAAACGAACAGTTCGCGATTCGTCGCGCCGGGTGATCGGCCTCGTGACGACAGTGCGCCAAAGGCCGTCAGCGGAAACACCTTGCCGCGGAGGCGCTACCTCTCCCGCCAGGCTTGCGCTGAACGACACGAAGAACGCGAAGGCGCTTGCCGCCGTCAGGCAGGACATCCGGATGTCCGAGCTCCGTGCCCGCGCGTTCTCCCGATGGGAGGTCATGCCCTTCATCTCAGTGCCCGCCGCTCCCCCCCGACATCGCCTTCACGAGCTCGCCGACGACCGCTTTCGCGTCGCCGAAAAGCATGTAGGTCGACTCCGAGAAGTAGAGCTCGTTCTCGATCCCCGCGAAGCCCGGGTTCATCGAGCGCTTGATCGCAAGGCACATCCGCGCCTTGTCCGCGTCGATGATCGGCATGCCGTAGATCGGGCTCGACTTGTCGTGTCGCGCCGCCGGATTCACGACATCGTTCGCGCCGATGACGAGCACCACGTCGGTCTGGCCCATCTCCGGGTTGATGTCGTCCATCTCGACGAGATGGTCGTACGGAATGTCTGCCTCGGCGAGGAGCACGTTCATGTGTCCCGGCATGCGCCCCGCGACCGGATGAATCGCGAATCTCACGTCGACACCCTTCTTCGTCAGGATGTCGTACAGCTCGCGCACGCGGTGCTGCGCCTGCGCGACCGCCATGCCGTAACCCGGAACGATCACGACTCTCGACGCCTGCTCCATCACCTGCGCAGCGCCCTCGGGGGTCTCGGACTTCACCGTCCGCTCCTCGCCCTCGACCGCCTTCTGCTGCACCTGCCCGAAGGCGCCGAACAGCACGTTCGTGAACGAGCGGTTCATCGCCTTACACATGATGATCGAGAGGATCAGACCCGACGAGCCGTCGAGCGCGCCCGCGACGATCAGCAGCTTGTTTTCGAGCACGAATCCCATCGCCACGGCCGCGAGGCCCGCGTACGAGTTCAGCAGCGAGATGACCGTCGGCATGTCCGCCCCGCCGATCGGGATGATCAGGAGAACGCCGAAAGCGAGTGCGAGAACGATGATGACCGGAAAGAGGTACGAGTACCCCACTGGGTCGATCACCATCAGAATCCCGCAGACGATCGCGACGGCGAACAACAGGAGGTTGCTCGCGTTCTGCATCGGGTAGGTCACCGGCCGCTGCGGAATCCACTTCACCTCCTGCAGCTTGCCCGCCGCCATGAGCGAGCCGGTCAGGGTGAGGAAGCCGAGAATGACTTCGGCCGAGATCGCGAACATCCTGAAGTGGGTCAGTTGTTCGGGCGACTCGGCCAGCCACAGGTAGTACTTCGCCACGCCGACGAGCCCTGCGGCGAGACCGCCGAAAGCGTGCGAGAGCGCAGTTCGCTGCGGCACCGCGGTGAGCGGAACGCGAGAGAGCGGAATGCCGACCGCGAACCCGAGGACGACCGCGACCGCGATCCACTCCCAGTTGACGAGCCCCGGGGCCAGCAGCGTGCCGACCACTGCGAGCGTCATGCCCGCGACGCCCGCGAAGACGCCGCGGCGGGCCGTCTTCGGGTCGTTCATCCAGTAGAGCGCGAAGACGAAGAGCGCCGTCCCTACCAGGTACGTCAGATCCATGACCGTCGGGATGAAGGAGCTGCCCATTACTTCTGCCCCTTGTCGGTCTTGAACATCTTCAGCATGCGATCGGTGATCAGGAAACCGCTGACGATGTTCGTCATCGACGCGAAGAGCGCGACGCAGCCAAGGATCGTGATGATCGGCGGGTGGGTCGGCCCGGCGACCAGGATCGCGCCGACGACCGCGATCGCCGAGATCGCGTTCGTGATCGACATCAGCGGCGTGTGCAGAAGCCGCGACACGCGCGTAATCACGCCAAACCCGATGAACGAGCCGAGCATGAAGACGTAGAGCAGCGGCATGTAGTTCGTTCCGCCCGACGCCTGCGCGGCCGCGGGCTCACTCGCAATCGCCGATGCACAAGTCCACAGCAGAAGAATCCCGAAAAGAACTCGCCGTCTCATCACGAATCAAGACCTCCGGCCGGATTCCCCGATCCGGCGCGGCCATTTTGGCACGGTCCGATCCAGCGGACGAAGCCGAAGATCGAGGTCGGCCCCGAATGCCGGCCGGCAGCTCTACGGGGTGGCCGCTCGGGGGGAGACCGGATCCCGCGGACGAAGATCCTGCCCGGCGCCGAGAGCTCCTTCGCCGGAAATGCGTTCGTCCTGCCGAAGGCCCGGAGACAGCATTGCGGGCCACTCCACGCGGAGCGTGCTGTACTCGACCCTCACTTCCGGCTCGCAATAGAGACGGTCGCCGTCGGCCGATCCCGTGGTGATGCGAAAGCTCGCGGGCGCGCGATCACCGGGAGCGGACCCCTCGAAGACTCGGCGTAGCTCGCGGTGGTCTCGAACGACCGGTGAGATCAGGAATCCCATCTCGCTGTACGCGGGGATGAATCTGTAGTCCTCGACCGAGTCGCCGACGGTAGCGAGCAACCGCATCTCCGGTGGCCGAAGCACGAGTTGCTCGAGCCGCCCCTCCGGGCTGAGGCGGACATGAATCGTCACCCACAGCGGTTCGTCCGACACGGGGACTTCGATCGGCTCGCCGATCCGGCCTTCCAGGGACGCGAGCGGCTCGAGCCTAACCGCAAGCGGACTGCTCCGCTTGCGCAGCAGGAGGAAATCATCCGTCATGCCCGATGGCTCGTAGCGCGAGAGCAGCGTCGGATACGAGAGGCTGTCCTCGTACGTCGGGAAGCGTCCGTCGATCGGCTCCACGGCGAAGAGGATCGTGGCCGGCGCTTTCGGGCCCCGCAAGTGCTTCTCGTTCGCCTCCGCGAGGAACGGCGTCCACGCAAAGTAACTCTGGAACGCGGGGCGAGGAGACATCGAGAGGCCGTGCGCGTAGCCGACGGATTGCATGTAGGAGTAGATGTCGACAGGCTCCGCGATCGGAAGGGGCAGCGGGTACTTGCGCCGGATGCGGGCCATCTTCCGCTCGTGGAACTCGCGCATGCCCTTCTCCTGAACGCTGAAGTGCCTGGCCCGGTTCACGTTGCGCCAGAACTGCTCGGTCACGGCGACATGGATGTCGCGCCGGCGATCGATGTTCGTCACGAGATTCGCGCTGTAGACCGCGATGGCGAACGCGACGAGGAAGAGAAGTTTCTCCGGCCGCTTCCCTTTCGCGACCATGCCGGGAGTCAGGCAGAGTACGAATACGAGAAATACGAGGGGTGCGTTGATCTGATGCCCCATGTCGTGGCGCATGTAACTCGCCTTCAGCAGGACGCCGAAGATCAGTGCGAGCGCCGCGAGCGGCACGATCGAGTGCCAGCGTCTCGTGCGGACGAAGTGGATCGTCATGGCGAAACCGAGCGCCGCCGCACCCGCGACGAACAGCGGGATCGGGTGCTTTTCGTGGAAGCGATCCGACGAGACTCCCGCCGCGCCGTATCCCATCACGTTCTGCATCGAGCTGTAGATCCAGTCGGGAATCGCTCCGACCGGCTCGCCCGCCGCAAGCTGCGCGAGGACGAGGGCCGCGACGAACACAGGAATGACCGGCGAGACGCGACGCCGGTAGACCCACTGGTCGTAAGTGTGCGCGATGAGTACCGGGATCGCGCCGACGAAGGTCGAAAACTTGATCGTCACCACCCATCCGAGCGCCGTCGCGAGCGCGAGCTCCCCCGCGAGCGTGTGCTTCCGGTCGGCTTCGAACGCGCCCAGCGCGAAGAGCAGTGGCGCGAACGAGAGGACGCGCACGTCGGGCTGCGGCATCAACAGCACGAGGAGCGCGGCCCAGGCGCATGCGAGTCCGAGAAAGCCGCGCGACTGGGAGCGCGTCGCCCCGATCAGGCCGATGACGAAGAGCTGCGACAAGAGCGCCCACGACAGCACGACGAGCGTTCGCGTCTCCGGCAGGTAACCGAAAAAGACGAATCCCCAGGAACCGTAATTGAGCGCGAGATCGCGGCCGAATACCAGCGGGCTGTCGTGCACGAGCTGCAACACGAGCGACCAGGAGTAGTCCAGCTTGATGTCGGGATCGTGATACGGCCAGGCGAACATCGTGAACAGGGCGAGCAACGGAGTGCACGGCCAGAGGATCCCGAGAGCGATCGCACGCGCCTTCGGCACCCACGAGAAATCGACGTCGCGCCGCAGGAGAGAAGTTCGTGCTTCCGGCGCCGGCGTCATCGGCAGCGGTCCTCTCGATGTTCCGGATCCGCTCCGTGTGGCGCGTGCGCGCGAAGACGCGCAAACGACGGGCAGATCCGCGGAAGAGTCACGGCTGCAATATGGAGGATTCACTCCGCAGTCGCAACACCAACCACGGGAACGCCGGCAGCCGCGCGTCTCAGTTCTGGAGCGCCAGGAAGATCCCGATTGCCACGAGCGCCGCGAGAACCGCGAACGTGATCTTCACCCACGACCAGGGGGCCGTCCCGGACATCTTCCCCGTCACGCCGTTCACAATGAAGCGGAATGCCTTGCCACCGTACTGATACGCGGCGATCCAGATCGGCAGCAGCGCGTTCTTGTACGCGACACCCGAGTAGCTCGTCCGCACGACGAGGTTGCGATACGTGTCGCCCGGGATCTGGCCGGCGCACGCGGCGCGTATCTCCGCTTCCATCCTCTGCTTCGCCGCCACGAGCGCTTCCTTCACGTCGACCGCGTACTCCTCGGCGATGAACCCCGAGAGATACGCCGTGTCGTACGCGGCGAGCCCCTCGGTCGGGAACGGCTCGATCGACTGCGCGAGACCGGCGTCGAGCCCGCGCGAGGCGATCGTCGGCAGGTCGTCGAAGAACAGCTCGAGCCGCCCGGCAGCCGGCACCCAGCGCACGCGCTGCTGCTGCCTCGTCACCATGCGCCCGTTCTCCTGCACCTGCACACTGACGTAGTAGTAGTGCCCGGCCTCGGCCGTCCACGCGGAATGCGTCGCCGCGTCGAAGAGCCAGAACGGGACGTAGACGCCCTGCATGTGCGTCAGCGCCGACTTGTACTTGAGGTCGTTAGGCCGGAACCAGAGCCCCTTCACCCACGAGCGGAACTTACCGACCGCCGCCTCGCGCTCGACGCGAAACGGCAACACGCCCTCGGGGCGGACCATGTTCTCGTCGAGAGGCGCTTCCACGACCGCGGGCGTGCCGCAGAACGCGCATGCCCCGGCCGCCTGGCCCGCCTCGAACGTCGTCGACGAGCCGCAGCGCGTGCAATGGAACGCCTTGCGCTCCATCCCCCAGCCGATCGATTTGCGCGCGCTCAGCGCCTCCTCGATCGGCCTCTCGACGACCCCCTCGGCCGTCTGCGGGATCTCCTTGACGAGCCCGCAATACGGGCACTTGAGGCTGACCACGCCCGGGTCCCACTGCAGGTCGGCGCCACATCGCTCGCAGGGGAACTTTCGGACTTTGGTGGTGACGGACGGCTCGGTCTGGGTGGTCATCGTGAGTGGCTTGAATTGAAAACCGGAATGAAGAATTGAGAATGAGGAGCGTCAAGCCTCGCAAGCGCGAAGCAATTTCTTCATTACTCATTCCTCATTCGACATTCTTCATTTCGGTTTCTGAGTGAGCGGAAGAGAAAGCGCGAGGGAGCGCAAAACGCGCTCCCTCGCCAGACGTTATCGCGCTACTTGACTGATGGCGGCGGTGGTGGCGGCGGCATCGCCGCGCCTCCGCCGAACTCGGCGAACGTGCTCAGCGGAGCCCAGCCCGCGGCGCCCGGCTTCCATGCCATGGCGTCCGCGGCGACCTGGCCCCCGGCGACGAGCTGCTTGAGCGCAGACTCGGCGTACGGGCCGTAAGTCTTTCCTTCGACGGCGATCGTCCACTGCACGCCTCCGGCAGGAGGCGGCGGAGGAGCGGCGCCGCCCACCGGAGGAGGCGGAGCCTGCTGGCCCATCCCCTGGAACGCCTGTCCCATCGCCTGTCCCATCGCAACGCCGGCGCCGAGGCCTACGCCCGCGCCGGCGATCCCGCCGGGATTCTCCGCGGCCTTGCCGATCGCCTCGGCAGCCTGCATCTGCGTGTACTGCTGCAGGTGCCCGCCGAGCACGCCGAGCTTCGAGCGCTGGTCGATCGCCGCCTCGACCTCGGGCGGGAGCGAGACGTTCTCGATGACGAAGCGCGTCAGCTCGAGACCGAACTCTCCGAAGTCGCCCTGCACTCGCTGCTTGGCCTCGAGCCCGAGCTCGTCGTACTTCGTGGCGATGTCGATCGCCGGGATGCCCGACTCGCCGAGCGCATCCGAGAAGCGCGACACGATCGTCGAGCGGAGCTGCGTGATGATGTCCTCGGTCGTCGTCAGCCCCTGCGTGCCGACGATCGTGTTGAAGAAGACTTTCGCGTCGCTCAGCTTCATCGCATAGACGCCAAAGGCGCGGATGCGAACCATGCCGAAGTCCTTGTCGCGCATCATCACGGGATTCGCCGTCCCCCACTTCAGGTCGGTGAAGGTCCGCGTGTTGAAGAAATAGACCTCTGCCTTGAACGGCGAGTTGAAGCCGTACTTCCAGCTCCGCAGCGTCGTCAGGATCGGCAGGTTCTGCGTCGACAGCTCGTAGCGGCCGGGACCGAAGACGTCGGCAGCCTTGCCCTCGTTGATGAAGATCGCGACCTGGTTCTCGCGAACCGTCAGCTGCGCCCCCATCTTGATCTCCTGCTGATAGGTGGGGACACGGTAGACGAGCGTGTTCGACGAGTCGTCGAGCCACTCGATGATGTCGATGAACTGCGATGAAATCTTGTCGAAAAGGCCCATGGCAGAACCTCCTAGGTTAATGGGTGTTCGAGTTTACACGAACTCACGAGACGCGGGATTCGCGCCCCCGGACGTGCTCTGTGTGGAGGGGTTACATCGGCGAACGATAGACGCGCCGTGCGCGGACGGGAACCAGCGCAGGAGGGGCGGCCGACCCGGCAGCTACGAGCTGCCGGGCCAGCTGCTTCAGGAGGGATAGGAACGCAGCAAGCATTCTGGAAATTGATACGAGGGACGGGGAAAAAGGTTTTGGGTGTGGCGAGGGGCGAAAGGCGAGAGGCGATGAGCAGGCAGGGGAAATCGATCGCGGCGGGGCGACAGCCGAAGTCAAAGGCTCGGGATCGGGCTCGGGATCGGAACTGTTCGCGGCGACGTCGACTGCGGAAGTCAAAGGCCGGGCTCGGGATCGGGATCGGGATCGGGATCGGGAACCACTCGTCTCCTTGGGAGACCGGCC
>JBPPMG010000445.1:0-10040 GCA_051305935.1 Thermoanaerobaculia bacterium
ATTGCGCGATTGCGCGATTTCTCGATTGCGCGATTGGACAGCAGGAATCGCCGAGGGTCTCTCAAATCGAGCAATCGCGCAATCGCGCAATGGGCGGGTGGGCGGAGCTATTCGAACTTGTACCCGTACCCCCGCACGGTCTGCAGGTGCTGCGGGTCGTCGGGGTTCTTCTCGATTTTCTGGCGCAGGCGGCGCATGTAGACGGCGACGATTTTGTCGGACTCGGGGAGCTCGTCCGGCCAGAGCTCCTCGACGATCGCCTCGCGTGCGACGGCGCGCCCGCGGCGCTGGGCCAGAAAATGCAACAACTCGAATTCCTTTGCGGTGAGCCCGACCGTTTTTCCATCGACGACCGCGTCGCGGAGAGTCGGATCGATCGTCACGCGCCCGACGCGAATCCGTTGCGTGTCGTCGTCGGCCGAGAGGTCGCGCGCGCGCCGGAGCTGGGCCTTGACCCGCGCCATCAGCTCGTCGACCTCGAACGGTTTGACGAGATAGTCGTCCGCGCCGACCTCGAGCCCCTCGACCCGGTCGGAGAGCTGCCCCTTGGTCGTGAGCATGATGATCGGCATCCGGTACCGCGCGCGGATGCGGCGGCAGGCGTCCATGCCGTCGCCGTCGGGGAGCAGCCGGTCGAGGATGATCAGGTCGTACGGCCGCCGTTCGACCTCGCCCATCGCTTCGGCGATACTTCCGACGGTGCTCACGCCGTAGCCCTCGGAAGAGAGCGATTTTTCCAGCAAACGCCGGATCATCAGCTCGTCGTCGACGACGAGAATACTGGAGTCCATAGGTAATCCCACGCTCAGGTGGCCTGAGTGTAGCACCGCGCTCACGCCCGGCCGTCGCGCCCTACCCCTAGTTAACCTCTATGTAATCTGCGGGGAGAAGCATGATCTGTGGGCATGTCCAACCGCCATGACGAGCGTCACAGCCCGCACGTCTCGGTGCTCGAGTTGGGGCGGCTGGCCGAAAGCGAATTGAGTTGACCCGCGAGCGATTCGGAGCGCTGCGCCGCGAATTGCTCCGGGGCGCGGACGCGCGGGACGTCCGCAACTGTTGTGTTCTGACTGGGCCGGGAGGACGATCTACCCTTGGCGGATAGCCGTCGATTCGACCTGTTCCGTAGCGTGCCATTTCTGGCGCTGATGGCATTCGCCGTGCCGTTCGCCGTCACGCTCTGGGGAACGCGTTTCGCGATCGAGTCACGACAGCAGGCGCGGGAGGCCCGCTTCGTCGAGCATCGCGCGCGCCTGGTCAACGCGATCAACGGCAGGATGCGCGCCTACGAAGAGCTCCTTCGCTCGACCGAGGCCTTCATCTCGTCGAGTGAACGGATCGACCGGAACGAATGGCGCACGTTCGTCTCGTCGATCGCGCTCGAGAAGCGTTACCCGGGCCTCCTCGGCACCGGCTTCATTCAGCGGGTGCCTCACGCGGAGCTCGATGCCTTCCTTGCGTCGGCCGTGTCGGGGTTCCCCGGCCTCGCCATCTTTCCGGAAGGCGTCCGTGACGAGTACTACGTCGTCTGCCTCGTCGAACCGTTCGAGCGAAGCCGCCAGGTGCTCGGCTACGACATGCGCACCTCGGTGCCTCGGCGTACCGCGCTCGACGGGTCGCGCGGCACGATCCGGCCGGTCATCACCGAGCGGGTCGATCTCATTCATGACGACTCGGACAAGCCCGGCTTCCTGATGTTCTTTCCGGTGTTCGACCGCGCGGGACTCGCCGACCCGGCCGCGGACACACTCGGCGAGTTCCATGGCTGGGTCTACGTCGCCGCGCGTTTCGACGACCTGATGCGCAACCTGCCACGCGACGCGGCGACTCCGCGATTGACGGTGTACGACGGTGCGCGCGCGATCGACACGCAACTGATCTACGCCTCCGGCGAGAGTGAACCGGGGACTCCCGTCGCGATCGCTCGCGAACAGACGATTCCCGTGTACGGGCAGCCGTGGACGATCGTCATCGAGGCGACCGCGGCACAACTGCAGGTGGCCGAAGATCGACGTCCGGGAGTGGTTCTGGGGGTCGGATTCCTGCTGAGCCTGATGGGTGCGGGCATCGCCTGGTCGCTCGCATCGACGCGCCAGCGCGCCGTGTCGCTCGCGGAAGACATGACCCGTGAGCTTCATGCGAGCGAGAGCCGCGTGCGCTCGCTGATCGAGGACGTCAATGACGGGATCCTGACCGTGCAGCCCGACGGCCGGATCGAGCTTGCGAATCCCGCGGCCGAGAAGCTGTTCGCGCTTCCGGCGTCGGCCATCGTCGGACGAACTCTCTCGGAGCTCTTTCCTGCGCTCGGCGCGGAGGCGGTGACCACCGGGGCGCGCGAGATCGAAGCGATGCGCGGAGACCCTCCGCGGCCGTTCGAGGCGGAGATCTCGGTGAGCAGCATCGTGACGCGAGGCGACCCGAGACGGGTCGTGATCCTGCGTGACGTCTCGGAGCGGAAGCGGGCCGAGCGCGAGTCGCATCTTCTGGAGTCGCTGTCGTTGAAGATCGCGCGCGCGCGAAGTCTCGACGAAGCGTTCGTCGACGCGCTCGCCGAGCTCTGCGAGATCGCGCAATGGTCGTACGGCGAGGTATGGCTTCCGGAGAACGACTCGAACCGGATCCGGTGCGATTCGATCTGGCACCGTGATGATCCCCTGCTCGACGCGTTCGCGCGGCAGCGGCGGGAGCTCGTCCTCTCGTCGGGTGAAGGGCTCGCCGGGCGGGTTCGCGAGTCGCGCGCGGCTCTCTTCGTGCGCGACGTCGAGATGGACTCCCGGCTCGTGGGAACGCCCGCGCTGGGACTCGTCGGCTTCCGCGCGGCGCTCGCGGTGCCGGTCATCGCAGACGACGAAGTGGTCGCAGTGATGAACTTCTTCGCTCCCCAGGTGTCCGCGGAGGTCGAGCGCTACCGGCGGATCATCACGGCCACGGCGAGCCAGCTCGGCGAGGTGATTCGACGAAAGCGGTCGGAGGACGCGCTCGCCGACAGCCACAACGCGATGCAGGCGGTGCTCGACGCGGCCACCGAGGTGGCGATCATGGCGTCCGACCTCGACGGCGTCGTCCGGATCTTCAACCGCGGAGCAGAACGGATTCTCGGAGTCAGCGCGGAGGAAATCGTCGGACGGCACTCGATCGAGCTCATCCAGCGATTCGAGGAAGTGCCCCAGCGCGAGGAAGAAGCGGTGCGACTGCATGGGCGGTGGCTCGGCGGCTTCGACTTGTTCGTCGAGAAGGCGCGCCACGGCGTCGTGGAGGAGCGCGAGTGGACCTACCGGCGGCCCGACGGCGAGAGACTGACGCTGACGCTCGCCGTGAGCCCCCTGCGCAATGCTCAGAACGAGATCATCGGCTTCCTCGGCGTCGCCAAGGACGTCACGCTCTGGAATCGCGCGATCGAAGAGCTCGGAGCGTCGGAATCGCGCGTGCGCTCGATCATCCAGAACTCTCTGGGCGGAGTGATGACCTTCAACCGCAAGGGGATCATCGAGTCGCTGAATCCCGCGGCCGAGACGATGTTCGGTTACGGAGAAAGGGAGCTCGCAGGCCGCCACTTCTCGGTGCTTCTCGACGGGCCCGACCAACCGCCGGCCGAGTTTCGTGAATCGAAGTACGCATCCGCCATCGGCACGGTGACCGACCTGGTCGGCAGGCGTCGCAGCGGTGACCGCTTCCCGCTGGAGATCGCCCTGTTCAGCTTCGACGAGGCAGCGCAGACCTACTACGCCGCGCACATGATGGACGTGTCGAAACGTTACGAAGTCGACCGGCTGAAGCACGATTTCGTCTCGACGGTGAGTCATGAGCTGAGGACGCCGCTGACGTCGATCCGCGGGGCGCTCGGCCTGGTCGCCTCGGGGGCGCTCGGCGAGCTCGGCGCGGAGGCGCGCGACATGATCGGCGTCGCGGAGCGCAACAGCGTGAGACTGATCAATCTCATCAACGACATCCTCGACATCGAGCGGCTCGAGAGCGGGCGGATGGAAATGAGCCCGGCGCGCACGACGATGAAGACGATCATCGACCGCTCGCTCGAGAACGTGGCGACACTCGCCGATCAGGAAGGGGTCACACTCGAGGTTCGCAGTACGGATGGAATGCTCCTCGCCGACGAGGACAGGATCGTCCAGGTCCTCATCAACTACCTTTCCAACGCGATCAAGTTCTCGGCGCCGGGCGCGACGGTGACGGTGACGAGCGAGCAGCGCCAGGGCTCGATCGAGTGTTCGGTCGAGGACCACGGCACGGGAATCGGCGCCGAGGCGCAGAAGAAGCTCTTTCAGCGCTTCGAGCGGGTCGACGCGTCGGACTCCAGGCGGCGCGGGGGAACCGGACTCGGCCTCGCAATCTCGAAGGCGATCGTCGCGCACCACGGAGGCTCGGTCGGATTGCGGAGCGAGGAAGGGCAGGGAAGCACGTTCTGGTTCAAGCTTCCGGCCGTTGCGGCGCGCAGCTCCATCGACCTGCTCGTGATCGAGGACGACGAACCGCTCCTCGTCGTGATCGAGCGACTGCTCCGGCGGGACGGCGTGACGATACGAACGGCGACGAGCGGCCGGCTTGGGCTCGGAGCGATCGAGGCCCAGACCCCCGACCTGCTCGTGCTCGACGTCGATCTTCCGGACGGCGACGGATACGAGGTCGTCGACGAGCTGCGCAGGCACGAGGGCTGGCGCTCGATGCCTCTGCTCGTCTACACGGGAGCCGACCTGACTTATGATCAACGGAACCGTTTGCGGCTTGGTCCCACGAAGTTCCTGCTGAAGTCGAAGGTGGATCACGAGGATCTGCGTGGAGCCGTGGGTGAGTTGTTGCGGCTTCCGGAGATCGCTTGAAGGCGCTGATCATCGATGACGAAGACGACGTGAGACAGGTGGTCCGGCTGAGCCTCGGCCGAGTCGGCGGCATGGACGTCGTCGACGCGCACTCGGGAGCCGCCGGGGTCGCACTCGCGCTGGAAACGCGTCCCGACTTCATCCTGCTCGATCTGATGATGCCGGAGATGGACGGGGTCGAGACCTTCAGCCGGCTGCGGGGCGACGAGCGGACCGCCTCCATTCCTGTGATCTTCCTGACGGCGAAGGCTCTGCCCTCGGAGATCGAGCGCCTCCGGAATCTCGGCGCGCTCGACGTGGTCGTCAAGCCGTTCAACCCGATGACGCTCGCGGACCAGTTGCGGGCGATCCTGCGGGGCGCGGCATGAACGAGGAGCTCATGGCCGAGCTCGCGCAGCAGTTCCGCGCAAGCACGCTCGACCGCCTCGACAAGATGCGGACGCTGCTCGCGCGGCTCGACGGCGACCGTTCGAGCCGGACCACGCTCACCGAGCTCCATCGGCACTTTCACGGTCTCGCCGGCCTCGGCGGCACGTACGGATTCCCGCTCATCAGCGAGATCGGCGCCGACGCGGAAGAGGCCTGCGACGCGCTCGTCGCCGACGGCATTCCCGGCGACGAGTTCATCGCGATGCTCGAGGATGCGATTCGCAGGATCGAAGCCGAGGTGCGGGGGAGAGTTGTTGGTTGTTAGTTGTTGGTTGTTGGTTGTTAGTTGTTAGACAGGCGGCGCCCAGTTCATGATTCTCCATTCTTCATTCGACATTCTGCATTTCGGTCCTGGACCGATCGACAGAAACCGAAATTGAGAATGAAGAATGTCGAATGAGGAATGGAGAATAGGGAGCCCTTGATCTCGGCACTGCTTGTCTAACAACTAACAACCAACAACTAACAACCAACAACCAACAACCAACAACTAACAACCAACAACTAACAACCCCCCCACCTCCCCGCGCTGCACTAAAATGGGTCCGCAATGATCATCTACCGCGGCCGCGTCTTCACCCCAGTGAGTGATCCGTTCGCAGGCGGCGAGGAGCCGGCGTGGAAGTACTTCCGCGGCGGATATGTCGCCGTCGAGCGCGGAAAGATCGTTTCCGTCGGCGACTGGAAAGGCCGCAGCGAGCGCATCGCGGGCGAGACGGTCGACTTCGGCTCCGAAAGCCTGCTGACGCCCGGCTTCGTCGACACGCATCTGCACGCGCCGCAGGTCGAGATGATCGGCTCGTTCGGCGGCCACCTGCTCGAGTGGCTCGAGCGTTACACCTTTCCGACCGAAGGGCGATTCGCCGACCCGGAGCATGCGCGCCGCGTCGGGTCGTTCCTCTTCCGCGAGCTGCTGCGCAACGGAACGACCGCGGGGATGATCTTCTCCACGATTCACCAGGAGGCGACCGACATCTTCTTCGAGGAGGCGGAGTCGGCCGGCTTCCGCGGCATCATCGGCAAGACGATGATGGACCGGAACGCCCCCGAGTACCTTCTCGAGGACGCGGACGCTTCCTACCTCGGGGCGAAGGCGCTGATCGAGAAGTGGGGCAACCACGCGACGCTCCGGTACGCGATCACTCCGCGCTTCGCGCCGACCTCGTCGCCGCGGCAGCTCGAGCTCGCCGGCCGTCTGAAGAAGGAGCACCCGGAGTGCTACGTCCACTCCCACGTCTCGGAGAACAAAGCCGAGGTCGCCTGGGTGCACGAGCTCTTTCCCGACGCGCCGCACTACGTCGGTGTGTACGACCACTACGGGCTCGTCGACAGTCGCACCGTGCTCGCGCACGGCGTACACCTGACTGACGAGGAGATTGCTCTGCTCGCGGAGAGGGGCGGGCGCGTCGCGCACTGCCCGAACTCGAACCTTTTCCTCGGCAGTGGTCTCCTGCCACTCCGGCGGCTGTTGGAGGCAGGGGTACTCGTCGGGCTCGGAAGCGACATTGGTGCGGGAACGACGCCGTCGCCGTTCAACGCGATGGCCGACTGCTACAAGGTCCAGCAGGTTCGCGGAGACGTGCTGAATCCGTTCCAGCTCTGGTATCTCGCAACGCTCGGCGGCGCGCGCGTGCTCTCGCTCGACGATCGCACGGGAAGCCTCGAGCCGGGCAAGGACGCCGATTTTCTCGTCCTCGATCTGCAGGCGACACCAATGCTCGAAGCGCGCACGGTCCATGCCGAGTCGATCGAGGACCTGCTCGCCGGTCTCATCTTCATCGGCGACGATCGCGTCGTCCGCAAGACGTTCGTGCAGGGTCGCGAAGTGTCGCGACGAATCTGACGGGCGCGGTAGGTCGTTGTATTGAGACGGAGGCAACAATGAAGAAGGCGATTCCGGTCCTGCTCGCGATGCTGGCCGTCGCGGGCTGCATGACGTCGTACCCCCTCTGGGAACCCCCGTCCGAGCAGTCTGTCCAGCAGAGCGCGCCGCCGGAGAAAGTGACGTTCTCGGGGCGGATCGTGGAGATCGACCTCGACGAGAGTACGTTCGAGGTCGACCCGAACGTGGAAGGCTCGGACGTCCTCGTTCGGGTCGAGTTCGACGAAGACACGGTCGTCTACACGAACGGGGCGCGCGACGAGGTTGCCGAAGGTACCGAAGGGTTCGAGATGCTCGACGAGGACGACCAGGTGCGCGTGAGCGGCTTGAAGACCGACGACGGCGTGCTCGCACGCGAAGTCTCGCTCGTCGGCAATGAAGTCTCCTCGGCACCAGTGCGTCCGCGCACGGAACCCGCTTTCCAGCCGCGCGACCGCGTTCGCGGCATCGTCCGAAGCATCGACACGTCACTTGGGCGAATCGTCCTCGAGACCGCGACCTACGGCATGGTCGCCTTCTACTGCGACGGCGATACGCCCGTCTTCTACCTCGGTGGGATCTTCCGCCTCTCGAATCTCGAAGTCGGCGATAGCGTGACCCTGACAATCGGCGCGACCGATGCGGGTGACCCGGCGGCACCCTGGGTAACCGCGATCGAGGTCACCAGCAGCGTCTCGCATGACGGGCCTGCGCCTCCGGCGAAAGGTTCGATCGTTCCCGTTCCCCCGGCAAACCTGCTGCTCGACGCGATCGAGCTCGAAGGAACCGTGAAGCGGGTCGAGGTGCAGGGATTCGAGATCGAGGTCGAGGCCGGCGAGCTTCGCTACGTGACCGCCGATCCGCAACTGATGGTGGCCGGCGCGAAGGCTGCTCGTGCGGGAGACATGCAGCCCGGAGTCCGGGTGCGCGTCCGGGTGTTCGAGATCGGCGAGCGACTCGTGGCGCAGCGGATCACGATGCTCGACTGAAGGACCTGTCCGACGTGACCGCCGATGCGTGACGCGACGCCACGGTCGCTCGATCCCGACTCCGGCACGAGCACCGTGAGCGAGAGGCTCGGCCCTCTTCGCATCGCGGTTCTACTGCTGGCCACGGTCGCGTTCGCCGCATTTCACGCGTGGGCGCGCGCGCAAACGCTCTGGGACTGGGACGAAGCGCTCTTCTCGCTCGCGCTCCGTGATTTCGACATCGTCCGTCACAACCCTCACCCTCCGGGTTTCCCGCTCTACGTTGCGATGGCCCGTGCCGCGTCGTTCGTTGTCGAGGGGGAGTTCGAGGCGCTGCAGGCGGTTAACGTAGTGGCCGCGGCACTGCTCGTTCCGCTCGCGTTCTTCGTCGGCCGCGAAGCGGGCTTCGGTTTCACGACGTCGGTGGGAGGCGCTGCCCTCCTCGCCGCGTTCCCTAACGTCGTCCTCTTCGGAGCGGGGGCATTCAGTGACGTGCCGTCGCTCGCGCTGACGCTCGCCTCGGTCGGCCTGTTGCTTCGCGGGCGATCGAGCCGGCTCGCGTTCATCGCCGGGATGCTGCTCGCGGGGGCCGCGTCGTCGATTCGGCTCCAGAACCTGATGATCTGCGCCGTGCCGGCCGCGATCGCGCTGCTTCCTCGCTGGCGCGCGAAGCGGCGCGATGTGGTCGTCGGTTTCGTGCTGGCGGCAACGGTGATCGTGGCGAGCTACGGCGGGGACGCCGTCGCGACCGGCTCGTGGGAGAGCTACGCCGGCGCGGTGGCGGAGCACGCCGGCTACATCGCGCGTGTCGACTCGTGGCGCGGCCCGGATCGCGCGTCGCTGATTGAAGTCGCCGAGCTCGTCTTCGTTCGACCGTTCCGCGCCGCGAGCCTCCCGGGGATCATCTCGACTCTCGCGCTGCTTGCGCTTCTGGACCTGCTGGTGAACCGGAACCGGCCGACGGCGATCGTCGCCGCTACGTTTCTGCCGATGATGCTGTTCGGGCTGCTGATGCTCGACTGGCACAGCATGCCGCGTTTCGCGATTGCCTGGATGCCATTTCACGCGCTGCTCGCCGCGCGCGGGGCGGCGATTCTCGCGGCGATGATCCGCTCGTGGCTCCGCACGCCGGTGACCGAAGTCCAGTGGCTGCTCATGGCGCCGCTCGCCTTCGCGCTCGTAGCACGCACGCTGCCGGCAATCGAGATACTGCGCACGACCGATTCACCGCCGATTGCGGCGATGCGGCAGGTAGCGGCGAGTCGCGATCCTGCGAGGACGAAGATCTGGGCGACCGAGGGATCGACCTCGGCGATGGCCCGCCTCGAGCTTTCTCGCTTCGAGATCGAATCGGTCCGGCACGTCGAGGATGTTCCGCTCGCGCGCGACGGGAGCGAGGCGATTCTCGTTGCCGAAGGAAATCTCTACGGAGCAGAGGAAGTGTTCCGGCGGGAGAGGAAACCGTTTCTCGGAGTCGAACGGGAGCGCTTTTTCGAAGTGTCGATCGTCCTGGTGGAATCGATGGTGCAGTTCGGCGAGGGATGGCACGATCCCGACGAGATCATCGCACCGGCGCGGCGATGGATGGGAGCGGAGTCGCGCATGGTCCTCGGCGCGAGCGGGAGGGAGCGCGTTGCGACACTTCAACTCAGGCTTCCGCGCGAGACGACGGGAGCGTGCAACGTGGAGGTGTCGCGCGACGGCGAGCTTGTCGCTCAGCTCAGACCGGTCGAAATGGGGTTCGACGTCGAAGTCGCGCTTGCAGCGGGCGACACGCCACACGAGATCGCAATCCGCGTCGACCGCACGTTCCGCCCCTCCGAGTCGGAGCCTGGATCGACGGACGAGCGGGATCTGGGGCTGCGGCTGTTAGGGCTTGACGTACGGTGAAGTGATGTGGCGCAGGCACTCCTGCCTGCGCGCGGCGCGAAGCGCCGCCGTGCGGTC